>JBBQVM010000315.1:0-3747 GCA_038211525.1 Bacteroidia bacterium
AGCAGAGACTTCCGCCTAGTGGGGAGAATGAATCTTCGTCTATTCCAATAATTATATTAGCATAATAAGCAAGCACTGCAGCGAGGTTTGGATTGGCTCCATTTTCATTGAATTCTATAGTTTGGAATTCAATGTATCGGAATTGAAAATTCTCGTCATTTATATTTACCATAGGTGAATGGTACGATGTTTTATAAACCGGCCGTCTGGATTGCACCTGAATAGTAGCTTTGAAATCATCATTGGAAGTTCGTTCAGTAATATTAATCTGTATGGTACATTCGATACGTTCCTGATTCTGGTATTGATCGTTGGTCCAGCGGGTATTGTTCATGAATTCATAGATAGAATTCTGAAGTGTTGTGTATATTTTTTTATCGCTGCTTTGGATTTGAGCGGTTAGAACTGTCACGTTACAATTTAGTTCCTGTGCCATAGTTGTTTTTACAACCAAGAGCAAGAATAGGGAAAGTGTTATTTTTTTTATCATTTGCTGAGGCATGAAATAATTTTATCGGCAATATCAGAAGCAACTTCTTTTTTGGTTTTCAATTCAAATTCGGTCACTGCTTTATTTTTATCAATAATAGTAATTTTATTTGATTCGGAATTAAATCCGGCACCGGCATCTCTCATAGAATTAAGCACTATTAAATCTAGGTTTTTACGCTCTAATTTAGCAATAGCATTATTCAATTCATTTTCCGTTTCAAGGGCGAAGCCAACGAGAAATTGTGTTTTCAACTTCGACTTTCCCATTTTTTCAAGTATGTCGGTGGTCTTTTTTAGGGCTAACGAATGTTGTTCTGATGACTTTTTTATTTTCTGATTTGCCGGATCGAGCGGTGTATAATCGGCGACAGCTGCAGCCATAATAGCAATATCTGAATTAACAAATGCTTCTGAACATGCATCCAACATTTGTTGAGCAGAAACTACCTTGAATATTTTAATATCCCGGTGTTTAGGCATCATTACCCCAGGACCTGCAACCAGTGTAACCAATGCACCTCTCATCGCAAATTCCTCTGCCAAGGCTACTCCCATTTTACCGGAAGAATGATTCGAAATATACCTAACAGGATCAATAGCTTCTCGGGTAGGGCCAGCGCTGATCAGAACTTTTTTTCCTGCAAGAATTGGTTCCGGAGCTAGTGATTTAATAATATAGGAACAAATTTCTGCGGGTTCCACCATCCTGCCAGCGCCCGATAAACCACTGGCGAGTTCACCTGAATCGGGACCAATGATCCTGTTTCCAAACGAAATGAGCGTTGAAATATTTTGAGTAGTGGAAGGATGTGCGAACATATCGAGGTCCATGGCCGGAGCAAGGAAAACGGGACATCGAGCCGAAAGATAAACTGCGGTGAGTAGATCGTCGCACCTGCCACCTACCAGTTTAGCCAGGGTATTGGCAGAAATTGGCGCAATTATTAAGGCGTCGGCCCATAGCCCCAATTCAACGTGGTTATTCCATGACCCGGAGATGGGGTCACTAAAAGCAGTTAAGACGGGATTTTTGGAAAGTGTTCCCAAGGTTAAAGGTGTTACAAAATCATGCGCCGATTTAGTCATAACAACCTTAACATCAGCACCTTCCTTCACAAGAAGGCGTACTAATTCAGCAGATTTATAAGCGGCAATACTACCGGTTATACCCAAAAGGATTCTCTTTTTGAAAAGCCTCATGGGGCTGGAATTATTGTTCTTTAGCTGGATTTCTGTGGTAAATTTTGCCGTCGAGGTATTCCTGAAGGGCAATCAAAACAGGCTTAGGAAGCCTTTCATAGAATTTAGAGATTTCTATTTGCTCTCTGTTTTCAAAGACTTCCTCCAGATTATCGGTGCCGGTAGCGAATTCCGACAACTTATTCTGAAGTTCTTCTTTCAGTTCAGTGGAAATATGGTTGGCTCTTTTACTGATAACTACCAGTGATTCATAGATATTACCGGTTCCTTTTTCAAACTTTAAAAGGTCACGGGTAACGGTAGTGGTAGCGGCATTTTTGTAGGACATGATCTCTGCAGATTTTTACTTACATATATATATAGGTGCAAAAGTAGCAAAATTATATGACCTGTGAATCATTTTCAAGCTTTTTGATGCGGGATTGGGCTTCCAGGAATATTTTCTCAGAATCCTTAAGGTACTTTCCTTGTGGAAATGCATCAATCAGCTTGTAATAGTTCTCAATAGCCAGCTTGTATCGCTCGGCTTTTTTCGCATCAATACTTTGGCCGGCATATAAATAAGAAGATCGCAAAATGTAATACATACTTTCTTCTTTAAAAACAGTGGAAGGATATTCTTTCAACACATTTTGAAAAGCAAACATAGCTGATTTATAATTGCTGGTTTTGAAATAAAGTTTTGCATTATTAAAATCTTTTGTTTCCAATTTTAATCGAAGTTGATCGATTAGTTCATTACACTTTTCAATTTTATCGCTGTGCGGATATCGATTAATAAAAAGTTGAAATTGACGAATTGCATCGGTAGTGTTTTTTTGATCTAATGAAGAAATCGGTGAGTCGAGATAATAACAGTAAGCATTTTTAAATAGTGCTTCTTCAGCGCGTGGTGAATTTGGAAATGTTTGATTAAAATTATTAAAGTGGTAGGCTGCTACAGTGTATTCTCCAGTCTCAAAGTAACACTGACAATAATAAAAATAGGTGTCTTCTGCTTTATTGGTTCCTCTAAAAACGGTGATCAGTTCTTCGAACAATTGTAATGCCTGGAAATAGTTTTTGTGTTCATAATAGTTCACGGCAGCTTTATACTTCGCTTCCATGTCGGTGCTCTTTTGTATTCTGCTAAACTTGCTGCAAGAATTTACAATGAACATTAGAGAGATCATTGTAATGATGAATACTATTTTATTTTTTTTCATAAGACAAAGGTAAGAAATATAATGCAAACTTATTTTGAGTTCGTTCGTTAAAAGTACGTCATTAACAAAACGTTGTTGAAAACATTATTGATCAACGTGTTGTTAAAACAAAAAAAGTTCAGATCTTTCGGAATAATTTCAAGGCAAAAAAATACTAAGCCGTTCGCATGACAGATTTGTTTGAAAAGTTATTAAAGAACCGTGGTCCACTAGGGATGCATTCAAAAGAATCTTACGGTTACTTTATGTTTCCAAGGTTAGAAGGTGATATTTCAAACAAAATGATTTTTCGCGGAAAAGAAAAATTAGTATGGAGTTTAAATAATTATCTTGGACTTGCCAACCATCCCGAAGTTCGAAAAACAGATGCTGAAGCTGCAGCCGATTTTGGATTTGCGCTTCCGATGGGAGCTCGAATGATGTCAGGCAACAGCAATCAACATGAACAACTGGAAAGAGATTTAGCTGCTTTTGAAAGTAAGCCGGCTTCTATCCTGTTGAATTATGGTTACCAGGGAATGGTTAGTGCTATTGATTGTTTAGTAGATAGACATGATGTGATTGTTTACGATTCCGAATCACATGCATGTATTATTGATGGTGTTCGACTTCACATGGGGAAACGTTTTGTTTATCCTCATAACGATATTACCAGTCTGGAAAAACAATTAGAACGGGCCACCAAACTTGTTAAAGAAACCGGCGGAGCTATATTAGTGATTACCGAAGGAGTTTTTGGAATGTCGGGTGATCAGGGAAAATTGAAAGAGATTGTAGCGTTAAAGAAGAAGTTCACATTCCGGTTATTTGTTGATGATGCCCATGGCTTTGGAACAATGGGAAAAACCGG
>JBBQVM010000316.1:0-3737 GCA_038211525.1 Bacteroidia bacterium
ATGTCCTGAAAAATGATCCTTCATTAAAAACAATTGACCTCACCGGAGGCGCACCGGAAATGAATCCGGATTTCAGATGGTTTGTAGAAGAAATAAAAAAGTTAGACAGGCATATCATTGTGCGTTGCAACCTTACTATTATTCTTGCCAATAAAAAATATAATGACCTTCCTGAATTTTACAAACAAAATAATATAGAAGTAGTTTGTTCACTTCCGTTTTATACGCAAGACAGAACAGACAGGCAACGCGGAAATCATGTTTTTGAAAAAAGTATCCTGGCATTGCAAATGTTGAATGTAACAGGCTATGGAAAAGAAGAGACAGGGCTGATTTTAAATTTAGTCTATAATCCTGCAGGGGCTTTTTTACCTCCGCCTCAGCAGGCTCTTGAAAAAGAATACAAAGAAGCGTTGATGAAGGAATTTGGAATTGTGTTTAATCATTTGTTTACAATTACCAATTTGCCTATCAATCGTTACCTGGACTACCTATTGAAAAGTGGCAACTACGAAGCATACATGGAGAAATTAGTAAACGCCTATAACCCGGTTGCAGCGGCTAATGTAATGTGTCGCAATACTATTTCTATTGGCTGGGACGGATATTTATACGATTGCGATTTTAACCAGATGCTCGAAATGAAAGTGGGAACTCAGTCAAAACACATCAGCGAATTTAATGTGGAGGAACTAAATAACAGAAATATTTTGGTAGGTCAGCACTGCTATGGATGCACTGCCGGAGCGGGAAGTAGCTGTGGCGGGGCGGTTGCGTAAGGTTAAATATTATAGCATGCTAATTTTTCTTTTTATTGCGGTTCTTTTTCTCACTTATTTTAATGGAGGTAACGATAATTTTAAAGGTGTAGCCACCCTCTGGGGAAGTGGAACGCTGAATTATAAAGCGGCTTTAACTCTGGCTACCATTGGCACATTTGCAGGGTCAGTTTGCTCCTGGTTTTTTGCAGAAACACTTATAAAAAATTTTTCTGGTAAAGGTTTACTCCACGATAGTATCATTCATTCAGCGGATTTTGTATTGGCAGTAACTTTAGCCGCAGGTGCTACAGTTTTATTAGCTACGCGGTTGGGATTTCCAATCTCTACAACGCATGGTTTGGTAGGGGCATTAGTGGGCGGTGGCTTAGTGGCAGTTGGAACAAGTATTAATTTTAGCAAGCTTGGAAACACTTTTTTCCTCCCACTTTTAATAAGCCCAATCATTGCAGTTATACTGAGTAGTTTGGTCTATAAGCTTTTTCATTATGCAAAAAAAACAGGGGGCATTTCAGAGGAAAGTTGTTTATGTGTAGGCAGGAAGTTAGTTCTTGTACCCAATTTAGTCAATGCGACCAATAGTTTTGTAGCATTACCTGTTGTTGAGACAACGATAGGCAGCCAGGAAGAATGTAACATGCAATACAACGGAAGATTTTTGGGCATCAATTTTCAACCGTTATTGAACAATCTTCATTTTGCCAGCGCCGCTATTGTTTCGTTTGCAAGAGGATTGAATGACACGCCCAAATTAGTATCACTCTTATTGATAACTCAATTATTTCAGATTCCTGTTTATATCGGCCTTCTTGCCATTGTAATGGCTGTTGGTGGCCTGCTTCATGCAAAAAAAGTAGCAACTACCATGAGCTGTAAAATTTCCAGCTTCAATCATGGGCAAGGCTTTACGGCCAATTTAATAACCGGAACATTAGTGATAATGGCCTCTAGATTCGGATTACCTGTTTCCACCACTCATGTTTCGGTAGGTAGTATTTATGGTATTGGGTTAGTAAACAAAACTGCCAACAATAAAGAAATTTCAAAAATTGTTTTATCATGGGTTTTAACTTTGCCGGTAGCCGCTTTGTTAAGCGCTTTATTTTATTTGACCATTCATTTAATTAATCAATAAATAATTATGTCAACAGCTTATTTAGAAACTACCCGAAACGTTTACAAAGAAGCAGCGGAGAAACCTGATGTCGGTTTATGCTGCACCACCACACCTATATGGCAACTGCCAGGTTTGAATATTCCTTTAATCATGCAACAAATGAATTATGGATGCGGCAGCACAGTGAACCCCAGGGATTTGGTGAACAATCCTAAAATTTTATATGTTGGCGTTGGCGGAGGAATGGAATTGCTACAGTTTGCCTATTTCAGCAGGCAAAAACATGGTGTCGTAGGAGTGGATATTGTAGATGAAATGCTGGAAGCGAGTAAAAGAAATTTTGAAGAAGCAGAAAAATTAAATCCCTGGTTTCATAAAGAATTTGTTCATTTAAAAAAGGGCGATGCATTAAACTTACCTGTCGAAGACAGCAGCATTCACTGTGCAGCACAAAATTGCCTGTTTAATATTTTTAAACATGAAGAATTAGAACAGGCATTAAAAGAAATGTACCGGGTATTAAAACCCGGGGGACGTTTGGTGATGAGCGATCCGGTTTGTGAAACCGAAATGCCGGAATCGTTAAAGGAAGATGAAAGGTTGAGAGCTTTGTGTCTGAGTGGATCACTGCCTTTAAAAGATTACATAAAAATGATAACAGATGTTGGTTTCGGTACAGTGGAAATAAGGGCAAAAAGACCTTACAGAATTTTAGATCCGAAAAATTATGCAACTGATAAATTAATTTTTATTGAAAGTGTGGAAGTATGCGCGATCAAAGATCCGATGCCTCCCGATGGACCTTGTGTGTTCACCGGTAAGACAGCAATTTATTACGGAACTGAAGAATTTTTTGATGATGATAATGGACATCTGTTGGTTCCTAATCAACCCTTAGCGGTTTGTGATAAAACGGCAGGAACTTTGGCAGCATTGGACCGTAAGGATATTTTTATTTCGGAGAGCACCTGGTTTTATGACGGGGGTGGATGTTGTTGAAAAGACTCGGTATGAAATTTTATTTAGAAGAAAAGTATTTTAATTATGACTTTTAAAAAAATATTAAATGGAGTACAGATAAGGTTTTACAACAAACAATAGAACCTGGCAACAGGAATCAGTTATCTTATTTTTTACTTCCCGAGCTTTTAGACATTGATGAAGAAAAAGATTTTATTCATTTGAAAACCTTATGATGCCAAAAGATGAAATTTCATGATTAGCATTATTATTCCCACTTTTAACGAAGAAGAAAATATTGCTGAGACAATTAGGAAAATAAAAAAAAGAGATAACGAAAATCTTGTTTCTGAAATCATAGTTTCTGATGGACAAAGTACAGATGAGACGATTTCTATTGCTTCAAACGCAGGCGCGACAGTAATTGTAAGCCCTAAAAAAGGAAGATCAGCGCAAATGAATTATGGCGCTTCCATGGCAAAAGCAGAAATTCTTTATTTTCTTCATGCTGATAGTCTTCCACCGAAAGGTTTCCCCAAAAATATTATTAATGCTTTTGAAAAGAATTTTGCTGCCGGTTGTTTCAGGCTTGCTTTCGATTTTGATCATTGGTTTTTAAAAGCCAATTGCTGGTTTACCCGGTTTGATGTAAATGCGGTTCGATTTGGCGATCAGAGCCTATTTGTAACAAAAACTGTTTTTGAAAAATGCGGCGGTTTTGATGAAAAGCTTTTCATGATGGAAGATCAGGAAATTATTCATCGCATAAAAAAGCATGGAAAGTTTACCGTAATGAATGGATCGGTGATTACATCAGCAAGAAAATATTTAGACAATGGAATTTACCGGATGCAGGCAATCTTTTGCAGAATTTGGCTTTT
>JBBQVM010000317.1:0-3732 GCA_038211525.1 Bacteroidia bacterium
TTCTTTTCCGCAACGGAGTGCCATCGGGCTTCACCCAACCACTTTTCTTTTTAGCGGTACGGGCGCCCTTACCCGTTCCTGAACCTGTTGGTTTCCCCCGTCTTCCTGAATTAAATTCCCTTGCCATTTTACTGTTTATGAGGCACAAAGGTAGCAAAAAGGAGCATATTTACCCTTAAAAACAAACAATAAAGGCTCAAAAGCGCACCCTATCAGTGATTCTGAGGTTTCACTTCATCAAAACCGGTTTTTAAAACTGGTTTATAGCGCAGTTCAACTGTTCATAAAAGGATAAAAAGCGTCTTCCAGGTGTTCAATGGAATGTGTTTCACCATGTACAATCACTGTTATCAGGTCGTAACGTACTTCCCACACTATATTCTTCAACTCCATGTACCGGTCGGCGGCTTCAAAAACCTTCTTCAGCTTCTGGTTAGAGATGGTATCATCGGGTTGCGCAAATATTGCCGAACTTCGGGTTTTTACTTCCACAATTACTAATACTTCGTCCTTAAAAGCAATAATATCCAATTCAAGGTGGTGCCAGCGCCAGCCACGGTCGAGGATAAAGTAACCGGCTTTGATTAAAAATTCACAGGAAATTTGCTCTCCCCTTATTCCAAGTTCATTGTGTTCTGCCATAAAAAGTAGTTTAAAAATTATATTATTGAAAAATGTGGCACGAAAATAAAAAATGTTTTTGGAAAAAATCCTAATGTTAAAATAAATTACTCGGGCTTCGGCAGCTTTTGTCCAATCACTAATGTGTTAACTTCAATAAACTGATCATAAATTTTGAAATTGAATTTACTTTCCCAAAAACGAATTAAATCGGAGAGGACGATTCCAATATTTTTTGAAAGTGCGGCGTTAAAAATAAAATATCCTTTCGGCGAAATAGTCGCTGACAGTGAATTCCAAAATTCTAATGAGTAAAACTTTTGTGGTACTTTGGTATCAATAAACAAATCGATAATTATCAGGTCGAATTGTTGGGTACAATCAAAAATAAACTCATAGGCGTCGGCCTTAATTATTTCGAGATTATTTCCCGGTACCACCTGAAATTCATTGGCAGCAATATCAATAACCGCCTGATCAAATTCAACAGCAACAATATTTTTTTCAAAAATAAAATCTTTCCGTAAAGTAGCAATCACACTTCCACCGCCAAGGCCAAGCAACAAAACCGAATTCACTGTGGTAAGATCAATTTGTTTTAGTCCATATTTTAAAATCCGTTGAAGCGAGTCGTAGGAATAATTGGCATTTTTGCTATTCAGCATTTTCTTGCCATTGTACCAGGTCAACTCTAAAATACCGTTTTTTTCGGTTTCTATTTTATCGGTAAAAGGAAAAATATAACTCAAAAATTTTCTCATCCTCAAACTAAAATATTTAAATTGTCAACGTGGTTTTTTCGGCTACTACCAGCTTCACTTTTCTACCAATCACCAAAGGATTATTCTCTTTTATATGTCCGGCATTTAAGCCAAAACAAACCGGGTAATCATATTCCTTAACGGCATCCAGAATAATTTCCTCAGCCGATTTACCGAATGCAATGGTATTATCTTTCATGTCGCTCATCCCTCCTACCACCAAACCTTTTAACGATTTTAATTTACCTGTTCTTTTTAAATTCATCATCATCCTGTCGATGTGATAAAGATATTCATCCAGGTCTTCAAGAAACAAAATTTTACCCTTGGTGTTCAGATCCGACTCTGTTCCTGCCAAAGCATAAATGAGCGATAAATTACCACCCACCATTTCGGCATGAGCCTTACCCAACCGGTTAAAAATATGAGGACTCAGTTCATACTTCACCTCATGTCCGGTTAAAATTTGTTTCATTTTATCAAGTACCGACAAAGGACATTCCGAAAAATTAATTGCCATTGGCGAATGTAATGTTTCCACTTTGCAGTGATGGTTAACATGCGAATGAAAAACGGTGATGTCGCTGAAACCTATCAACCACTTTGGTGATTTCTGAAATTTATGGAAGTCGAGTTTATCAATAATTCGAACACACCCGTAACCACCTCTTGCAAACAAGATTGCTTTAATAGATGCATCGTCCAACATCATCTGCAAATCGGCCCACCGCTGTTGATCAGAACCCGCAAACTGATGCTCCTCCTCATACAAATACATGCCTTTCACCACTTCAAATCCCCACGACTGTAACTGATTAATGGCTGGTTGCATTTCTTCGGCACTCACTTTACGAGCAGGTGCAACAATTCCTATCTTATCGCCGGCAACCAAAGGAGGAGGAGTTATCATAAGTTTTTTATTTATATTTATCAAGGCATAAAGTGACCAGTAACCAGGTATCAGTGACCAGGAGGGGATGTGTTAATGTGCTGATTTGCTAAATTTATCGTTCTTGTCTGTCTGTTAACTAAGTACAGCCACATCAACACATCAACTCATCAACACATCAACACATTTTCCTTATCTTTGCGCAAGTTACTAAAAATGCCTTGATTAAAGAAAAAACAGGGCTTTTCTTCTGAATTTATGGCATCAAAACCTACTCTTGTTACAGCAGCGCTTCCCTATGCAAATGGGCCCGTACACATAGGTCACCTTGCGGGATGTTACATACCTGCTGATGTATATGTGCGTCACCTCCGGTTGAAGGGCGACGATGTTAAATTTATTTGCGGATCGGATGAACACGGTGTTCCCATTACGCTGAAAGCAAAAGCCGAAGGAATCACCCCTCAACAGGTGGTCGATAAATATCATGAGATGATGAAAAAGTCCTTTGCGGATTTTGGAATTTCATTTGATATTTACTCACGTACCTCCAATAAAATTCATCACGAAACTGCTTCCGAATTTTTTACCACACTGTACGAAAAAGGAAAATTCACGGAGCAGGTAACACAGCAATATTATGATGAGGAAGCAAAACAGTTCCTCGCAGACCGTTATATCGAAGGTACTTGTCCGAATTGTGGTAACGAAAAAGCTTATGGCGACCAGTGCGAAAATTGTGGGAGCTCCTTAAGTCCGTCCGATCTAATAAATCCTAAATCGAAGTTGAGTGGCAGCGCTCCTGTGTTGCGAGAAACGAAGCATTGGTTTTTGCCTTTGAACGAGTATGCGCCCTGGTTGCGCGAATGGATTCTGGAAGGACATAAAAACGATTGGAAGCCTAACGTTTACGGACAATGTAAGTCGTGGCTCGATACCGGCGACGGACTGCAACCACGTGCCATGACGCGCGATCTCGACTGGGGCGTTAAAGTTCCTCTGGCTGGTGCCGAAGGAAAAGTTTTGTATGTGTGGTTCGATGCACCTATTGGATATATATCTGCAACACGTGAATTGTTACCCGATTCATGGGAAAAATATTGGAAAAATCCGGCTGCCCGTTTGATTCATTTTATCGGCAAAGATAATATTGTTTTCCATTGCATTATTTTTCCAGCAATTTTAAAAGCGCACGACGATTATATTCTTCCTGAGAATGTTCCGGCCAATGAATTTTTAAATTTGGAAGGAGATAAAATTTCCACCTCTCGAAACTGGGCCGTTTGGTTGCATGAATACCTTCAGGATTTTCCCGGTAAGCAGGATGTTCTTCGTTACACTTTAATTTCAACAGCTCCCGAAACAAAAGACAATGATTTTACCTGGGCAGATTTTCAAACTAAAAATAATAGCGAGTTGGTTGCTATACTCGGAAATTTCGTTAACAGGACTCTTGTTTTG
>JBBQVM010000318.1:0-3730 GCA_038211525.1 Bacteroidia bacterium
GGGAAGGTGAATGTGAGTGAGTAAGGTAGTGAAATATCCTGACCATGAAATAGCTACTACAATGTTTCCAATCGCATATTCCATAATGAGGGCCCAGCCAATTATCCAGGCGAACAGCTCTCCAAAGGCAACATAAGAGTAGGTGTATGCCGAACCGGAAACAGGCACCATGCTTGCAAATTCAGCGTAACAGAAGGCTGCAAAACCACAGGCAACAGCAGTAAAAAGAAATAGTAATATCACGGCAGGGCCACCATCGGCACTAGCCTTACCTATAGTGCTAAAAATTCCCGCGCCAATAATGGCAGCAATTCCAAAACCTGTTAAATCCCTTACTCCAAGATGTTTTTTCAGACCACCCGTAGTACTTGCATCATCTTTTTTAACTTGCTCAAGAATATCGTGAACGGTCTTTTTTCGGAATAAGTTCATAAGTGAAATTTAGGCAATTGGATAAAATTAAAAATTAGAGTTGCTATTATTTTTGATCTGTTACTTTCGTGGATGTAATTTATATCAATTGATTTTATTATTTCATGGTCCTACTATTGGTTTCTTTATTTTCTTACCGGAGATAAGAACAGGAATTAAACAAAGAAAGGGTAGAGCAGGTACTTTATATCGAACCATTGCTCCCATTATTGGTGTGGTTAGCCCAATTAATACAAAAACACTGAATGCAAAAAAAATACAAAACAGCATCAGATTCTTGTTTTTTACCATCAATGACCAATTCACATATTTTAGTCCAAGCAACAATGCTAAAGATAAAATAATGTTTTCGATTGCCGACAATATTACGAATATATTTGTTGATTCCCAGATGTAAGGCCTTGCCAGCACGGTATAGGCAGCTGCGGGTGCGGCTGTAAGCACGCTTCCCCAAGAAGAGTCAAAATAGGGTAAGTTAATATAGCTATTCATTCCTTCCGGGAAGGATTTTACGAAGGATTCGAAATTCAATCGTTTCATTACCAAAACATCTAAGGGGTCGAATCCATTTAAAAAATAGCTCGCATTAAAAATTAAAATCATTCCCACAAGATAAACCAAACTGTATTTCATTAAAGAGAACTTTTGCCGCGTAACAATTACCCAAGTAAAAGCAAGCAAACAGGGTGTGATCATCAACAGGAAATAGGCTTTGATATGTATAAAAAGAAATCCGGCTAAAAACATTCCGGCCATATTTCCAATTGATTTACTAACCGTAAGCAAGCGAATACAATGGTAAAAAAACATGCCCAATACAAAAATTAACAGACTCTCTTTTGACGGCATCGATAACCAAAATAGCACTCCGGGTGCTAAAAATATCGCTGCTAATAAGAGATAAGGATTGCGATCAGTTAGTAATCTGGTTGCTTTGAATAGTCCGGTCAATCCCAACATTGAAAGGAATACAAAAAAGACAATGTGTACATAGTAACTACCCAGACTTATTAGTCCTATAAGTGCATTCAAGCGGAGTATCGTCCTGCTGTCGTTATAAACAAGGTCATTGTTGTTCCAACCACTTACTTTTCCATATTGCTTAATAAATTCAACATCATCACCTAAACCTGACACCATCCCAATAAAATCGCCCGGACTGGAATGAAAACTTTTTGTAATCACCTTCGAAGACTGATAAAATGCAAATGAATCACCGCCATTATATTTGTACAAGTATATTTCACAAGCAATTATTCCCACAATTACTTTTAATATGAATAGCGCTATGAAAGCAAATTTGTGTATTTGAACATCGTTAAACCATCTCCATTTCAGAATGATAAAAGAGAACAAAGCAGTATAAATAATGGTCAGTAGAATTTCCATATTATTTTTTTGGGCTGACCAAATTTTCGATTAACTTCCCTTTTAGTTGAACATTTAAAACAATTAAGAATAAAATCACCAAAAATGGAAGCGCTTGTGCCTTATATCTAACAATAGCACCCATAACCGGTGTCACCAACCCGATTAAGGTAAAGAAAGTCGCGGCATAAAAGAGACAAAGCATGGGAAGTATTTTGTCTTTCAAAGTTACTATTTTGATTTTTATCAATGCGATTATTCCCATCACCAATATTAAAATATTTTCCAGTGCAGAAATTTTGATCAAAAATGAGCCGCCATCTGTTAGGAAAGGGCGGGTGAAGCAGGTGATAAATGCTTGAGGTGCATTTTTTAGAATACTCAAAATGGTTGGTTCCAGTATTGGAATCGAAATAATAGAACCTGCCCCTGCGCTACTGGCTAAGCCGTAAAATGCAGCCTGTTTGTGTGAAAGCATCACAGCAAGATTATAAGAATCGTTGATCAATGGCAATAAAAAGATAATTAATATAAAAAAAAGATGACAAACCATGAAGGAAATTAGGGGAGATAATTTGGTCTTTGATGATAGCCACCAGGCTGTTAAAAGAGGAAGTAAAAGAATGAAAACATGAAATTTTGAGATCATTAAAAGAAATAAAAAGCAAACTAATAGGATCAAATTTTGAAGTAAACGATTCTTTTCATTAATTAATTTATCAAAAGAATATAATACAAAACCAATTGCAAAAAAGACCAATGCATCTTTCAATAACCCCGATCCCCAAAACAATACAGAAGGCAATAAAATAAAAGTAAAGAAAAATTGAAGGACCAAATCGGGGAATTCTCTTTTAAATACTTTAACAATCGCTACCATTCCGGTTAATGAAAGAAAACAGACAAAAATCACATGAACATAATAGTGCCCCATCGATAAAAATCGAACCAATGCATTAAATCTGATCATGGTCCTGTTATCATTGTAAGGAGAAAAAGTGTCGTACCAGTTGGTCATTTTATCATAGTAAGGTTGCAATTCCGATGCACCCGCACCAATGCCGGTAACCATTCTAAAAAAATCGAAAGGTTTTGTATACACGGAATCGAAAAGAATTTTACTATCGTCAAAAAACTTAAACGTATCTGCTGTAAGTCGATTGGTATAATAATAAGTATAAATAAGTCCGACAGCAATGCCTGCTATTATTTTAATAATAAAACCGGCCTTAATAGTAAATGTTGATATTCCGTCAAACCGGAAAAACTTCAGCTTCCCGATAAGGAATATAAAAAATGCAGTATAGGCAATTGATAGAATTAGTTCCACTTTCGATCCCAGTCAGAATTTAAATCACTATTTGTAGTTCCGCTTTACGGGAATGTTTGCAGATTTTATGTTTACTTTTGCATGCAAATAACCGAAAATAATCTAAATAAAATGAGCGATACGGCAGAAGCAGCCACTGTTAGTTTTGAAACTGCAAAAAAATTAGGACTTTTACCTGAGGAATTCGATAAGATTAAAGAAATTTTAGGAAGGACACCCAATTTCACTGAACTGAGCATTTTTTCTGTAATGTGGTCAGAACATTGTTCTTATAAAAATTCTATCACTTGGTTAAAAACACTTCCTAAAGAAGGACCCCACATGCTGGCAATGGCCGGAGAAGAAAATGCCGGATTGGTAGCTATTGGCGATGGATTGGCTTGTGCCTTTAAAATTGAATCACATAATCACCCATCCGCTATTGAACCTTATCAGGGTGCAGCTACCGGAGTTGGCGGTATCAACCGTGATATTTTTACTATGGGTGCCCGTCCTATTGCTCAACTTAATTCGCTGCGCTTTGGAAATTTAGATAGCGACCGGACCAAATGGCTCCTGAAAGGAGTGGTTAAAGGGATTGGTGACTATGGAAATGCCTTT
>JBBQVM010000319.1:0-3719 GCA_038211525.1 Bacteroidia bacterium
CCTGAAGTGAAGGAAGTACCTCAGAGGCAATGATCTTTTTATTTTCGTCAATATTAAAAATTGTATAGGCTTCACAATGACCAAAATGATCATCAACTGCATTTCCTTTTGTTGGTATTGCTACTTTCATGATTTCAAACGTTTAAAAATTCAATGATAATGATTGATATAACTTCCAGAATATAAATTTTAGCTATAAAAATATAAATTATTATGAACGAATGATCATTATAGAAATATTTTTACATTTCTGCTAAATATAAATAGTTCGAAAAATGAATGGGGAAAAATAGATTTTTACACTTCAGTGCTTTAACATTTCAATAATCTCATTAATCGATTGTTCCGGATTTTTTAAAATAATAAGTTGAATCTGCAAGCTGTCAGTCAGTGACTTCACCTTAGTTCCAAATTCCCCGGAAACTATTTTTTTAACTCCTCTCTTGGCAATCAATTCAACCGATGCTGGACCGGCACCTTCAACGTTTTCTTTGTAAGGATTAGGAATATATTCAGTAGATGAAGTTTCAGTATCATAAACCACAAAATATGAACAACGACCAAATCGGCTGTCCAATTTTGAATTTGGACTATTCCCTACAGATGTAATTGCGATTTTCATTATGTATTACAGTTATTATTAACAATACTGTTAGTCAAAGTTTCATCTTCATATTGTGCTATGTCAGTCGAACCACAAAGTCCGCATTTCTGAATCTCTTCATCTTTTGCAGGATGATTAAACCAGCACCCACAATAATTACAGGCGTACCATTCGCTATCAAAATAAACTTTGCCTCCTTCAAACACAATGGTTTTACCTAAAACAAATGCTTGTGCAACTTTACGCCTTGCACTTTCATAAATCCGGGTATAGGTAGGGCGCGAAACATCCATCAATTTTGAAGCATCAACCTGTCCCAGCAGTTCAAAGTCACACAAGCGAATGGCTTCGTATTCTTCATAATTTATAACCACCGGATTATTTTCTTCCTGAAGTCCAATCGGCCTGAATCCCTTAAAATGTGGGGGATTTGTCATTTTTCGTATTCTCTTGGGTCTTGACATATATTTTACAATCAAATGTTTGTTAATTATTATATGAACAAATGTTCATTATATCATTATATATATTTAAATTTGTCTGAAAGATATTGATTTTATCACATCAAGGTAAACTAAAATTTAATCAAAATGAAAAATTCAATTATAAGACAGCTTTTTTTGATTCCGGGACTACTTTTTATTGATTTGATAATTATGATTGTTGTTGGTATCGTTTCGAATATATTTGGAGCAGACGACCTGTTTTTTTGTACCACTTATTGTAATTTCGGTATAGTACTGTTAGTTCTGACTTTTTTATTTCCAGTATTTATGCTTTTGAAATTCCGATTTCATCACGAAATCAATGGCTAAGCCGAAAATAGGAAATTAGAGAAAATGTT
Source organism: Bacteroidia bacterium (assembly GCA_038211525.1). Lineage (GTDB taxonomy): Bacteria > Bacteroidota > Bacteroidia > AKYH767-A > OLB10 > JADKJB01. The sequence goes on from JBBQVM010000319.1 coordinate 1,449, forward strand.
AAAGCACCAATTCGTTAGGCCGTTAATAATCAAAACGGGTGTCATCATGACTCCAACTTTTGTACTGTTTTAAGCTGGTTAATCTTAAATTCGGCATTGAAAGCTAGAAGAGTGCGAAGTTCGGTGAGCTATTTGAGGAATAATTCGGTAGAATTATTCCTCAAATAGCGTTAGATTTTGTCCAATCCAAACTTAATTACAAAGCAGTATTGTAATCAAGGATTATAGAACCTTTGAGAGATACAAAGCAAATCCAATCTAGTTTTTCCCTGATAATACATCTATTCTGAATAGATAAATTGGTTAAATAATAAATACATTTGTCCATAGGATTCTAATTCCAATTAATAAAAAATCAAATTCAATATTTAAGTAAAAAAACATGACAGAAAATTATTTTAAAAAATATCCGAACAAAGACGGATTTTTTAATGAATATGGTGGAGCATTTATTCCACCTGTTCTTGAAACTGAAATGAAAAGTATCAATGATGCTTATTATTCCATAAGCAAGTCGCATACCTTCATTTCCGAACTCAGAAGTATTCGCAAACACTACCAGGGCCGTCCAACTCCTGTATATTATTGCAACCGTCTTTCGGATAAATATGGTGCGCGGATCTATTTGAAACGCGAAGATTTAAACCATACAGGTGCCCACAAACTTAACCATTGCATGGGCGAAGCACTATTGGCCAAATTTATGGGGAAGAAAAAACTGATTGCAGAAACCGGTGCCGGACAGCATGGTGTTGCGCTTGCAACTGCCGCCGCTTATTTCGGACTTGAATGCGAAATTCACATGGGCGAAGTGGATATTGCCAAAGAACATCCGAATGTTGTTCGGATGCAAATTCTTGGAGCCACAGTTGTTCCGGTAACTCATGGACTTAAAACATTAAAGGAAGCTGTTGACTCGGCCTTTCAAGCTTATCTACAAGACCCGGTCAACTCGATCTATTGCATTGGATCAGTTGTTGGGCCACATCCATTCCCAATGATGGTTCGCGATTTCCAACGAGTAGTCGGAATTGAAGCCAGGGAGCAATTTATGGAAATGACAGGAGAACTTCCTGATAATGTTGTTGCTTGTGTTGGCGGTGGAAGTAATGCAATGGGAATTTTCTCTGCTTTTCTTGAAGACGATGAATGTAAATTATATGGTATCGAACCAGGTGGACATTCCTTAAACCTTGGAGATCATGCTGCAACAATGACATTGGGTACTCCCGGAATTATTCATGGATTTAAGTGCTATCTTCTTCAGGATGAAAAAGGAGAACCATCGCCTGTGTATTCGGTAGCCAGTGGTTTGGATTACCCCGGAGTTGGCCCTGAACACAGTATGCTTAAAGATTTGAAAAAGGTAAATTATGATGTGATTTCCGATGAAGAATGCATCGACGCTTTTTATGAATTAAGTCGGTTGGAAGGAATTATTCCTGCATTGGAAAGTGCTCATGCCGTGGCTTATGCCTTAAAATTGTCTAAGAAGGAACCTCAAAAATCGATTCTCGTTAACCTTAGCGGACGCGGCGATAAAGATGTTGACTTTGTGCTTGAAGAATATGGACTTCCCGAAAATCGAAAGAAATAAAACCGATCAAAATGCGAGCTTGAATTGCAAGAATAAATTTTAACCACTAAGGCACAAAGCCACTAAGAAAACCAATAATCATTAACACTTTGTGTCTTTGAGTCTTCGTGTTGAATTCATTCTTTTAGCCTTTTGAGTTTCATAAATCCAATTACAGTTTTAATACTTGTCCGGTTTTTAACTGGCTTATTTTAAATTCGGTATAAAAAGCGGAAAGAGCAGGAAGTTCTGTACAATGCGAAGGAATAATCCTGCTGATTTGCTCCTTTTTAAAATACGCGATGGTTTGCCGGGTTTGTTCATCAATCTGTTTCAAATGAAAACCACCAATTACTGCCGAAATTTTTGATATTCCGGTAACTTTTTTTGCATGTTCACAAATATTGCATATTCCGGAGTGGGCGCATCCTGAAATGACAATTAAACTGTTATCCTGAATAATAGCCACAGCTGAATCATCCGGAACAAAATCATCGACACCATTTTCATCAACGAAATTGGTAGTTTGAGATTCAAAATCAGTGGAGCGCGGTATCTCTCCAAGGTAGAAAATGCGATCCGTAATTTTATATGGTTTTGCTGAAGTGATGAGGTTAAACTTTTTTTCAAGAGCTTCTTTATCAAGTTCCAGACCAATGTTAATTGTTCCGCCTTTTCGATATCGTTTAATAAAC
>JBBQVM010000320.1:0-3700 GCA_038211525.1 Bacteroidia bacterium
TCATCCCATTACAATGGTGAAAGGCTTGCTGGTGGATAAAAATCACCTGATAGCACTTTTAGTAATGATGTTATTAATGCTCGGTCAGTTTTCGGTGATTCCTTATATCAGTCCGTACATGGTTTCGAATGTGGGGTTTTCTGAAGGGCAGTTGCCCTTTATCTATCTTGCAGGAGGAATGGCTAGTCTGATTACGATGCCACTCATTGGCAAGCTATCTGACAAATATGGCAAGCTCAGAATTTTCACTATCTTCATATTTATATCGCTCATTCCTATTTATTTAATTACCAATCTTCCCACTGTGGGATTACCTATTGCCTTAATTGTAACCACTTTGTTTTTTATCTCCATGGGTGGAAGGTCTGTTCCGGCAACAACAATGATTTCAGCAGCGGTACTTCCTGATAACCGTGGGAGTTTTATGAGTCTTAATACCGCAGTTCAACAATTGTCGGCAGGATTGGCATCCTTCATTAGCGGAATTATTATTTATAAATCGGTGTCGGGGGAATTAATGAACTATGAGAAAATCGGTTACATAGCAATTGTTTCAAGCTTACTTTGTCTGTTTGTTGCCCGAAATCTCAAAGCACGATCCTAATCAATTTTGCTTCAAAGTAGCTGGGGCAAGCGCCGAACTGAGTACTCTCAGCTAATTTCTATTACTGCATGATTCCATAGCTAAGGTCTACTTGAAAAATTGAATCCAGGGCATTCAACTTCGTTGTTACTGCTTGAGAAACTTTAATGATCACATTATCATTATCACCTGTATCAGGCAAAACACCAACTATTTTAACATACACAAACTGATTATTCATTCGATTGGTGACTTTGATTATAGTACCAATTGGGGCTGTACGGTGCAGACCATAATATTTATCATCGTTTAACTGTCCGTTCTGGATCCAAGACGCTACTCCTGTTTCATTCACCTGCATCAGGGTTTTTCCTCCATTTGCCTTTTTGATAGGAGATACCGTTTTAGTAGCTTTAGCGAAATTGTTTGTGGCTGTAGAAGCGGGAACCACTACATCATCATTTTTTACCACTTTAGGAACAGCTGCATTAACTTTTTCTGGAAGATCATTAGTTTTTATATTCGTTTTTGGTGACGAAATTTCAGTAGTCTTTAAGGATGTGTTAGATATTGGTGATTTCTGATTATTATCAACAACCAACAGCTTTTGTCCTTCCTTTACGTCATTTGAAACAAGGTTATTCAATAATTTAATCTCATCAACTGTTTGGTCATAAATTCTTGAAATACCATACAGGGTTTCACCTTGTTTAACAATATGATAAACAGGTGCTTTGTTAGAAATATGGCTGATGGAAGATTTTTCAAATACCTGTGGGGAGTTGTTTGTATCTGAGTTTTTTTCAGTAACTTTAGTGCCTGCGCCTGAAGAGGTTTCAGAAGCGGTAATAACCGGAATATTAATTATCTGTCCGATTTTTAAATCATTAACACCATTATTAGCTGCTTTAAGATCCTTTATGGAGCAATTATATTTCTTAGCGAGGAAGTTCCAGGTTTGCTTAGGCTCAACTTTGTGTAAAATAAACTTTTTGCCATCGATCCACCTTACCCTCATTGAGTCTGCCATAGCAAAATCAGAAGCTTTCACTTCATGTGACTGGACAATTATGAATAGGGAACTCAAGAATAATAAAAGTGTAAATCGGTTCATCATTTCGGGGGGCATCTTAATTTAGCACAATTATAGATTTTAACACTTATAAATTGGATTCAACACTCAAATGATTATCAACAAAGAAATTAACACCAATTCCCTCTTAAAGGTGCTTATGTCAGGCGTTTTGAAAAGGTGGATGATTTTATTATTAACGACCTTCTCACTTATTTTGGTATCCGAAGAGAAGATTTGTGCTAGCGACTCACTTAAAGTCGTCTACAAAATTGACGTCAGAGAAGAAATTGGACCGGGGATAGCACGTAAAATGAGTGCAGCTTTGGATGAGGCTCAAAAGGTTGGTGCCGATCTGGTTATACTTCACATGAACACATATGGTGGTTTATTGGATGCTGCCGACAGTATTCGCACCCGATTACTTAACCTGCCTATTCCGGTTATCTCTTTTATTGATAACAATGCAGCATCTGCGGGCGCTTTAATTTCAATTGCTTGTAATAGAATCTACATGCGAAGTGGTTCCAGTATAGGAGCAGCCACTGTTGTTGATCAATCTGCTCAAGCCCTACCCGATAAATACCAGTCGTATATGCGTTCTATGATGCGCTCGACAGCGGAAAAACGAGGAAGAGATCCTAAAATTGCGGAAGCAATGGTTGATCCCAGAACCTATATTCCGGGAGTGAATGATTCGGGTAAGGTGCTCACCTTTACCACCTCTGAAGCTATTAAAAATGGTTATTGTGAAGGACAAGCCGAGAGCATTGAAGAAGTCCTGAAATTGGAGAAAATTGATCATTACACCTTAAAAACATATACGCCCAGCCTGGTAGAGAAAATTATTTCTTTATTAATCAACCCTGCCGTAAGTGGTATTCTCTTATTGATTTTACTAGGTGGAATATATTTTGAACTTCAAACGCCTGGAGTAGGATTCCCTTTGCTGGCAGCCATTGTTGCAGGAATTCTATATTTTGCTCCCTTATACCTGGAAGGGTTAGCCGCAAATTGGGAAATTTTGATGGCTATAATCGGGTTTATTTTACTCGCAGTTGAAATATTAATAATTCCCGGATTTGGTGTCACCGGCATTTCCGGAATTATTTTAATCATAACCTCTTTTGCATTTAGCATGGTTGGAAATGATGGGTTAAATTTTGACGGAATTCCTCAAATTGAGATTGTGAGATCGTTTGCCATAGTAATGATCTCTTTATTCTGTTCCATAATTGTTTCCTATTTTCTTGGCAAGCGATTAATAAAAACAAACCGATTTGGACGCATGGTTTTGCAGGGAACAATGAATGCTGCTGAAGGATATAATTCCAGTGATGTGTCATTGGCGCCGTTGGTTGGCAGCGCCGGTCTAACACAATCTTTTTTGAGACCATCAGGTAAAATAACTATAAGTGATCAAAGTTATTCAGCAAATGCAGAATCTGGTTATATCGAATCAGGCAAGGAAATTGTTGTTACTCGATTTGATGGGTTGATATTGTGGGTAAAGGAAATTGATAAATAATCTGCACCAAAATGAAAAAGATACTTAATCTAATTGCCATTTTAATGATTGGAGCAACCTCATTTGCTCAGCAAACAACAGAGGATAAAAACTCGGATTTTTCATCCGGAATAGATAGTGTTAAAAATAACAAACTTCTAATTTATCCTGGGTTTGGAGCAAGTCTCGTGAGAAATGAACTGGCTCCGATATTTTTTATTAACGTTGGAATAAATCATCGTAATCATTACGAAGTCAATATAAATACTTCCAGTTTTTTCTTTTTTGAGAGAGATCAGGATAAAAATTATAGTATCTTCAGAAATACTTTCCTGAATGCTGAATTCCTCCTAAATTTCAGTCCGCTAAATCGTACTATCAAAAATTGGAATGGAGTAGGTGTTGGGTATTTGGTAGAATCTAAAGGTCAGTACTTCAGAGATGCAACCATGTTCATCTATTATAAACGTAAATTGAGATACATTTCGGTGCTTCCCGGAATTATGCTGGCAGATAATTTTAAGGATGTTTTTCCTGT
>JBBQVM010000321.1:0-3695 GCA_038211525.1 Bacteroidia bacterium
ACTGCGGCAAATTCATTTCATATACCCGCCTTCCATTCACATCATAAATTTCCAGTGTCCCTTTTCCGGACACTGAGCCTGCCGAAGTGTTTCCGGTTCCTGAGCCTGCCGAAGGATGAGGCAAAAGGTAACTGATTCTAAAATTCCCATCATTAGGATTCGGAGCCACCGAGAATTTAAAATCATGATTATTGATTTCTTCTAAACCGGTTGTAAGACACGGGCAACCACTTGTAGTATCACACCCTAAGTAATAATTGGGATGATTGGGAACAGCGCGTAGCTGTCCATATCCTAGAAATATAGAATGTTGTTGCACATCACATGCTATTCCAGCACTATCCGGATAATTGATCTCATGCACATGTTGTACACCACTACCACTGGTCACATAAATTTTGCCGTTAGCCGCTAAATACATATTATAAAATTTGGTAGCGCAACAAACAAATTGCCCAGGAGAGATAAATCCATCATATGTCGCTACAGTGTCCACACTTAAATTGTCGGTATCTATTTGAAATACGTTATTTGATGAGCATGTATAAACATATTTTCCTGAAGAGGAAAAGGCAAGACCCCATAAATAGCTATTTAATGTGACGGGAATCACCTTTGGATTTGAAAATACGCCTAAACATCTGTCGAAATCACATATGATTACTGATTCATTAAGTGTACTAGTATTGTACAAATAGTATGCAATTTGTTTCCCATCTTGAGAAAATGTTAACTGGGTAACATTGTAAGAAGCACTTGGAACACTAATTGATTGATAAATAGTTGTATCTATTCCAGTTGGGGTTGCTAATAAATTTACTAAAATATCACTGTTTTGTTTTTGACATACAACCCACCAGTCCCTTCCATTTGCGTGTCTACATGCAGCTATTCCTTGATTAAAAGTATCTGATACAACAATATTATTTTTGGAAATTACACTTCCAAGACCACCATCTAAGGTAATGTCAATTGTAGTTGCAAATATTTCATGAGCAACATATGAAACTCCATCAAAATAAAAACTATGATGAAATAAAGAGTATAAATTAGAACTGTCTGGGAAAGGTAAAAATACATTATTTCCTGTCAACACCATTCCATTAGGCCAAGAATTTGCATATGACCCAGGATTAAGTCCACTTCCATTCATCATTGTGTCACCAGACGCATTGGCGATCCAAATGCCGTTGCTGCTCATCAGTAAATTACCATTGCTATCGCTAATGTTTGCCTCCGTACCCCAAAAAGGCATTTTTCGATTTTCGGTTGTCAAAGAATAGGAGTTATTATCGATTAACATTCGCCCTTTGGGGTCATTTAAATTCCAATAACCTAAAAGCCACTGATGATTTAGCCCTTGCCCATGGGCAAAGGTGGTAGCAAAAAGAAAGAAAATTAAAAGACGCCTCATCGTACAATTGCTAGTTTAGCTGATTTTACAAATTTGTCATTAAGGGTCACCGTTACGGTGTAAATGCCCTCATTAAATGAGGATACCGGAACAATTTTACTTTTTTGTTTACAGTCCAATATCCCAGTATAAACGGTTCTTCCGATAATATCTTTTATTTCAATTGTGCAGATACCATTTTGTAGTTCAATGTTCACCACCGGGCATTCATTGGAGATATCCGAAGATACAAAATAATGAATAGAACCCCGTGTTTCGCAGAAAAAAAGATGGAACAACCAAAAAACAAAACTAAAGGGGCAATGGTTATCTTGTTTAAAGTTAAAAAGTTAAATCCATTTAAAATCAATTATTTGAAAAGTGAAGATAAATAGCATTCTCTCCATTTCCAATTTAAAATTGTTATCGGTAATTTTGTTTTTTACAAAAAAACTCTATTCCTTTGAATAACTAAGCTCCCCCATGCAATCAAAAGCCCTCACCCCTCAACAATATCTGGACGAACTTCCGGAAGACCGAAAACAAGCAGTTGCTCAATTGAGGAAGGTGGTGCTTAAGAATTTGCCGAAGGGTTTTAAAGAGGTGATGAATTGTGGTATGCTGGGCTACGTGATTCCTAAAGAGCTTTATCCTGCCGGATACCATTGCGACCCAACTATGCCCGTTCCTTTCATGAATATTGCATCCCAAAAAAATTTTATTGCTCTTTACCACATGGGCATTTATGCAAACCCCAAATTACACCAATGGTTCGTTACCGAATATCCAAAACATTGTAAACAAAAACTAGATATGGGTAAGTCGTGTATCCGCTTTAAAAAACCGGAAAATATTCCCTATCAATTAATCGGCGAACTGGCATCCAAAATGACCCCTGCCGACTGGCTCGAAATTTATCAGTCTTATCTGAAAAAATAAAAAATAGCTGTATTACTTTGGATCTAAACAGATAATTTTGCGCCATTAATTTTATTTATTCTCTCCCTAAACCGGTTCCATGCGATCAGCTCTGCTTGTACTCTTATTGCTTTTATTTTCCTTTTCACTCAGGGCTGGTGATGCCGAAATTATTCCTTCAAAAAATACTAAAGGACAATTTTTCCTCTATTATGGCTGGAATAGAGGCTGGTATACCGATTCGAAAATTCATTTTGAAGGTGCTGATTTTGATTTTACGCTTTCGCAGGTGGCCGCTCACGATAAAATAACACCTTTTAATGTTGATCCTTACCTGAACCCACTTGCCATTACTATTCCTCAAACAAATTTTAGGATTGGATATTTTTTTAATGAGGGATGGAGTGCCTCTTTTGGAGTGGATCACATGAAATATGTTGTTTCGCAATATCAGGATGTAAAAATATCAGGTTACATCAATAATACCGGCACCGGATATGATGGCATTTATAACGGTGAACAAATTGAAATTAATCCCGATTTTTTACTCTTTGAACATACTAACGGTTTAAACTATGTGAACGTCGAATTACGTCATCAGGGAACCATTGTGAATTTGAGAAAATATAACCTAGGAAATATTGAGTTGCATTTTATGCAGGGTGTTGGTGCAGGTGTGATGTATCCTAAAACTGATGTTACCCTTGCGGGAAAAGAACGCAATGATGAATTTCATATATCAGGATTCGGAATTTCAACGGATCTAGCTTTCAATATTACCTTCCTCAACCATTTCTTTATTCAAACAGAACTTAAAGGCGGATTTATTGATATGCCTAACATTCGCATTACCAGCGATAATTCTGAAAAGGCGAGTCAGTATTTTTTCTTTTTTCAACCTAATATTCTGTTTGGAACCTATTTCAGATTATGGAAAGAAAAAAATAAGGTGAACTAAATTTATACTTCAGCATTGTTTTTTTTTCTGTTAATAATATCAAACAACGAGTTAATAAAAGGTCCCGAATCAAAGGACGATATAATCCTGATATCCTCAGCTATAGAAGTCTGCTCATCGAGGAACTTAAAAATTTTATGAGCCGGGTTTTTGAGATACATGGATGTGAATATTTTTTCACCTAATTCATTTTGATTTTTTAAAACATTCAAAAAAATGGTATCGTATTTTCTATGTCTTCCTCCTGCTATGCCTTTGGCAGGATGCATATTATTTTTAATATTACTCACCAACTTCTCCGCAAATCGCTCTGCATTACGGAAGGAATAACCCGAGGATGGTTTTACCCATGAGCCTGCAGTGCCAATTTTAGTAATGCTTTTGGTATTTATTTTATGAAAAGGATAATCCGTCATGGGAATCACT
>JBBQVM010000322.1:0-3663 GCA_038211525.1 Bacteroidia bacterium
CAGGATTTAATTGTAGGGGGCTTGTTTAATACAGCAGGAAGCGCATTTAACGCTGCCAATGTAGCAAGCTGGAATGAAGCACCAACAGCCATCTATAATCCTTTAGTAACATCAGGATTTACACTATTTCAAAATTCTCCAAATCCATTTAGTGAATCAACAACAGTCCAATTCAACTTAGCTGAAAAAGGTGCCGTTAAAATTATTTTGTGTGATGTTAAAGGACGTGAAATTAAAACACTGTTAAATGAAAATAAACTACCGGGAAATTATTCTATTGAAATACTTGAAAATAAATTAGCACAGGGCTTATACCTATTGAAAATTTATTCAGAAGATAAAATGCAAGTAATAAAAATGGTTAAAAACTAGAGGTAAAAACTACTGTATAATTTATAAGAGATCTTAACTTTTATATCAAAAAACAAACGTGATCCATCCAATTTGGAAATTCTGTTGATATAATTTTGGATTAATAATGTTATAGAATGCTTTTAACAGTTGTGAGTTTACGGGAAAGTCGAATTATTTCGGTTATAGTACAGGTATTTTCTACCCATTGGAAATGGTTTATTACTGATTTGCCTAATAACAAGCAAAACTATTATTTTTGAAGAATTGCGGTTTAATTGCCTTTTTTTTATTATTTTTGAATGCTCTACAACATCACGTTGGAAACAGAAGGTAGGCTAAAACTAGGTTTTGAACAAGCTATTAAAAATTTGAGTGCTAATAGAAATTTGAATCGGGAGTTAACTTATGAATTGAAGATTTTCCACAACTTTCATGCCCTGAAAATAAGTAACTGCAATTTCAAACTTTAAAGCTGTGAAAAAACAAATTTACCTTATCTTATTGATGTTGGCTTGCCAAATTTGTAAGTCACAGAACCTGGTGCCAAATGGTAGTTTTGAAATCATTTCAACCTGTCCAACGGCACAAAACCAATTACTCTTTGCTACTCCTTGGCAAATACCTGGCAACACATCCGGAACAAGTGACCTTTTCAATGGTTGCAATACTACAGGTTTTGGAGCGCCCGCAAATGTTGCGGGATACCAATATGCTCATACTGGGGAGGGTTATGCAGGGTTTTACACTTATGGAGCGAATGATGTTCGTGAATATATACAAGTGCAGCTTACTTCGCCGTTAGTCTCCGGGTTTACCTATAAGGTTGAAATGTATGTTAATCCTAGTGAGAATCCGGGTATTGCCGTTGATGCAATTGGAATTTATATTTCAACAGGAGCGGTAGGGGGTAATGGAGGCTATTACTTGCTTCCGTTTACACCCCAAATCAGTAATCCTACCAATAGTATCATTTCCGATACATTAAATTGGACACTTGTCAGTGGAAATTATACCGCTTTAGGTGGTGAGAATTATATTACTATTGGAAATTTTGTAAGTGATATCAATACTAATATTAGTGTATTTAATTCGGCTGGTTGGGGGAGAGGCTATTACTATGTGGATGATGTTTCTGTTTCACCTGCAACTTACATTAATGAATTGGCTGGACAAGAACTAATCAATATTTATCCTAATCCATTTTCAAACGAGATAAATATTATTGGCAATAAAAACATTTTGGAAATTGTAATTTATGACATTTCTTCAAGAAAATTAATTCAGCAACCATTTTCAAACACCATCAAACTGAATACTGAGCAACTGGCAAAAGGAATATACCTTTACGAAGTACGGAGCAAGAACAGTGTAGTTAGGAAGGGAAAAGTTGTAAAGCAATGATGCGCCATAATGTCAAAACAATTTTAATAAATATTAGCGTTAAATTGGTACCATTCTTAGTGATAAGTGAAATATAATTGATCATCTATAAATATTATCGATGTGCAATAATCGATTTGGCACAATTCATATAAAAATGACAATTTTTTTGGTCTAGTTTATTGTTTGGAAAGTCATTTCTTAATTTAGATGAAAATTGGCAAATATCCTATTTTTCGTATATTAGTTTCCGGCTTTTTAGATGTTGCATTAAAACCTTACAATTATCTATGCTAAGCCCAATTAAACTTTGTTTTAATGGCTTAAAAAATCGGAAAAGGAAGGAGGGTAAAATTTACTTTCCCAATTTGCCAATATTGTGTTGGATTTGTCTATAATGTGGGATTCGATCTGATTCGGAAACTTTTGATGTCCATATAAAGTGTAACCGGCGCTTTTAAAATAAATTTCACTAAAAATTAACAGTTTATAGTTGGAATTACTATTTTCACATTCTGGCTTTAATGGATATTTTAGAAGGACAATTAGAGCGTATAAAAAAGTAACTAAAATTTTCCGATCAATATGATAACATTTAGAGAGATTACTGCACCCGAAATAGGCGAATATCCATCCTATTCTCAAATTTACATGGACCTACTTAAAAATGATGGATCAGTTTTGAATCAACTGTATGAAAACTTTCATAAAATTAAAGTATTGATTTCTTCACTTTCAGAAGAACAACTTTTATATAAATATGATGAAAATAAATGGACAATAAAGGAAATTCTTGTTCACTTAATTGACGACGAACGAATCTTTGCTTACAAAGCATTGAGATATGCCCGAAATGACAATACCCCTTTGCATGGTTTTGAAGAAAAGGACTATGCGAAATATTCGTATGCCGACACACGGAGTTTAAATACTATAATTGAAGAATATTGGGCAGTAAGAAATTCTACTATATTATTATTTCAAAACTTACCTAATGATTCTTTTTTGCGAAGTGGTGGAGGAGTTGATGATGATGGTAAAACTGTAAACATTAGAACAGTTAGAGCTTTAGCTTATCATATTGCAGGTCATGAATTATGGCATATCAAAATCATAAAAGAAAGATATTTAAAATTGATACTACATGGTGACGTTTTGTAATAAATGAAAGTTTTGCGTAAACAATACACCAAATAAAAGGGATTGGCGAATTTTTTGGTTGGCACGGATTAGGATGGATAGGCTACTGTTCCTATATGACAGATAGATATAAAAATAAAATGAATTCAATTATTTAACTTATGGATGTGTTATGTTTAGATTCACAGTAGGAAATTCGATGCTGAAAGTTATATTGTTTGCTTCCCTAATGGGACTAATGCTGCTTAGCATGGAATTAAAAGCACAATGTTGTTATTACAAAATAAATATGCAAGACAGCTATGGCGATGGATGGAATGGCGGCTTACTTTCCGCATATGTTAATGGAGTTTTCGTAAGCAATTACAGTGCTGTAGGTTTTGGAACACTTGATTCCATCCCGGTTTGCAATGGAGATTCACTAAGTCTCTCTTATACCGCCGGAACGTACGAAACTGAAAATACATATCAGCTTTACGATGAAGTATGGAATTTACTTTTTAATGATGGGCCAGTTCCTGACACAGGAAGCGTATTTCTGACTACAGGCAATTGCAATGTCGTATTAATTTCGGGCAGCCATCCTTGCACTGCCATCTCTATCGATACGGGACAATGTGTTATTGCCAATAATATCGGTTTTCAACAAACCGGACTCAATCCAGGTTGTGCCAATTATCAGGGTGCTGATGTGTGGTTTCAACTTGAAGTGCCTCCTTCAGGTAGTGTGAGTATTGCAACCGACAGTGGAAGTTTAAGCGATACTGGAATTGGCGCATGGTTGGGATC
>JBBQVM010000323.1:0-3650 GCA_038211525.1 Bacteroidia bacterium
ATATTGGAGGTAAACAAATACCGGTAACTGATGCCACCCCACCTATTTTTGCTTCAAAAAGTACCCCTGCTAAATCATCAACTCAAATTCGTCAGGGTGGTGGTAGTCATCATACTTCTAAATCACCCAAATCATTGCATGGTGAGGATGCCAACATCTTGGTGAATAAAAATTCTGTTCCTTACGTTTTAGCTGCTCAAAATGATTCATGGCTTTCAATTGCAATTGCTCATGAACTGCGACTATGGCAAATTTTAAAATACAACGATGCTGATTCAAATGACAACCTCAATGTTGGAGATATAGTTTATTTAAAACCTAAAAGAGGACAGCCATCCATGGAATTTCATACCGTGGAGAATGGTGAAACGCTCTGGATGATCTCTCAGCAACATGGAGTGAAATTGAAAAAACTGGTTAAACTAAATAAGTTTAATGATAGTGTTGCAGTTGTGCCTGGACAAAAAATTAAATTACGTTAATTTACTCGATAGTGTAAACGTAAAAGTTATTTTCGCTGCTTCCTATCAGTAAGTTTTTCTTCCCATCCATATTCAATTCATCAATAACCATTTCACCACTTCCTTTAACAGGAAAACCGGGATAAACAGAGCCATCTGTTTTTACTAACCAGCACTTGTTCGAAACATCAGAGACAAATCCAAAAGCCTTTTGTTTTTCATTCATTTCAAATACATTTAATTTTCCACTCATAGTAGTTTCAAATTCCTTTCTAAAAATTAATGTAAGTGCTTTATTGTATGCAATCAATTCTTTTCCATCCAAAAATACGTAATCTTGTTGTCCATCATCATCAACATCAACATAAGCAAAACCATGATCAGGACCGGCAGCATTCAATGGTATTGACTGTACTAATCCATCACCTGAAATGCTCATCACATTTCCCGAAATATCAGTGGTAACAATAAAACCTGAAGGATCCTGAAAAAACGAAGAGTTTTTGGCAAGGGTAAATCCCTGAATCAGTTTAATTCCTGACTCTCCAAATTTATTTACGATAGAAACTCCTCCCTCCCGATCGTTGATCACAATATAATCTTTACCATTTAATTTTACATTTCGAATGGGGTCAGTAATGGTGCCGGTGGTTTGCTGAAAATTCCATCCCGGTAACGGTTTTCCTGAAGGAAGGTATGCGTAAACACGTTTATTTTCACACGCCAAATAAATTCTGGGCTCCTTCACTTTTTCAAAATCAATTACTGAAATACCGTTTGTTGCCGGAGCAGGTAGCCTGATTGGATAATTGCCTACCGGTTTTCCTTCAGCATCCAATAAATATAAATATTCTCTCGTGTTAAACAAAAACTGCCGCGAACCATTTTTGAATAAATCTATTTCAGAAATAGCTCCCATTATTTTTCCATCTATCAACTGCGTCCATTTTACAGTTCCACTATTATCAGCAAGGTAAAGAGTTTCAGATTCATCCTGGAAAATAATTTCACGCGAATTGGAAGCTGGGTTAGTGGTAATTAGTGCCTTCATAAAAACTGACGAATCAGTTTCCATCACAAATGCCTGACTAACTCCTTCACGCTTTTTTTCTTTAATGAAATTTATTAATGTTCGGGATCTATAAGTTTCATCATTAGCCTCAAACATATACGCAAAATCCTGAAATCCGCTGAAAATTTTCTGATAGCTATCCTGATAATTTTTCCACTCTTTATTAAATACCGATTTTAAAAGATAAGTGCCGGAGGCCGGACTGGCCCAAACCAGATAATTAATGCCCTCTGAAATTTGTTTCTGCACGGGTTTAAAATGTTCTGCTTCAACAATAAAATTACCTGATTTATATTCATCAATAAACATTCTAACAGAAGAAGCCTGATTTCCAAACAGAATATAATCACCAATATCAGTATAATAAATTTTGTTCAATTTACTAAACGCGTCACCAAACAAAGCAGGAAGCATTCCATTCAAATTGATAAAACCAATTAAATGTCCGTTATACGATTCCTCTTTTGTCTTTGAATTTAATTTTTTATCAATTATCTTGCTAATTATATTCAACGAATTTCTTGCAGTAGAAATTTTTGTGGCTTTAAAAATTGCAAATATGTTATTATCATAATTTACTCCGGTGGGTTCCAAAACAACTATTGCAGATTCATTTCCTATCCACTCCTCCATCTTTTCATCAATCTTCAACTTATAATTCTCCTCCACAGAACTAATGAATTTCTTTCGGCGATTAACCTCATCTATTGAAGCATAATTTCTCCAATATTTACTTTGATAAAGATTCTTATCGCTTAGTCCTGTGTATTGAAAAGCAGATGTGTTTTCAGGTATAATTTTTAAAAGACTCGCAGGGATTGCATGCTGTCCTGAAAAACAAGAAACAAATTGAAGTGAATCCAACTCATTGAGTATTCCCTCACCTTGAATAGTATGACCAGAAATATTTAGTCCTAAACAGGTCCAATTACCAAATCTTCTTATTTCTGAAATGTTTTTTGAACCGGAAGCTTGAAGAAAAATATTTAGTATGGTTGGTAAGTTATTGAAATTTACGTAAAGATCGATTCCTGTTGAACTGAAACGCTGTCTCATTTGCTTAAAATCTGTAATGATAGGTTTGCCTAATTTAAGTTGCCGTAATGCATCTTCTACCAAAAATGGAGTAAAACTTGCTATGAACAAACCTTTAGAAATTGAAAATGTAAAAGTTGATTTTTCATCAAATTGAATTTCTCTAATAATAGTACCATCATAATTTCTTTCATCAATGTTTTTATCTTTTCCTGCAATTTCGTTTAGCATAGCTGTTAGTGCCAGCTCTTCCATTTTAGGGTTCATTGTTTTGATAAAAAGAAAATCGAAATTATTAGCTCCGGAAACGTGCGCCGATATATAAAGTGGATCTGCTTGAAAAAATTCACTAAACCCTGAATTGGATTTCTTCAATGAATCAATAATACCTATATTTTTATATAGTTTTTCAAAAACAGGTGCTTGCCGTAATATAGGTAGGTATTCGAATTTTTGAATGGACAAAACTGCATTATCGGTAGAGTCAACAACCAGAAAAAAAGATGCGTCGGATGGAATTGCCTTGATGGGGTCTCCTCCGGAATTGTTAAAATTCCGGATATAAAAATAAGTTCCCGTAATAGCTAATATGATAAAGAGTGTGATTATCGATGAACTAACTACTCTTTTCATATTTGAGGGCGAAGTCTGTGGAAGAAATATATTCTTCAAAACTACCGCTATTCAACTTTCACATTTACATCAAAACATCATTTTTATGTACAAGCGGGTGTTAATAAGGAAAACTAAAATTCTAAAACAGTTTGATAATTTAATCGAAAACTTTTCCTATGAACTGGAGATGGGCCGTGTTTAATGAGTGCCTCCCGATGTGTTGCCGTAGCATAAGCCTTATTTTTATCCCATCCGTACAAGGGATACTTTTTATGTAACCCTAACATGTATTCGTCCCTTTCCGTTTTGGCAAGCACCGATGCAGCAGCAATGCAGGAATAAATTGCATCGCCTCCAATCACACACTCATGATCAATGCCTTCGAAAATCGTGAACCGGTTCCCATCAATCAGTAACAAATTAGGTTTTACTATCAGCTTTTCAATAGCTCTATGCATGGCTAAAAA
>JBBQVM010000324.1:0-3643 GCA_038211525.1 Bacteroidia bacterium
TGTTGCTGAAGCAGAAAATAAATCGAATGTGGTGATCGAAGAGGTGTATGTAGGTATTGCAGGCCAACATATCAAAAGCCTCCAACACCGTGGTATGATCACTCGTACCAATACCAACAATGAAATTAGTCAGTCTGATATTGACGCTATCATCAAGGACATGTACAAACTGGCTATGCCTCCCGGTGAAGAAATTATTCATGTAATACCACAGGAGTTTATCATCGACAACGAACAGGGAATTAAAGAACCAATCGGAATGTCGGGCATACGACTGGAAGCAAATTGTCATATCATTACCGGACTTGTTACTGCAGCAAGTAACATACATAAGTGCGTTACCAAAGCAGGATTAAAACCGGTAGATCTTATTCTTGAACCATTAGCATCCGCGGAAGCTGTGTTAACCGATGAAGAAAGAGAAGCAGGCGTAGTGCTGGTAGATATTGGTGGTGGTACCACTGATGTTGCTATTTTCCAGGACGGAATCATCCGGCACACCGCTGTAATTCCCTTTGGTGGAAACGTAATTACTGAAGATATTAAGGAGGGATGTACCATAATAAGAAGTCAGGCTGAGTTACTAAAAATTAAATTCGGTTCAGCTCTCGCCAAGCAAATGAAGGATAATGAAATTGTTTCTATTCCCGGTTTAAGAGGAAGAGAACCGAAAGAGATCTCTGTGAAAAATCTTTCATCTATTATCCAGGCACGTATGGAAGAAATTATTGAGAACGTGTATTACGAAATAAAAAATTCAGGATTCGAGAAGAAACTAATTGCAGGAATAGTAATTACCGGAGGTGGTTCACAATTGAAACACATTACTCAACTAGTGGAATACATTACCGGAATGGATACTCGTATCGGTTATCCGAATGAACACCTTGGTCAGGGATATGATGAAGTGAAAAGTCCGATGTATGCAACCGGTGTTGGACTGGTGTTGAAAGGCATGCATGAATACGACAAAGCTCTCAAAGCTAACAAAGGTAAAACACCTATGATAATACAAACTGTTCCGCACAGAGGCAATTGGTTCAATTACATTTTTGAGAAAGGAAAAGAATTCCTCAACGATGAAACTGACGATCCTAAATTATAGAAAAACAGAAAACCGAAATTAACCCAAATTCAATAAAAACCTTAAGAAAATGATGCAGTTCGAATTACCCAAAGAAAGGCCCTCTATCATTAAAGTGATAGGTGTTGGTGGTGGTGGCAGCAATGCTGTGAACCATATGTACCGCCTTGGAATTAAAGGAGTGGAATTCCTGGTGTGCAATACCGACCACCAGGCGCTCGACATTAGTCCGGTACCTTACAAAATTCAATTAGGCCCCAGCCTCACCGAAGGACGTGGGGCAGGCGCTATTCCTGAAGTAGGAAAAAATGCAGCCATCGAAAATATTGATGAGCTGAAAGCTATCCTTAGAGAAAATACTAAAATGGTGTTTATCACTGCCGGAATGGGCGGTGGTACCGGAACCGGTGCTGCTCCTATTATTGCAGGCGTTGCCCGAGAAATGGGAATTTTAACAGTTGGAATAGTTACCGTTCCTTTTGCTTTTGAAGGAAAGAAAAGAAAAGCTCAGGCTGATGCCGGAATTGAAGAGCTGAAACAAAATGTTGATACTTTACTCGTGATCTGCAATGAAAAACTCAGAGAGATTCATGGCAACTTAAAACTTACCGAAGCTTTTGGTCATGCAGATAATATTTTGGCTATTGCCGCTAAAAGTATCGCCGAAATAATTACTACCACCATGCATATCAATGTTGATTTTGCAGATATTCAAACAGTAATGAAATCAAGTGGCGTTGCTATTATGGGATCGGCAAGTGCTGAAGGTGAAAATCGTGCAATTAATGCAGTGCAAAGTGCACTCGATTCACCGCTATTAAATGATAATGAAATTGAAGGAGCTCGTTATATTTTGCTGAACATTACCTCCGGCGATATTGAAGTTACCATGGATGAAATGGGTGAAATTACTGACTACGTTCAAGAGCAGGCCGGTATGACCGCTGAAGTAATTATGGGTGTTGGTAAAGATGAAACATTAGGCGATAGAGTAGGTGTTACTATTATCGCAACAGGTTTTAGAACTAAAGATCAACTGACTTCTATTTCTCCAAAACAAGAAGAAAAAATTATTTATGATTTAGCCGGTGAATTAAAAACCCCTACACCAGTTGTCAATACAAATATTGAAGCACCTAAAGCTGTAGTACCAACTCCTCCAATAGTGGTTCCAATGGCACCCATAAACAACAACGTGGTGTATACACAAAATGCAAATGTTTCTAATACCCCTGCGCAAACTTATCAGGAAAACAGAAATGAGGAACCACGTATTGTTCACCATTTGCAATCTGATGAAGAGATTAGCGCACGGGCTAATTTAAATGAAAATAAGACACCAATTCAACAGATTGAGCAGCCAAAACAACCTGAGCCAATACTTATCACACGTGAGCCCATTGCACCTGTTGAAGAGGAGGCTACTTTTGTTTTTGAAGTAAATTCACCTGTAGTGGAAGATAAACAACCGGAACCAGTTGCTGCTGCAATTCCTCAGCCACCTGTAGTAGCTCCTTATATTGTGAACGGACCTCCTGTTGTAAAGAATTTTGAAACCGTTGTTGATCACGATGATCCCTTTCACCGTGCTCAGGATAGAATCAAAAAACTCAGAGAAATGAGTTTGAAAGTAAACTCTCCGGGCGGATTAGTAGACCTTGAAAAAGAGCCTGCTTATAAAAGAAGAAATGTTCAACTAACCGATGTTCCTGATTCAAACGAAATAGAAGTATCCAGATATACCCTTTCGAATGATAAAGATAATAAACCTGAAATAAAATCCAACAACAGCTTTCTGCACGATAGAGTAGATTAATTTAATAATGTGAATTATGTCACTCGAAGAACAAATAAATAGTAATATCAAAGTAGCCATGTTAGCAAAAAACGAGGCTGGCTTAAGAGCATTACGTGCTGTGAAAGCCGCTATCTTATTAGCTAAAACCAGTGGTGGCGGAACAGCGATTACGCCTGAAGACGAAATGAAAATACTTCAAAAACTCGTCAAGCAACGCAGAGAGTCGGTAGAGATATTTGAAAAACAAGGTAGGGAAGATCTATCTAAAGGAGAGAAAGAAGAAATTGCTGAGATAGAAAAATACCTGCCTGCTCAAATGAGTGAAGTCGACATCCGTAAAGAGCTCACTAATATAATTGCAACACTTGGAGCTACATCCCCGGCCGATACCGGTAAAGTGATGGGCGCAGCTTCCAAAGCCTTTGCCGGTAAAGCCGATAACAAACTGGTAGCTACCATTGTTAAAGAACTATTGGCAGGATAAATATTGATTGAAAAAGGGTTAAATTTCGGTTAATTCAAAGCCGGCTCAGGGATTTCCCGGGCCGGTTTTTTTGTAAGATTGTTGTAAGGTTTTTATCTACTGGTTACATCTTTTCCGGCTTATTTAAGTAAAATACAATTGCTGAGATAAATTCAGCTCGTACTGTTATTTAGCAAAATCAACCATTAAGCAACCTGCAATTCGCCTATTTTATTGTATGAAGTATTTCCGGGAACGATATAAATTAAATTCAAACTGCAGCTCTGTAATTTTAACG
>JBBQVM010000325.1:0-3601 GCA_038211525.1 Bacteroidia bacterium
GGACCATGTTTCATCCAACATGGGTTGAGGTGGGTATTTTTATTGGATCACTCGGATTATTTTTTGTGCCCTTCTTATTATTCACCAGATTCTTCCCTGTTATAGCGATGAGCGAATTAAAAACAATTGTTAAGAGTTCCAGTTCACAGGCAAAAAAGAAAGGAGCACACCATGGCCACTAAAAAAGCATACGGTGTATTCGAGGACGATGATTTGGTCCTGAGTGCTATTCCGAAATTAAGGGATAAGAAATTTAAAGTTACTGATGTAATCTCACCATTTCCAATTCACGGTTTAGATCATGCGTTGGGGTTAAAGAGAACGCGTATTTCAATGGCCTCGTTTATGTTCGGATGTACAGGTACCAGCCTGGCTCTTCTCATGATGTGGTACATGAATGTTTTCGATTGGCCTATGGACATTGGTGGAAAGCCAAGTTTTACCTTATACAAAAACATGCTTGCATTTATTCCGGTAACGTTTGAAGCCACGGTATTATGTGCAGCTCATGGTATGGTAATTACTTTCTTCTTAAGAAGTAAAATTCTGCCGGGTGTTGAACCTCATGTGATTGACGATCGTATGGCCGATGACAGGTTTGTAATGGTGATTGATGTGAAAGATGATATGGAAAAAACAGCCGCTCAAACAGCAATGAAAGAAGCCGGTGCCATATATGTTAAAAATTAAGCTTCAGTGAAAACAAAGAAATCAAGCGCAATGAATCAAATAAAATCGAAGCTGTTTGCAGGTGTAATGTTATTCAGCATTATGTTGGTAGCAGTATCCTGCGAAAGAGGTCCGCAGGATCCGGGATTGGAATACATGCCCGACATGTATCGATCTCCCTCGTATGAAACCTATCAGCCCAATGCATTATTTGCTGATAGCTCTTCGGCCAGGTTGCCTGTTGCAGGAACTATTCCGAGAGACTATACATTTTTTCATTATCCTCCTACTACCGAAGGATATATTGCAGCAGGAAATGATTTAAAAAATCCTTTGGAAGCAAATGAGGTGAACTTAAAAGAGGGTCAAAGACTTTATAGTAATTATTGCATGCATTGTCATGGAGAATCAGGAAATGGAGATGGTTCATTAATTGCTACCGGTAAATTTCCACCACCACCTTCTTATGTAACAGGAGTTTCCTCACGCGGTGGTAACATGCGCGATTTAACCGATGGAAAAATATTCCACACCATTACTTATGGTGTTAACCTGATGGGTTCGCACGCATCACAGGTGAATCCAACGGAACGCTGGAAAATTATTATGTATGTGCATCAATTAGCCCACGCTGGTGGCGCAACCAATACTGCAGCCGGTGACTCTACTGCTGCTCCGAAAGACTCAACTGTGGCCCTGAAATAATAACAGAAGAAATTATGAATTACTCTTTCAATCAAAAGAATAAAACCTTCGCGTTCATACTGATGGCAATCGGATTAATTTCCATTGCTGCCAGTTTTGTGACAAACAATCACCAGGCATGGTCGAACTTATGGCATAATTCATTTTACTTTATGACCATTGCCCTTGCAGGAACTTTTTTCCTGGCGGTACAATTTGTTGCCGAAGTTGGCTGGTCGGTGGTTCTTAAAAGAATTCTGGAAGCAATGGGACAATTTCTTCCATTTGGTGCGATGATTATGGTTATTGTGTTTTTTGGAAATATGATTTCTGCACATAATGGCGGACATTATTTATTCCATTGGATGCACTCTGAATTATTTGATCCTGCTTCGGCTGATTATGATGAGATTATCGCAGGGAAATCAGGTTATCTCAATCTGCCTTTCTTTCTGATCAGAATGTTTGCCTACTTCGCTATTTGGATAGGCTTTACATTTTTGTTCCGCAAATATTCTTTGAAAGAAGATATTGAAGGCGGAACCGATCCTTACTTCAAAACTAAAAAGTATGCTACTACCTTTCTGGTTTTGTTTGCAGTAACTTCTTCTACTTCTGCATGGGATTTTATTATGTCGATTGATACACATTGGTATTCGACATTGTTTGGTTGGTACACGTTTGCCGGAATGTTTATTAGTGCATTAGCGGTTATGAATTTTACCCTGGCTTACCTCGTTAAAAAAGGATATATGCCCTGGATCACTGAACATCACCTACACGATTCAAGTAAATTTATGTTTGCATTTAGTATTTTCTGGACCTACCTCTGGTTCGCTCAGTTCATGCTTATATGGTATGCTAACATTCCGGAAGAGGTAACTTATTTCATGCTTCGTTTCGACCACTACAAAGGATTGTTTCTTGCGAATTTCATGATCAACTTTTTTGTTCCATTCTTATTACTGATGACTCGTGATGCAAAACGCAGATTGAATTTAATTATGGGTGTTTCCATAATCGTATTTTGCGGTCACTGGCTCGATGTATTCATTATGGTTACTCCCGGAGTTGTTAAAGAACATTGGCAGTTAGGTTGGATGGAAATTGGTACCATGCTTGGCTTCCTTGGATTATTTATGTATGTTGTGCAAACGTCGCTTTCAAAAGCACCACTATTGCGCGAAAAACATCCATTACTACAGGAGAGTTTACATCACTCGATATAAATCGCTCTTGAAAATTAATAAAAATTGATTAACAGAAAATAACGGATAATTAATGAACCTCTTACTAATAATCGCAATGCTACTGGGAGTTCTGGTAGTAATCAGACTGATGAATGTTTCTCAGCTGGCTTCTGTCCTTTCCGGCGAAAATGAGGAGGATGAACAAAAGCGTCACAATAGCATGAATGGTGTTGGCCTCATGATTTTTATGGTGGTTGGCTTGCTACTAATGGTTTACATGACTATTAAGTACCAACCTTATATGTTACCTATTGCAGCTTCGGTTCACGGTGTTCAAACAGATTTTTTATTAAATCTAAACTTTGGCGTCATTGGAATCGTTTTCTTTTTAACTCAAATTATGTTGTTCTATTTTGTTTATAAATACAAACACAACAGCAATCGATTTGCATTGTTCTATCCGGACAATCACAAGTTGGAGTTAATTTGGACAGTTGTACCAACAATTGTATTATCGGCACTTATTGTTACCGGTTTATCAGAATGGAACAAAATGACACAAGGGCATCCTAAAGATGGAATGGTAGTTCAGGTTTATGGTTATCAGTTTAACTGGATCGCACGTTATTCAGGTGCTGATAACACCTTGGGAAGATCCTATTTCAAATTAATTACTGATGATAATCCATTAGGAATTGATTATAGTGACCCTGCATCAAAAGATGATATCATCACCAAAAGTTCCGAGATGCATCTTCCCAAAGGTGTTCCGATTCAATTTCAATTTAACTCACGTGATGTAATTCACTCAGCCTATTTTCCTCACTTCAGAACACAAATGAACTGTGTTCCCGGAATGACTACCCGATTTTATATGGAACCAACAATCACCACAAGTGAAATGAGGGGCGTTACCAAAAATGATAAATTTGATTATGTGTTGCTTTGTAACAAGGTTTGCGGAGTAGCGCACTATAATATGAATATGAAAGTTGTTGTTGACGAACCTGCCGACTTTAAAAAATGGCTTCAAGGTGAAAAACCTGCGGTACCATCAA
>JBBQVM010000326.1:0-3550 GCA_038211525.1 Bacteroidia bacterium
GGAACTTTCTGCGAGGAAGAACGAAACATTATTGGAATATGCATCGCTTGAAAATAGCAGGAACCGTATGAGTAAATTTTTGTTGGGGCAAAATTTGAGCGATTATTATTTCATAGGTATTATGGAATATTTTGATGAGGATGTGAAACAATTAGGTGAATTAATGCAATGGAGGGAATTTAAAATTCCCAAAATAAACAATAACTATTCATTTAAATCGCAGTTGCCTGAAGTTACTAATGCAGAAAGATTGATGTTGAACAAGCTGAATGCTGATGATATTGAATTGTACAATGAAATGCTTACTATTCGAAAAAAAAGAATCATATAATGGAATGTTGGCTGGCCTCTTTCCCCAGATCGGGAAATACATTTTTTAGAAACATATTATATTATGTATATGGTATTGAATCGAGCACCTGGCATAATGAAACTGCCTATCCAATTGACGAAAATTATGATAGTTTTCGGGTTGTTAAAACACACTTACTTCCCTCAGAATTAATCCCCAATGATCCGGCTATTCCTGCAATATATCTGGTTCGCGACGGTAGAGATTCAATGGTATCAATTGCTCATCATCGCAAAGATTTAATTTCGCCCGGTTCAGATTTTATTGAAAACATGAAGGAGGCAATTGTAGCTGCTGAAGGTAGTTTTTTTGGCGGATGGTCGCACAATGTGAATGCATGGTTGGAGCGTGCACAACTCGTAATTCGCTATGAGGATTTGGTTGCCGATCCCGTTGCGACTTTTAAACGGGTAGAGCAATTAATTTCTTTGCCTCCTGCAAAATGGGATCAATTACCGGGTTTCGATCAGATGAAATCAGGTAAGCCGATGTATGGCGGCACCTCCAAACTTATTGATCCGAAATTTAAGGCGGATGAGTTTGCCGGTAAATTTTTCCGTAAAGGTAAAGCAGGAGGATGGCAGCATGAAATGCCACCTGATATGCAGGATTTATTTTGGAACCATCATGGAGATGTAATGGAACGAATGGGCTATTCACAACGCGAAGGCTCCATTTCTCAAAATGCCACGCTCGATTATCGTGCAATGCAACTTCTTGGTTTGGATGTTAAATTACCGGAAGATAAAAAATTTCATGTGTTGATTGAAGCTACAAAATTAACGCAGTTGGGTAATGATGGAATAAAAAGATATCTGGTTCATTTGTTGAAGGGATTGGAGGAGATCACTCAGGTAGGTGATCCACGATGGAGTTTTGAATTAATGATTGGCCGGAAGTATTTGCCTCTGGAAAAATATCGAAGCATTTTATTGTTGGAACCTACTAAGCTACACAATTACGAAAAAGTATTGATGGGTTTTAAGAAGGCAGTTAAAGTTCTTATGCCTTCAAAGTTATATGAGGTAGGAGCCAACTACTACAGAAAAACAGATGTTAGAAAACAACTGTTAAGAATACAAAAGAGAAAATCACTTGCTTCACAACTTGCGTTTTTAAAAGAACTTGAAGACAAGAAAGCAAATATTGATTTGTTGCATATCCCCTTACCTCAAAACTCTTCTCATTTAGCAGCTCTTAGCCATAAATTTGTTGTAACAGTTCACGATTTAACACACCAGTTATTTCCGCAATATCACATAGAGCAAAATATTGATTTAGCATCGTTAGGAATGAAATTTATTACTGACAAAAATGCGGATGTTATTTCAGTTTCAAAAAGCACTTCTGCTGATCTTGTTAAATTAACAGGTATCAATAGAAAAAAAATTCATTTGGTTTATGAATCTCCCGATAAGGATTTGTTCAAATGGAATGTCAATACTCAGCGGGCAAAAACTATACGAGAAAACTACAAACTTGGAAATAAACCCTATCTTTTGTGTTTGTCAACTATTGAACCTCGCAAAAATTTACCAAATACCATAAAAGCATTTAATCTTTTTCTTAAGGAACAGCCCGGAACAGAGGTCAACCTAGTGATATCTGGAAATTTTGGTTGGAAAACAGACCACCTCAGCAAAGAACTTCATCTTGATAATAAGAATATTATTTTCACCGGTTATGTAGAGGATGTTGATTTGTCGGTATTGTATTCTGAAGCGCTAGCACTTTGTTACGTTTCCATTTATGAGGGATTCGGCTTGCCTCCAATAGAGGCGATGAGTTGCAGAACTCCGGTTATTTATGGTAATAACAGTGCCATGATTGAAGTAATTGGTGATGCAGGTTTGCCTGCTGATGCTAATGATGTGAATGATATCAAAAATCAAATGGCGATGATAATTTTGGATAAACCTTTCCGTGACGAACTAGCTGTAAAAGCACACCATCGTTCATTTACTTTCAACTGGCGCAGGACTATTTTTGATACGCTGAAGGTATATGAAGAGGCTATAAGTAAAAATAAAACAAATTAAAATGGACTGTAAGTAATTATGCGCGTTGCAATTTTAGCCGATCCTATCGACAACCAAAATGCGGGAATACATGTATATACTCGTGAAATGGTAGCGGCAATGATACGCACAAACCCAGGGCATGAGCTGATTTTGATACGTGAAAAAATTGATTCAGCAATTAAAGGGGTTACTCAAATTGCAGTACCGAACATACGTTTACCAATAGGATTTGCTTCGTTGCGATTATTTTTAATTGTTCCATTTATTCTTCATCAAAAAAAAGTAAATGTAGTTATTGAACCCGCTCATTTTGGTCCGTTTAATTTGATACGACGCATCAAACGTATCACCATCATCCATGATCTTACGCCCATTATATTTCCTGAATTACATCGCTGGCACAGTCAGTTGTTGCAAAAAATATTTCTGAAAGGAATACTGAATAAAACAGATACCATTATCACCAACTCTGAAAACACTTCGAAAGATTTGTGTAAGGTATATCCTGCGAATTGCAATAAAGTAAAACGAATTTATCCCGGTATCAGCAGTTTGTATGAACCCGATTCTAATACTGCTGCACTCAATAAATATAAAATCACCAATCCCTATTTTTTATTTGTAGGAACTATTGAACCCAGAAAAAACCTAATCGTTTTACTAGAGGCATTTCAAAAGTTCAAAGAGGAAAATAATTCAACGGTTCAACTGGTGATAGCCGGGGGAAATGGATGGAAATCGGAAACATTTTTTGAAGCGTTGAACAAGCATCCTTTCCGAGAACATATTTTATTAACGGGTTTTGTGCTTAATGAAGAACTCCCCTCGCTGTACACACATGCCATAGCCGTTATATACCCTTCGCTCTACGAAGGATTCGGCTTACCGGTGGCTGAGGCAATGTGTTGTGGAACTCCTGTAATAGCATCCAACAATTCCAGTATCCCCGAAGCAGGTGGCGACGGAGCGATCTACTTCGATTCCGCTAATGTAAATGAACTGGCAACTCAAATGTTGAAGATATTCACTGATCCTGAACTTCGGAAAAATTTATCACAAAAAGCAAAAACACATGCAGCTAAATTTAGTTGGGATAAATTTGCAAATCAATTTTGGAAAGAAATTGAACATAAAGATTAAAATTAGCAAGTATAAAGAATAGTTTGGCGAGTTGACC
>JBBQVM010000327.1:0-3547 GCA_038211525.1 Bacteroidia bacterium
TTCCAGGTGATGGTAGTACCAAATACCCTTGTGTGGTTTATCTCCTCAAAATCGTGGTCTTCGGTAGCCATCCAGTAAACAGGCACAAAATTGTTGTCCGGATACTTTTGCTTCAGTTCATGAGCCAGCTTTATGGTGGTCATTATTTTATAAATGGTGTACAACGGACCTGTGAAAAGGTTCAGTTGGTGACCGGTAGTAACTGTAAAAGTAGTTGCGTCCAAAAGGCTGTCGATTCCACTTTTAACCTTCGCAGCGGTAGTGTCACCTGTTAAAAGCAACTTTTCATTTTGCTGAAGCAGAGAACGGTGCAAGGCTTGGCGATCGCATGGTAAATTGGATCTTTCGCTCATTTTCTCCGCAAATGAAGCCATCACAGGAGGCAATTGGTAGAAATCCCTCAATGGTTCTTTTCCCGAAAGGTAATCGTCAACCAAAGGCGAAAACTGGTTGGTTTCGGTGAACGGAACAAGCGTCTTTTTCATAAGTAACCTTTGCTACAAAGATAGGGAAAAGGGGCTCAAAGTGGACTGACACAAGCATTTCTCTCCGAAATGGATTCCGTTTCCGGGGAACGACAAATTACCAATGCCCTTCGGTTAAGCCTTTTCACCTGAAAGGTGTAAACAACTTTCAATACTTCACAAATTTCTGAACCAGTTGTTTTTTATCTGTGACAATTGAAACCACATACAGCCCTTTTGCGAACGAGCTTAAATCAATATCTCTTGTGTAATTATCGCCAAATAATTTTAGCGGTTCTTTTAAAAGTATTTTTCCTTGCACATCGTACAACATCAATTGACCTGCTTTACCTTTTATTCCCGATGCATTTACAAAAGCTATATCCCATTCCGAATCGTAAAAAACATGTATTGACTGATGAGGTATTGTTATTTCTGAAACAGAAGTAAGCGTATCACATCCTGAACCAACCAGTGGACCTAAATCGTAGTTTGGGTTATTTGGTAACCCTGCATAAGTTCTACTGCCACCTAAATTAAAACTATATGGTTGGAAATCACAGGCTAAACCCAAGCTATCAGGATAATTAATAACACTTAAATTTGTTACAAATTGATTGTAGGAGCTATCAGGGTAAGGATAGCCTGGAAATCCAAAGTAATGATAAGTTGTGACATACATTTTATCATCGGGAGCAAGCTTAACGGCCCCGATCATAGTGGGATATATTTCCTCAAGTAAAGTATCCGCAGATGCAGGAATATCTGGCGCATTCAAATCATACTGAATTACACGAGAGGTGTCGCTCAAACTGAGGCTGAATACTTGAGTAGTTGCATAAAATTTTGAATTATCTGGAGAAAAGGCTGATGACCAATAGTTCCTTGTATGAGTAACCGGAAGCAACTCCGGAAAATAAACATTTGCATTGGATAATAAGCCCGTACACCTGTCAAAATTCATTTGTTGCATCAATCCTGCCGATGTAGTTTGTATTAATCTTGTACCATCGGAATTAAATGCAATCTGATGCCAATCAAAATCACTGGAATTAGGTAAATCCTGAATAATTGGTGTGTGAATAGAATCACTCGTGATCAGAAAAACATAAAATCGATTGTAAGAAGGAATATTTACATTTGAATATTTAGAAATGACCCACCAGTCACGACCATTTCCATGTTTGATGCCTGTTAAACAATCGGCATTTCGTACCGAATTTAGAATAATGTTTTTTTGGGTGACAGCACCCAATCCATTGTTTAGACTTAAATCAATTTTGGAATACCCAAATCCAGGAGATGTAGACATACCTTTTGTAAACAAAAAGTACTCGTTAGTAGTCCCCGGATCAGGTATAATCAATAACTCATTATACCAACCTTCTCCTTTTACATTGGTGCCATTTTGCA
The DNA here is from genome assembly GCA_038211525.1 of Bacteroidia bacterium. Lineage (GTDB taxonomy): Bacteria > Bacteroidota > Bacteroidia > AKYH767-A > OLB10 > JADKJB01. The sequence continues at coordinate 1,878 of JBBQVM010000327.1, forward strand.
TCAAATTATTAGTGCTATCAAATACTAAAGTCGAAAAACCTGTTCCAACACCTCCTCTTGTATGTGCGTAAAACAGCAAATGCCCATTTGTGTCCGCAATACTCACACAACTTCCCCTACTCACTACCGAACTTCTGAATGTGGTAGGATTAGCGACAGTTCCGAAATCTATTCCAGAACTGTCGCCAAAGCACCATATATTGTTTCGATTTTGGGCGCTGCAAAAAAGAGGCAGACCTATTAAAAATAGGATAAATATTTTTTTCATTATTATTTTTTATCACCTGACAGGTGTAAAGATACTAAAAGGGGATTACTCATTAACAACAATTTTTTTCTGTATTACAGCTTCATCCGTTCTAACGGTAACAATGTAAACTCCGACTACCAAATTAGAATTTAAGTTAAGAGTGCGTGCTTCATCAGTTTTTTCGAAATGTTGTTGCAATACTTTTTGTCCTTGGATATTGTATATTTCAACATCACAAGTTCCGGAAATTCCTGCTATTGAAAGCTCATTTCCTTTAACAACAGGATTTGGATAGATGATTAAGTTAGCCTGGTTAGGTATAGCTAAAATTCCAGTTGTTTCAATGGTATATTTTTTAATAAGGCCGTTCGATCCGCACACATAACCCGTTGTTCCTGCAAAAGAAATGGAAGTTAAGAATACGCTTGGCCCGTAAACACCACCGGCAACAGCATATTCGAGGGTCCATGTTAAACCACCATCAACGGTTCTGAATATCTCACCCATGGTTGATAATACCTGTCCCTCATTGGCACTACTAAAATCATAATCCTGAATAGCGAAAATAGGTGTAAGGGTAAGTGTATCCCAGCTGTTACCTCCATCATTGGTTCTGAAAAGTTGATTGGAATATTGAAGTGAGGCATAAACCACATTTGAATTAATAACTTCTACTTTTTGCATGGCACTTACCGACATAAAAGGAACTGATTTAGTGAGTACTGTTGTCCACGTTTGACCACCGTCTGTTGTCTTTAGAATGGCAGCATCATTATTTTCTGTTCCACAAACAAAACCATTGTTCATATCCGTAAAGTGAATGGAACTAATTTCAAATGTTATTGGAATGTTGGTCCACGTGAGACCGCCGTTAAATGTTTTGTATAATACAGATAATCCACTCATATAACCTTGCATCGGATCAATAAATGATATGGAATTGGTGAACACCGTTGACGAGGGATCAGGAGTGATGTCGATCCAGTTGGAGCCATTGTCGATAGTTGAAATTAAGGACTGAAAATTATTATTGGATCCACCGGCAAAGCCATTGTTCACATCGGTAAAACTAATTTTGGAAATGTTAACCGAAGCTAAACTTCCGCTAAAGGTAATGGAATCCCAGGTGATGCCACCATCATTAGTACGCATTAAAAAGGTGCTGGTACCGGTTTGATTAAAGCCGCTTACAAATGATGTTTGAGGTGTGGGGGTGAAATTGGAATTGAAGTAATTAAATTGGTCGAAACGAACCGGGTTCCAGGAGGCTAGTACCAATGAAGGTGCTAATAATAGAAAGAGAATAATGCTGTTGCGAATTTGAATAATTTTCATGACAAGTGAGTTTTTAGGTGAACTTTTTATTTCAAACTCAAAATTGCACCATTGATTCCAATAGGCTGTTATGAATTCCGGCCTT
>JBBQVM010000328.1:0-3520 GCA_038211525.1 Bacteroidia bacterium
AACTCCCAATTCAAGTTCATTACAGAACCCTTCCATCATCTATAACGTTCCGGGTATATATGATGTTACGTTAATTGCTTCCAGTTTCAGAGGTTCCGATACGTTGTTGCTTCCGGGATACATTCAAGTTGGAAATGTACCTGTCGTTTCGCTTGGTCCCGACTCCGTTTATTGTGGAAGTGTAATTTTGGATGCAGGTAACCCCGGTGCTACCTATTTATGGAACAACAATTCCGGATTTCAAACATTGAATGTTTCTAATTCCGGCACTTATGCTGTAACCGTTACTGATTTTTCGGGTTGTGCTTCAATTGATTCAATTAATATAATGATATTTAATCTTCCTGTATTTGATTTAGGCCCCGACATAGCAACATGTGACACTTCCGTGGATTTGAACGCCGGTATTAATGGTGTGAGTTATTTATGGAATACTGGAGATACTACAGCAACTATCTCCGTAAATCAAAATGGAAATTACTCACTGTTAGTTACTAATTCAAATGGTTGTTCATATGCTGATAGTGTGCAGGTGCTTTTATATCCATATAACAACCTTTATTTAGGTTCAGATACTTCAATTTGTGGCGCTGCTTATATGTTGAGTGCGCCAACAGGTTTTCAAAATTACCTTTGGCAGGATGGATCCTCAATGATGACTTATTTAGTGCAGCAATCGGGTAGCTATTCGTTAATGGTAACAGACACTAATGGATGCACAAAAACAGACTCAATAATTGTAACCTTAAATGCTTTACCTGTTTTTAATTTGGGCCCTGATATTGTGACCTGTGAAACTATATACGTTTTAAACCCTGCTGTTGCCGGCTGGAACTTTCTTTGGAATAATGGCAGCACCGCCGACACACTAGTAATAAATTCATCAGGGATTTATTCATTAATGGCAACCGATGCAAACCAATGTGTATTCATTGACAGTGTTAATGCAACCTTTCTGCAGGCCCCAGTTGTTACATTTACCCCCACATTTAATGATACCCTTTGCACCAACACTGCACCGTTTCTGTTAACAGGAGGATTCCCATCAGGTGGTTCCTATCAAATAAACGGAATAACAACAGTGGTTGTGGCTCCATCCGTACTTGGTTCAGGGAGCTTTCTGGTAAGCTACACCTTTTCCTCTCCAAATGGATGTTCAGATTCGGTAACCTTACCATTGGAAATTGAAGTATGTAGCGGTTTAAGTGCTACACCTTTTGATCACTCAATTAGTGTTCATCCAAATCCGGCCAACGATCAATTATTCATTAATTTTGAGCAAAGCTACCTCAACCAAAATGTTAGTTTGTCGGTATTTGATGAGATTGGCAGAAGGGTTATTCAGAAAGAATTAGTAATTGTTGGTGAGGTTGTTTTGAATACAGGATCCTTGTCGCAAGGGGTTTACACTTTGGTTATTAAATCGGGAAATAGTGTGACACGAAAAATTGTTGTTATCAATCATTAATTTATTTTTGGTACTACAATCGGGCACCTTTTCATACTTAAAGCTTAGATGAATGACCAAATAGCTCAAAACAATTGACTAAATAACAATAAGTTGTAGATTAATTTTTAAAAGCCATATCTTTTTAGGGGAATGCAACATGATTTTTTATCTTTGGTTCGTGATTCTACTCCCAATCACTGCTAAATGTACTATTTCTCGCTGATCGATTATTTATACGGTCCTATAGCTTTAATACTCATTATTCTTTCAGCTCGGCTCCGCAAGAGCCGCATGATTGATGCCCATCCTGAGTATAAGTATTACACTAAAGGATTATATTTAAAATTATTTGGGGGAGTCTCTGTTTGTCTCATTTACACTTTATATTATGGAGGGGGTGATACCATCATTTATTTTAATGATGGAGCCTGTATGATGCGGTTGCTCTTTTCAAACCCTTCGGGTTTCTACGCTGTAATGTCGGAAGGACTTAGTATTTCAAATTATTTTTATTTTAATGAATTAACAGGATTTCCGGTTTATTATAGAGATAGTGCCACATTTTGGGTAGTGCGTGTAGTAACTCCTTTTGTGATTTTAGGAGCGGGAAGTTTTATTGTAGCTACTATGTTATTTGCTTATGCGTCTTTTGCAGGAATATGGAAACTTTATCAGTTATTTATTACAGAATTTCCCGACCTAAAGAAGGAGATGGCCATTTCAGTATTGTTTATTCCCTCTGTTTTTTTCTGGGGTTCAGGCATTCTAAAAGACACCGTAACATTAAGTTGTATCGGCTATTACTCCTACTCATTTTACATGATTTTCATCAAGCGAAAGAATTTCGTAAGTAATTTACTCAGCATATTTGTTGCCTCTTTCCTTATAATCGCCATCAAACCATATATTATTTTTGCCCTTTTACCGGGTTCACTTATCTGGTTTGTAAATCGACAGATTGGAAGTATCCAAAATAGTATTATCAAATTTCTTTTTGGTCCTTTTATGTTTACACTAGCAATTGCCGGTGGGTATTTATTGCTAATGAACTTGAGTTCACTCCTTGGAAGTTATTCCGTAGATAAGGTACTTGAAAAAGCTGTTGTAACTTACAAAGATTTGAAAGCAGATTACTATGCGGGAAACTCTTTTGATATTGGTGAATTTGATGCCACCATACCCAGTATGATGGCAAAATCACCGGCAGCTATTAATGCAGCTCTTTTTCGCCCCTATTTATTTGAAGCAAACAATATTGTAATGTTGCTTTCTGCATTGGAAGGAACTTTGTTTTTATTACTTACTTTGAGAGTATTAATCAGGTTGAGAGTTATTGGAATATTTCCGATCATTTTTAAAAATCACCTGTTAAGTTTTTCATTGATATTTAGCCTTTTCTTTGCCTTTTCGGTTGGTATTTCTACTTCCAATTTCGGGAGCTTGGTACGCTACCGGATACCGGTTTTGCCTTTTTTTGTGGCTTGTTTATTTATAATGGATTACTATTACAAAAATAGAAACAAAGAAGAACCACCGCCAAAGGAGGAAGAGTTTGAAGATATAGAAAATAAAGTAGTTAAGTAGTTATGTGATTTTTTGAAAACCACATGTGCAATACCGTTATAAGCCAAATCCGATTGTATAAAAAGTCGGCACCATTGTAAAAATCTTCCTTCAATTTTTTAACTTCTGCATAATTCAAAGCACCATATTTGTTAATCATCTCCTCCGAGAGGTATTCATCAATAAGATAACTAAGAGAAGTACGTAACCATTTATTTAACGGAATTGCAAATCCTTGTTTAGGACGATCGAATAAATGCTTAGGGACGTATTGGTATAATACTTCTTTAAGAATATACTTATAAATCCCGTTTCTGTATTTTAAATTAGGTGATAAATTTAATGCAAACTCTACCATACGATGATCAAGGTAAGGAACCCGTGTTTCAATGGAATATTTCATACTTGCTCTGTCCACCTTGGCAAGTAAATCATCTTGTAAATAATTTTCGAGATCAAAAATAGCTTGCACCTCCATAGGGTTAAGCGAACGCTCCATCACTCCTA
>JBBQVM010000329.1:0-3488 GCA_038211525.1 Bacteroidia bacterium
GATTGTTGAATGCATCAAATCCAACTTTCTTAGATTGTGAAGATGGAATTGAAGCCTTTAGAAGTGCGGTTACGGTCACAAATTCACTTTTCAATTCAGTTGATAGAGGGTTGGCGATATCAGCATCCGCAGGGCAACCAACATCAATCACAGGAAACACAATTAATGCCATTGTTAGGGGAATTGATTTGATGTTTATGGATTTTGCTGGCAGAATTCGAATCGAAGGAAATGAAATAAATATGGATAATTCCGGATCACCAAGTGGTGTACGGGGAATTTCATTGAGTAATTTTGATTTCATGAGTACTCCTGCTCAAAGCAAAATCTCGTGTAATGTTATCAATTTAGAGAAAGCTGAAACCGGAATTTATGTCAATTCTTCAAATCAAAATATGACTCCTGCACTGTTTAATCTTGCCATTTCCGACAATGTAATAGTTTCCAACGTTAACTATGCACTTGCTGACGGCATATCATTTAGCAACGCCACAAATTTCACAGCAATAGGCAATTCGGTTACGGATCAAGCAACCAATTCCTCTGGTAACGGATATCGCTTTATGATGAGCCCGAATGGCGTTATCCATAACAATTACTCAACAGGAACTCCACGCGGTTTTTTCTTTCAAAGTAATTCTACATCAAATGGTCAGTTTCGAAATAATACCATGAACGTAAATCTTCGTGGACTGGAACTGGATCCTTCTGCTTACATGGGTATTCAATCTTATTCCGCGAATAACTGGACCGGCTACAGCCTTGGTTCAATCCCGTATGAAGATATAAGCGGATTTAAAATCGGCGCTTTTAATTTTAACCTGACAAATGATGGCATTCAGTATAATCAATTTATCGTTGATGACAACCATTTAATAGGAACGGTCCGCTATCCTTATTTTGAACCACCAATTGGCTCTTTTGCTTTTGATTGGTTTGACCCCAATCCTGGAACTGAAACTATACCTTATTATACTCAATGCAGTGTATCCAGAGAAATGGACTCAGCACTCACTGAAATAGACAGCCTTGTGGTTATCGATTCTATATCTGCCTCCGATTTTGAAACTGAGCTGAGAGAAATCGCCAAAAGTAATTTATATGACAAACTGAAAATAATTTCCGAAATTTCAACCTTAAGTACCTATTATAGTGATTTTATTTCTGATTATTTATCAAATTCATCAGGACGAATGTTGACTATTAGAGATTATTTGGCTGACGAACTCAACTTTGATTCAACCCAATTAATCTCTAAGGCTTTTAGTGATAGTTTATTACAAAATGTAATAAATGAAACAGTGTTATCGTTGGCCGATAATGAGGATTATGGACTAAGTGATACATTGATATTGTTTTTGGAGAATCTGAAATCACCACTTGATACAACAACAGCTGTTTATGATTTTAAAATTATAGAAACCATTGAGGCAATTTTTGAGTCACTCGAATACGAGGAGGTAAATACAAATATTGAATCCAATTTGCGAATTAGTTATTTGGGTGTACTTACTTTAATGCTTCAAGAGAACATAGGAGACGAATTGTTCGAACAATTAGTAGCTGTTGCAGCACAATGTCCTGAAGCAGGTGGCCGAGGCGTTTTTATAGCACGTAGTGTTTTAAATTCCCTTGGATACAAAAATTCCTACAATGATGAATTGTTGTGTTATCCTAGCATGAGACTTTCCAACGAACATCCATCAAAAACTAAGCCGGTAGGCGTTGAAATAAAGTGTATTCCTAATCCCAACACCGGTAGTTTTATGATTTTCAGCCAGTCACTGGACATTTCAACATGCACAATAGCAATTAGTGATGTATTAGGAAGCAATATTGATTATAGTATTGAAAAAATAGGAATAAATAGTGTTTCAGTTACTCTCGCTAAAACTGTTCCAGGAATTTATCTAATTCGTGTTTTTGAACTGGATTCAGGAGCACTGCAAGCTGCTGATCCTTTAATAATCATAAACGAATGAAAAAAATAATCTTGTTGCTTTCTTTTGCTTTATTTTATATAAACATGAGTTTTAGTCAAGGAATCTCAAATATTTGGATGGGCGGATATGCAAACTTTTTTGGGGCACCTCCTTGGGGCGGTTGGAAAATGGATTTTGTTGCCGGACCACCCGTTATTACTTATGAAAACAGAGCAATAGATTTTAACATTACCGGGACCACGATTGCAGACAGTTCAGGCAATTTTTTGTTTGCAACAAACGGAGTAACCATAATGAATAGTGCAAGTGACACTATGCTAAACGGCACAGGATTGAGTCCTTCCACTTACTCATCTCCTCAATGGTATGGCGCAGGGCTCAGAATCCCTCAAGCTACCTTAATTCTTCCCATGCCGGGAAGTACTAACATGTATTATTTGTTTCACAGTACAATAGATACCATTAACAGCCCATCTTATGCTTATTATTTTTATTATTCAGTGATTGATATGAACCTTGATGGCGGTAAAGGAGTAGTTGTGGCTAAAAACCAAGTAATACATACCGGATTATTTGCAACGGGAGGCATTTCTGGTTGCATGCATGCGAATGGGCGCGACTGGTGGATTACGATTCATGACAAGTTGGGAAGTGATTTGCATTTTTTTCTTTTAACACCTTTTGGAGTAACTTATTCTCATTCGCAATCAATTGGATTTAGAGATGGTCTGGGTACCTATAGTTTTTCACCTGATGGTTCCAAATTTGGGGGGTACAATACGGTAGATGATTTTGAGATATTCGATTTTGACCGATGTACCGGGATGCTGAGTAATTATAGACAAGTTATAATAAACGATTCGATTGTAAGTTTCGGGAGTGCCTTTTCCCCAAATTCAAAATATTTGTATGGTGCTTCAATTCGATATTTATATCAAGTAGATGTCACTTCTAATCAACCTGATACCACATTGATAACTGTTGCTAACTGGGATAGTACCTGGTTTGGTAATTTTGCCGCAACATTTGCATTGCCCGCCTTAGCTCCTGATGGGAAAATTTATATTACCACAGGTTCGGTCACATCCTCATTGCATACTATTGAAGAACCAGACAATTCGGGAATGGCATGTAATGTAATTCAAAACAGCGTTACGTTGCCCTCCTATAACAGGCCTACAGTACCCAACCACCCCAACTATTTCCTTGGTCCTTTAATTGGCAGCGGTTGTGATACCCTCACTTCGCTGAATGAACATTTTATCAATCAACCTTTAACGTTAAGCTCCTATCCCAACCCGGTAATTTCTTCAATGATAGAAATCAACTATTCGTTGCAGCAGAATCAACCTGGAGATTTGGAAATTATAAACAATACAGGTCAGTGTGTTTACCGTAATAGAGTTCCGCAATGGAGTAGTTATCAAAAACTTTTCTTGCCCGATATTCCCCAAGGACTTTATTTGCTTACTTTGAGAAGCGGCAGTAAATTCACCACTTTAAAATTTATTAAAAATTAAAACCATGAAAATAGTTATCATGTCT
>JBBQVM010000330.1:0-3479 GCA_038211525.1 Bacteroidia bacterium
AGCATATTCAAAGATCACTCTATACTTCAGGTTCTTCTTTTCATCGCTAAACATTTGAGCCCCAAAATTAACATTATCCCAATAATCAAAGTGTAAAACATCAATCACTTTTCTGGTAGTGAGCCTGTCGTTGCCCTGCCAGCCCAAAAGAAAATAAAAGATTTTTTTACCCACTTTTTTCTCTATAATATCATAATAAACAGCGGGGAACCAGCTATCCGGCCTCAATTCGTAATCAACCGCCTCTTCAGGTAAACTTTTCAATTCCATCAAACCGGTGAGTTTCATTTCGCCTGTTTTAATGTTCATGCGTTGGATTACACCAAAGTACTTATAGGTGCCCTCCATTTTCGAGGGTAATATCCATGTATAAATACGGGTTCTACCGTCTGGAGATTTTAATTTAGATATGGTTGTGAGCGAATCGAACGGGTAATTGAACGTATTAGGATCGGCAAGCAGATCAAAAAAACGAGGGTTAAATTCAGCGCAAGCTCCCATTCTACCTTGATCGGTGGAGCCTTTTGTGATACTATCTGCCAGGTGCTTTAAAACAACTTCTATTTTGGCTATTGAATCGGTAGGGAGCGATGATTTCTGCGAAAAGGTATCAAATGGCTTTAAAATAAGGATAAAAGCTAACAGGAATAATCTACACATTTTCATTTAACGCAAATAATTATATAATAATATAAAAAAACTCCGTACCGGAATTAAGGGTACGGAGTTCACAACTTTTAGCAAGCACTATTAATGCATACTTGCTTTTTTTGCTTCAAGTGTTTCTTTGCTCTCACGTACATTTTCATCATCAACACAACAATCAACAGGACAAACTGCTGCGCACTGAGGTTCATCATGAAAACCAACGCATTCGGTACACTTATCAGAAACGATATAATAAATATCCATTGCTACCGGTGTTTGTGGAGCATTGGCGTCAATTTCAGTACCATCCAACTTTTTAAACATGCCTTTTACGCTTGTTCCGTCAGAAAATCTCCATTCAGCACCACCTTCATATATGGCGTTATTAGGACATTCGGGCTCACAAGCTCCACAATTGATGCATTCGTCGGTTATTTTAATGGCCATAATTCTTTCTTTTAGTTATAATTTTGAACTCTAATTCGAACGCAAAGATAAAGAGAAAAGTTTCTTTTTTGAAACTATCCTGATAAAATTTGAATAATGAATGAACAACAGCTAAATGCCTGGAAAGAAACCCAATTGATTCTTAAGCAATTGATTGAAAGTGAAGTAGAAAATAAATGGCGTTCCGATTTTGAATTGGCAACAGCTCAGGCAGAAGTCTATAATCCATGGTTCACCCAAGAAAATATACGAAATGCTTTTAAAGGAATCATCAAATTGTTGGAACCTGATTTATTGATGAAATGGAGTGGCAACTACACTATTCCTGTTAAAACAGCCAAAAATATTGGAGTAATCATGGCTGGCAACATCCCAATGGCAGGATTTCACGATATGTTATGCGTGTTACTTTCTGGCCATAATTTATTTGCAAAACTATCTACCTCCGACAAATTCCTACTTCCCTTTCTGGTTAAGATTGTAACTGCATTCGATCCGGATTCAGGTAACCGATTTAATGTAACTGAACAGCTGAAAAATATGGATGCAGTAATTGCTACAGGAAGCAACAACACCTCCAGATATTTTGAATATTATTTTGGAAAGAAACCACATATTTTCAGAAAAAACAGGAATTCAGCCGCAGTTTTAACCGGTGATGAAAATGAATATGATTATCTATTATTAGGTCGCGACATCTTTGCCTATTTTGGATTAGGTTGCAGAAATGTTTCAAAATTGTATGTGCCGGAAAATTATTCCTTCGATGATTTTTTTAATAACTTAGTTGAATATTCAGGAGTGATGCAGCATACAAAATATATGAATAATTTCGAATACCATCAAACCCTCTTTTTACTAAATCAAAAAACATTTCTTACCAACAATTTTTTAATTCTTACTGAAGATAGCCCACTTTCAACGCCGGTGAGTGTGGTGAATTACGAGCATTATAAAAATGAAAATGATTTGAACGAAAAACTCCAGTTAGTTGATTTAGAATTACAATGTGTTGTCAATAAAAAGGGAATCATAAAACCCGGTCAAGCTCAGTTTCCGGCTATTGATGATTATGCAGATGAAATTGATACCATGGCATTTCTTTCTGCATTGTAATTAAGATTTAATGAAATTCGTAAGCTCCCAAATCCGGAGTCGCATCTCGGTTATAATCGAGCAAATCTTTAATTAGATCAGGATCGTTTAGCAGTGCAGGATCACCTGAATTTATTGCCGGACTTGTAGCTTGCAACTGGTAATCGTTATCGGAAAAACTAACAAAATCAGGGTTCTGATTTATAATTAAGTTAGTATAGTTAGGACCATTTAAGTTTAATTGCGTTTTTATTAAAACACTGTTGAAATTTTCAACTGAGTCGTTCCCATATTGGTAATCCAGTTCAAATTCTTCATCATTATTTCCCCAGATAATACAATTCGAAAAATTAGCTTTTCGCAGAATATAATTATATGCATTGCCTCCTGAAATTGTATAATCACGTAAGGATACCGAGGGTGTATTTCGTTGTCCATCGTTCCAGTAATTAGCGAAAGTACACTGACTAAATTCCGATGATCCGCCCTCGGCCAAAAAGGAATACTGTCCGCATCTGGCAATCACGGTATTTTTCACTTCCAGGTTGTAGTACCTTGAAAAGATTCCAAAACCACTCATATTTTTAATAATGCAATTTCTGATGACTATTTTTTTTGCATCGGAGGTATCAAAGGGTGTATCGGCTTGAATACCAATGAACGCGTTGGATATTTCTGCGAAGTTTATTTCGTTATTAACACTTCCTTCATTGACCCAGACTCGATCCCATTGACCGGCAATATCCTGATAGTAGGATTCAAGTCGAACACCTTTCATTTTAACCGGATCAACACTGGTTCCCATCACTTTTATTGTGCCTCCCCGATAGACCCATATTCCAGATCCAGTTCCAAAATAAATTTTTGTACCTGCTTGAATAGTAAGTGTTTGAGTGGAGTCAACTACGGCGTATCCACCCCAAACAACATAAGGCAAGGTATTATCCCAAGTGATTGAAGCATTTTCATTCGTATCCAGTAGTGCATAAGGAATAGCAGTAGAACCAGCTGTGACAAATTTATCAGCGACTATAAATCGGGCATTTTGTCCAAATGCTACCAAATCAACATCTTGCTGATTACCATTGATTTCAAAAATAATTGAATCCTGAAAGATAAAAGGTGTATTCTGACCCATTGGATTAACGGTCACTTCCACAAAAATAAAGAGGCTATCTTTATCAGGAATTTCAACATCCGTAAAGACCTTGCCGGGAATACCATCAACATTCAATCGGAAAGTAGATGGCGCACCACCGGCAAGACGAATGGTAGAAATCCGTATGGGT
>JBBQVM010000331.1:0-3463 GCA_038211525.1 Bacteroidia bacterium
TTTTTACCAAAGTCAGTTAGGAACAACGCAAAGTGTATTGTTTGAATCAGATAACAAAGAGGGATGGATGCATGGCTTTACCAGAAATTATATTAAAGTAAGAACAACTTATGATCCCTTCTTAATAAATAAAATTACCGATTGTACTTTGGCCTCTATTACCGCTACCGGAGATATGGAAATTGTCTTAGAAAATTACGTTTTAAATACAGTTTCCTGAAACGTCTTCCACCACACATGATTAAAAATTAGCGTATTCAAAAGATTAAATCAAAGACCAACTAACTAAATATTTTAATCTGAATGTACCCAACAATATCCGACCTGATTTTTGATTTAACAGGATTAAACATCCCATTGCCAATTCAAAGTTTTGGCTTTATGATGGCCATCTCATTTTTGCTTGCCGCATATACACTTTCGCTGGAATTAAAGCGAAAAGAAAAGCTGGGCATTTTTCAACCTGTAACTATTCAAACAATGGTAGGGGAGAAGGCTAGTTTTGCACAACTGATTCTCTCATTTTTGATTGGTTTTATAATTGGTTTTAAGTTATTATACGCAGCCTCACATTATTCGGAATTTGTGGCCGATACGCAAGGAATATTACTCTCCAAAGATGGATCTTTCTTGGGAGGAATACTTGGGGGCGCAATTGCTGCATTTTTAAAATACAGAGATAGTGAAAAACATAAGCTGGAAAAGCCTGAATTAAAATCAGAGGTAATGCATCCATATCAATTGGTAGGAAATATTACCATTGTTGCAGCAGTATCCGGATTAATCGGAGCAAAAATATTTCACAATCTTGAGAACCTCGATGATTTTATGAATGATCCCTGGGGTTCATTGATTTCTTTTAGTGGGTTAACCATGTATGGCGGATTGATTGTGGGTGGTACAGGAGTTATATGGTATGCGATGAAAAATAAAATGAATCCATTTCATTTTTCAGATTGTGCCGCACCAGGTTTGATGCTTTCATATGGAACAGGAAGAATTGGTTGTCATATAGCTGGTGATGGCGATTGGGGAATAGTGAACACTCATGTAAAACCATCATGGCTGGATTTTTTACCCGATTGGATTTGGAAATACCAATATCCCCATAATGTGTTGAGTGAGGGGATACCAATTCCGGGATGTGAAGGACGGCATTGTATGATGTTACCTGAAGCAGTTTTCCCAACTCCATTTTATGAAGCTGTTACCTGTATTGCGCTGTTTTTTGTTTTATGGGCTATGCGAAAACATATCAGTATTCCCGGCGCCTTGTTCAGCTTTTATTTGATTTTTAATGGTGTTGAAAGATTTTTCATTGAAAAGATTCGGGTGAATACCAAATACCATATTTCAGGTCATGCCATTACGCAGGCCGAAATCATTTCAGTGGTACTTGTGCTATTAGGAATTGCAGGATTAATTATTTTTAGAAGGATGGCTAAAAACAATCCTCCTCCAAAATCTGATTTTCAAAAATGGGTTTAGCTGAGATTTGTGTTCAGGCACGTGAAGTTATTGCAAGAACAGTCGATTTTATTAGAGATCAATCTACTAGTTTTGACTATAGCGATGTTGAGCATAAAGGATTAAATGACCTAGTGTCTTACGTTGATAAAACCGCCGAAAAAATGCTGGTGGAAGGATTGAGAATTCTTATCCCGTCATGTGGTTTTATTACCGAAGAAAATACCGATAATTCGCAGGGCGAAAAATACCGATGGATTATTGATCCGTTAGATGGAACTACTAATTTTATTCATGGTGTTCCCTGTTATTGTGTAAGTGTAGCTCTCATGGATGATGATGAATTGGTTATGGGAATAATTCATGAGGTAAATTTGAATGAATGTTTCTATTCCTGGAAAGGTGCTCCGGCAAGGATGAATGATAAAATTATTTCTGTTTCTAAACGAAATAAACTTGCTGATTCTTTAATCGTAACCGGATTTCCTTACACTAATTTTTCACGTTTGAATGAATACATGCAAATTTTCGATTTTTGTATGAAAAACACACATGGCATTCGTCGACCCGGTTCTGCGGCAGTGGATTTAGCCTATGTTGCCTGCGGCAGGTTTGAAGCCTTTTATGAATATGGATTGAACTCCTGGGACGTTGCCGCTGGGGTATTCCTTGTTCAACAGGCAGGAGGGAGCGTAAGTGATTTTTCGGGAGGTAACAATTTTGTTTTTGGCAAAGAGGTGATTGCTTCTAACGCAGGCGTATTTACTGAATTTCTGAATGTTGTAAAGGAAAAGATGCAGGTTGACTAAGCCTACATTCAACCAACTCTTTTTAGGTAATGCTGACATTTTTTTGTGAATTCAAACTCTTTTCATACATTAGCTTCTGCAAATCAATTCTACTATGAAAAACCTAATCTTTATTTTACTGTTGGCTCCGTTCCATTTAATGGCACAAGATGATGGCTGTAATAAGTGCGAGATGCTAAGAGAACAATATGAATCGGCTCAATCCCCGGAAAAAGAAAAAATACATGCTTTCTTTTTGCAGGAATGTATGCAAACGGACTCTGTTTACACCAGTGATAAGGGCAAGGTAGTGCCTGAAGCATCCTCAACAATTCTCAAAATTGTTTCAAAAGGTAAATGTATCGATTATCAGGAGGTAAAAGAGTTTGAAAAAGCATCTAATAAACAAACTTTAAGTTATAATGTCACTAAAAAAGATACTGTCTATCTTATAGGTTCTACGACTCCTGTATTTCCCGGGGGTGATATTGCGTTGATGAAGTTTCTCTCTCAAAATATTAAATACCCTACTGAATCTATTAATCGTGGTGAATCGGGTACGGTTTATGTTCGATTTGTGGTTTCAAAAACCGGTGCCGTCACAAATGTAAAACCCATTCGAGGACCTTCAGAACTGCTTAACGAAGAGGCTATCCGTGTTGTGAAAAGTATGCCGGCATGGCAACCAGGCACATATAAATCAAAACAAGTTAGTATGGTCTATAATCTGCCGGTTAAATTTTCAATGAAATAGAAAATTTAATAGTACTCATATTCATAGCGGCTTTGGGTATTGGCCATCTGGCTACTTCTGTTTAAATCAAGATAATATCCTGATTCAGCAGTAACCTGATTATTCTCATCAAATTCGAAATTTGATTTCATGGTAAGATTTCCATTTTCATCGAAAATTTCTTCTTCAACACAGTTATCATTTTCATCAAAACTAAAGCGCAATGTTCGTGAATGAAAATCTCTGATTTTTCTTTCAGTTACGTTTCCTCTTTCATCATAAACAGAAATGACATCCGAAATTAAAATGCCGTCGCCATTGCGTTCAGTGATGCGTGTCATTTCACCATTTTCATTGTAAGTAAAGTTGCTGGAACTGATCAGTTTGTTCTTTACATCGAAAACTTTTTTCTCTGTAGGCAGACCTTTTTCATTATAGATAAAATCCGTTTTTTCAATCAGCTTTTCATCAGGAC
>JBBQVM010000332.1:0-3449 GCA_038211525.1 Bacteroidia bacterium
ATACAAAACTTACTAAATATATTCTCCAATAAATCATCCGTAGTAATTTCACCAGATATCTCACCTAAATACATTAATGCAGATCTGATTTCAATCGCTACCAGATCGGTAGCAAGCCCCGTTGATAAACCGGATTTTGCATCGGTAAGGGCTGATGTTGTTTTATCGAGAGCAGCTTTGTGTCTTGCATTGGTGAGAATTAAATCACCGCTGTCAATTTTACCATCCAGCATGACTGATGATATTTTTGAAAATAATTCATTGATACCGGAATGTTCCTTTGCTGAAATAAAAATTAGATCCGATATAGAGGAGTAACTTTCTTTTAAATAGTCAATGTTGTAACGATCCGATTTATTTGCAACAGGAATCAATAAAAAATTCTCTCCTTCGCGGGAAGCTTTTATTTTATCAAGAATTCTAATTAACAAATCCGTGTCTGTTTCACCCGGATCAAAAAGATAAATTATTACCGTTGCTTCTTTTATTTTGTCATACGTTTTCGCAACACCTTTCTGCTCAATTTTGTCATCCGATTCACGAATCCCGGCGGTGTCAATAAACCTGAATTTTATCCCACCAAGGTTGATTTCTTCTTCAATAGTATCGCGAGTTGTTCCAGCAATCTCACTTACAATGGCCCGATCTTCATTTAAAATTAAATTGAGTAATGTCGATTTTCCAACATTAGGCTTTCCTGCAATAGCAACCGGCACACCACGCTTAATAACATTCCCTGCTTCAAAAGATGCTGAAAGTTTAGTGGTATGGTTGATCGTTTCTGAAATCAATGCAATCAATTGTTTTCTATCAGCAAATTCAACATCCTCCTCCGAGAAATCGAGTTCCAACTCTAAGAGCGAGGCAAAATGGATCAGCCTTTCACGAAGGTGCTGAATCTCCTTTGAAAATCCTCCTCTCATTTGTTTAAGGGCCAATCGATGGGAAGCAGCAGAATCAGCAGCTATCAAATCACCAACAGCTTCCGCCTGGGTCAGATCCATTTTTCTGTTTAAAAATGCCCGCATGGTAAATTCACCGGGTTGTGCAGGAGTAGCACCATTTTTAATTAGAAGCTGTAGAATTTCTTTTTGTATGAAAGTAGAACCATGACAAGAAAACTCAACTGTATCGTCACCTGTGAATGAGGAGGGGGCTCTAAAAATAACAGCAATTACTTCATCAATTAGTTGGTCATTTGCACGAATTACCCCATAGTATGCCGTATGAGAACTCGCATTTTCCAGTTTGCCTTTTCGGGATGTGAAAACCTGATCGCTGATCTGAAAAGCCCTGGGACCCGAAATACGAATAACTGCAATGGCGCCAACTCCGGGTGGAGTAGCGATGGCTGCTATGGTGGGTGTTGAATTTTTAGCCATTATGATTCACAAAATACATGAAATTTTGGTGCACACTGAAATTGAATTTAATTAAAAATTATAAGCAAGGGTGTAAAAATACGTGATAATTGTCTTGTTTATGAAGTAATTTCACCTAATGAAAATATAAAATTAATTGTGTTTTTTAATTTATTTATGTATAATTTTGAAATGTCTGCAACTTTTGTCGCAATTTATAGTCTTTCTATTAAATGGTCAATATTTAAATATTTTCTAACCACCCCAACCTATGAAAAAATTTAAGTTTATTTTAGTAATGTTTATGTTGTTAAATTCCTCAGATTCAATATCTCAGGTATCTTGTCAAACAGCATTGCAGGATCAATTATTTTGGGGAGTGCCTATGCAACCAATTGGTTCAGTGGCACCTGTTGGTCCAGATTATGGTTGTCTTACGCTCTTTACACGTCCATTTTGGGGATACCTGATTTCATGTGACACTACAACTACACTCCTTATTTTTAATTTAGATAGCACTGATGTGGATGTAGAAATGAGCATGATAATTTGGGGGCCCTTCACTAATAGAGATTCAGCATGTAATAATTTAACTGCAAGTAATATTTATGCTTGTTATGATAGAATTCTCTCATTTGGTCCCCATTTTTTTGTTTCTGGATCAGTTAATGCCTTGCCAGGTGAATTTTTCTATTATATGGTTACTACAACCGATTCCCTTCCAAATAATACAATGTCTTCTTTGCATGGAATTTTTCAGCCGAATCAGGGTAATCCATACGACTGTTTTGAATGCAATGGAAAAGTATCATTAATGTACAAACAAAATATTTGTGCTGTTACTTTTGATTCAACTTCACAAAAAACTAAAATTGTGTGGGAAAAAAATGACAATTCCGGCATAGATGGATATATTATTTATCGGAAAGCTATAGGGTCGGCATTTTATGATTCTGCCGGTTATTCAAGTGCAATTAATCCTGGCGAATTTATTGATTATGGCTCTAGTCCCTTGCAGTTTGCTGAGCAGTATCAATTAGTACCTGTAGACTCTTGCGGTAATTTTTATTCTAATAATGTCTACCTTACACACAGTGCCTGTTTTTTACAAACATTCCCAAGCGGTAATAATACTGTCAATTTGAACTGGAATCAATTTGCAACCAATTGGAATTTGTACGAACCTTTCCAGTTTTTGTACCGTGGAGGATCACCTCAAACTATGCAGGTATTTGATACTATTCCATTCGGAGTTTTAAGCTATACCGACATTGCAGCGCCTCCCGGAGTCCAGTATTACGCGGTTGAAAGAAGAAAATTATCACCATGTGATCCGCTTCGGGTTGCAAGTGGAACAGGCAATTATGGTATTCGGTCAAATCCATCATCAGCAACTGTTACCGGTATTGCAATGCCTGTAGAAACTGACTTTATTTCTATTACACCTCAACCTGCCTATTCACAATTAAAAATTACTTTTAAAAGCAGTGTACTTGGAAGTACTATGAAATTAACAGATGTTACAGGAAAAGAGGTGGTATCCAAACTTATTCAAAATTCAACTGAAATTCTTGAGATAGGCTATTTACCTGATGGTATTTATTTTTTATCAATTACCGGAAGCATAAATTTTGTAAAGAAAGTGGTTAAAACTTCCCGGTAACGGTGAAATTATAATCAACTCAGAATATGATCGACTGAGATTTTTGATTTCGAATAACAGGTAGCCAATACGTAGATGTATGTGTTATGTTTTAGGATTTGTGGAACTTTTCGTTCTTCAGATGTAATCATTCAATTCAAAATCTTAGCTTTGCACCAATTATTTATCATTTATCAACTATCATCTTCCAACCTATGAGCGTTTTAGTCAATAAAAATTCCAAAATAGTGGTTCAGGGTTTCACCGGAAACGAAGGAACCTTTCATGCTACTCAAATGATTGAATATGGAACCAATGTAATAGGAGGGGTGACTCCCGGTAAAGGGGGCACCAAGCATTTAGATAAGCCTGTTTTCAATACAGTTTCTGAAGCTGTTAAGCAAGCAGGGGCCAACGTTTCCATTATTTTTGTCCCACCTGCATTT
>JBBQVM010000333.1:0-3433 GCA_038211525.1 Bacteroidia bacterium
GAGCTAGTTAAAAATAATAATATTTTACAACACCATAATCTGTCCACCATCAAAACTTGAACTATATATAAAATTCGAGAACTCATTTGCTCTTCTTAAAATAGCGAGGTTTACGATTGATAAAAAAATTTAATTATAAGAAATGCTGGTATCTCTGAAAGAAAATTAATAAGTAAACCGAGCTCAATGAAATCAAAGCCAATAATTTATCAATGAAAATTGATTATCAGAAAATTTCCTAAAGCTTAATTATACGTTCACCAACTCACCACTCAACACTTTATCTCGCCCCCAAATTTACTTTTTCCGAAACCTGGTAGCTATTTCGATCGGGCGAATTGCGGGAAATTAACTCCCCTAAAAACCCCGCTAAAAATAACTGGGTTCCTAAAATCATGGCCAGCAATCCAAAGTAAAATAAGGGACGGTCGGTCATGTTGTAAACGTGAAACAAGTATTTATCGACCGCCAGTTTTATGGCGATGCCTGAGCCAGCCAGAAAGCTCAAAGTGCCTAAAAGGCCGAAGAGATGCATAGGCCGTTTGCCGAATTTGGATACGAAAGTAATACTGAGCAAATCGAGGAATCCATTCACAAATCGCTCAAAGCCGAATTTGGTGTTACCGTACTTTCTAGGTCGGTGCTCCACCACTTTTTCGGCAATGCGTGAAAAGCCGGCCCATTTTGCTATTACGGGGATGTATCGATGCATCTCACCATACACTTCAATATTCTTCACCACCTCACTGCGATAAGCTTTCAAACCGCAGTTAAAATCGTGCAGGTTGTTGATGCCGCTCATTTTGCGGGTTGTCCAGTTAAAGAGTCGGGTAGGTATGGTTTTGCTTAGCGGATCATGGCGTTTCTTCTTCCAGCCACTCACCAAATCATCCCCATCCTGAATCATACGGTACAGTTCAGGAATCTCATCCGGACTATCTTGCAAATCGGCATCCATGGTGATAATTACATCGCCCTGCGCCTCTAAAAAGCCACTATTCAATGCCGCCGATTTCCCATAATTTCTGCGAAAGCGGATACCTTTAATATTTTTATTTGCGGATGCTAGTTGGGTAATTATTTTCCAGGAATTATCACGACTCCCATCATCCACCAAAAGCACCTCGTAACTGAATTGATGCGTATCCATTACTTTACTAATCCAGGAACAGAGTTCAGGAAGCGATTCGGCCTCATTCAATAAAGGAATAACAACACTGATGTTGAGAGTACTCATTCAATTTCTTGCTTTTGCTGCCTGAAAACGGCGGCTGTGATTAAGGAAATAATTATACCTCCAATGATCTTATTAAAAGATTCACTGAAGGAAAGTGATGCCATCGTTACCAGGTCTATGCTCTCCATGGCTTTGTCGTATAGCGAATCCGATAAAAGTGACTTTCCCTCTTCCAGACTCATGGATGCTTGTAATTTGTAGGCTGAAAGCAAATCCCCTTCGTAAAGAGTTCCAAACAGATAAAATGCCAGTCCGAATAAAGTAGCCGAGAAAAATGTAGTCATAATGCCCATTCCAAAACCCTGTCCGTAATTAATGGCACCCATAAGATGGTGGTCGCGATGGAAGCGGGTGGCGAGTGAAATAAATACTATTGGAATCCAGATGCCAAGCAAACTAGTACTGCTAAAAATATTGTTGCCGGTAAAATAAAGCACCATGAAAAACATAAAGACACTCAAACCACTCATAGCGCCGTAGTGCAAGGCGGTCTTTACAAAGTAATTTTCTTTCATGCTGCAAATGTAGCAATGAAAGCGTTATTAATGAACAATTAACAGATAAGCCTTCCAGTCCGGCAAACGCACCAGCTCACACCTATGCCAGCCAATTTTACTTACTAATTATTCCAAGCCCCTCTCTAATCACCACAGGCTCCTCTTCAGTGCAATCCACTACGGTACTGGCAATATTTTTACCGTATCCGCCATCAATAACCAAATCGACTAAAGAGCCAAAGCGATCGTGAATTTCTTCGGGATCGGTGAGGTATTCCGCTATCGAGTCTAAGTCATCCCGCAAGGAGGCCGAAACTAAGGGACCTCCCAAAGCGGTGACTAGTGCGCTAATAATTTTGTTATCGGGAATTCGGATTCCTATGGTTTTACGGTTGTTGCGGAATAACGACGGAACCATGTTGCTGGCAGGTAAAATGTAAGTAAAAGGACCCGGAAGAGTTGATTTTAGTAGCTTGAAGACTTGTCTGTCAAAGGGTTTGGTGTATTCCGAAATGTGTGAAAGATCGTTCAGTAAAAATGAGAAATTAGCCTTTTGAGGTTTCACACCTCTTATACGACAAAGTTTTTCGAAAGCCTTTGGGTTATTCACATCACAGCCAATTCCGTAAATGGTATCGGTCGGAAAAATGATGACACCGCCATCTTTGAGCACATCAATCACCTGGTTAATTAATCGGGGTGAAGGGTTATCAGGATGGATGGGTAACAACATAGTGTGAAGGTAAGTATTTGGAACAGCTTAAAAAGAGGAGAAGAGAAAGGGAATCTGTCGAAAAGAAGAAAAAAAGTGGGTAAGCTACTTATATCGCACCGCTACAACCGTTTATCCTTGCTTCCTTCCAGACCTGGGGAGGTTCACAGGAGCTGGTCGTATAAGACTTACCCGCCACAAAGATAAGAATGATAAATGGAATTCGGATAAATAGCGTCAGAAATTAAATTTAATAGGCTAGAATATTTTTCCAGGCCAGCGGAAGAAAATGAATAAGGTCTCCTGCTTTCATTGCCTCCTGCGACAATTCTTTCGCTGCTATATCT
Source organism: Bacteroidia bacterium (assembly GCA_038211525.1). GTDB lineage: Bacteria > Bacteroidota > Bacteroidia > AKYH767-A > OLB10 > JADKJB01. The sequence goes on from JBBQVM010000333.1 coordinate 2,794, forward strand.
CCCGCTAAACCATGCAGATAGGTGCCTAGAATGCAAGTTTCACGTGGAGTATACCCACAAGCCAGCAGTCCGGTGAGAAGGCCGGTAAGCACGTCACCCGAGCCACCTTTTGCCATTCCGGCATTACCGGTAGGATTGAAAATAGTTGTGCCATCCGGACAGGCAATGGAGGAGTTTTTACCTTTTAAAACGACATAAATTTGGTATTTTAGGGCTAAATTAAGCTGTAGCTGAAGCTTTTGGAAGTCATCGTTCCACGTTCCAACCAATCTGCGAAATTCTCCCGGGTGAGGGGTTAAAATGGTGCCTTTCGGAAGCAATTCGAGCCATTCAGGGTGCAATGAAATAATGTTCAAAGCATCAGCATCTATTACCAATGGCTTTTGGACCGATTCAAAAAACTTCTTTAAACGCTGAATAGTACTGTGTCCTGTTCCAATTCCTGGACCGAGTCCAATTACTGTAAAACTATCCATATCAGGAAGAAATCCCGCCGGATCGTTACCTTGCTTGTTCACAATCATAGCCTCAGGAACAGTTTGTTGCACAATATTTATCCCGTCCTCCGGAACCAGCAACGATAAAAGACCACCACCACTTCGCAAAAAGCCACCTGCACACAAAACAGCCGCTCCCATTT
>JBBQVM010000334.1:0-3433 GCA_038211525.1 Bacteroidia bacterium
GGCTACCCAGATTTCAATTTGAGCGATATCACAATCATTTAATTTATTCCCTCCTTTAGGCATGGGTGAAAATCCCGACTCCTGACGCGTTGCTCCTAAAAGTGCACCATTAAGCGCATAATCTTTCAGAGCAGTATAATTGTCAGTAATCACTCCACCTTGTGCCGCTGAAGTGCTGTGACAACTGTTGCAATTGGCATCTATAATCGCTTTAATTTTAGAATTATAGGTAACGTTTGTGGTATCACAGGAATTTGGATTCGCAGGATATAGTTCTTCCTCAACATCATAATAACAACTTTGAATCGAAACACTCACAAGGACAAAAAGTACAAATAAATTTAATTTTTTTATGTTCATAATTAGTTATTAAGGGCACCCTCCAATACCCAATTTCTTATTTTTCCAATTTCACAATTGCTAATCATTGGTCCACTTTTGGGCATGGCAGAATAACTTGGGTTGTGAGTTATAGAACCAACCAAGGAACCAGAAACAGCAATTGCATGGGTGCCATTATATCCTGACAAATTCACAAAGCCATTCGATGAATTGGCTGCGGCATGACAACCAACACATTTGTTTTGGATAATGGGTTTAACATCTGCCAGGTAACTCATACTTGTGGAATCACATGGGCCGAGGTCTTCATCACAAACCAGATTTAAAGCTCCCTGACTAATCCATTCACTAATTAGGTTAATTTGAGCTTGAGTAAGTGGATTTTCTCCCGGAGGGGGCATTCGGTCACCCGGATCATTATCGGTTATTACGTGATATAATTGTGAATTATTCACATTAAAAGGAGTTACATTAGATGTATTCATTACATTAGTATAAGAATCCATAACTACGCCTTCTGCATGCGTAATAGCATCATGACATCCGATTTTTGCACAACTGGAAATTAAAAAAGGTAAAATTTGTTGCTGGAAGTAAATTGAATCCGGGCTACAAGGCAATCCATTTCCGCCATTTACTCCAGTAGTGTCGTTTCCATTATTATTTACATTGGTAGAAAGAGGGATTAACGGTTCATGTTTACATGAACTAACAATTAAAATAGCAGAAAATAGATAAATGAGAGTTTTAAATGCCCTGGAGCTCTTCAGCGCGTTAATTTTGATGTATTTCATTTCGGTCATAATCTATCGATTTTATGTTGGATCAACAGTACAAAAGTAGATCCATTAAAAGCAAAAGGACAGGTAAAAGAGCTGAATGAGAAAAAAAGAGCCCTGAACTGGTAATGAATGTTTAGTTGGAAGTACCCGTTAACCAGTTTTTAAAATTGGGCGATCGTTCAGTACTTACAATGGTTTCAATGAGTGTATGAGGATTTAGCTCTAGCTTAACCCTTGATTTAGAATATGATACCATATTAGCTATAGCCTTAATATTCACAATAAACTGTCGATTAATCCGAAAAAATATAGCATGATCAACCAATGATTCTATCTGGTCAAGATTTTGATCGATTGGATAAGTTTTTTTACTAAAAGTGCAGAGAAAATTAATTTTATTTTCCGTATAGAAGTAAGCAATATCTGAAATTTCAATTGCTTTGATAGTGTCAGCGTAGCGGATAAGAATTCGTTTTTGGAACTCTTGTTTTGTTTTGATAAAATCCACCAACTTATTTATTTGAGAAAAATCTGATGTGCCTGGAGAAGTATGTTGCTTAAACTTTTGAATTGCATGGCTAAGTTCAGTCATTTTGACAGGCTTTAAAAGGTAATCGATGCTATTTACTTTAAATGCCTGAAGCGCAAATTGATCAAACGCTGTAATAAAAATGACCGGACATTTTGGAATAATAGTTTTAAAAATTTCAAAGCTATTACCATCAGCCAATTGAATATCCATCATAATAAGGTCAGGATGATGGTTCTGTTGCAACCAACTGATGGATGATTTTACAGAAACCAAATGTTCTTCCATATGGGAATCCGGATCAATTTCAGAAATCATTCTTTCCAATCTTAATGCAGCTGGTTCTTCATCTTCAATTATAAGGTATTTCATAATACAATACTTATTTTTTAATTAGCGGTAATTTAACTTTAAAATCTGTAGTAGTGTGTTCAATAATAATTTCTGTTTTAGCAATTAGCATGTACCTATTTTTAATATTTTGAAGACCGGTGCCTGTAGAAGGGTCTTTAACCAATCTTAGGTTAATATTATTCTTTACCACAAGGTAAGTATTATTTTGAATACTTAAACTAACGAATAGTGGTGTTTCTCTTGAAACCGAATTATGTTTTAATGCATTCTCCAATAAAATTTGAAGCGTAAGTGGTGGAATGAGATAATATTCTTGAATTAATGCGGGAATTTCATTTAGAACAGTGAAATTATGGCCATATCTTTTTTGTTGCAAAAATATATAGGTATCAACCAATATAAGTTCTTCCTGAATTGAAATAAGATCCATTTCTTTATAAGAAAGGATGCTTCTGAAAAAATCAGAAAGTTTGTTTACGTATTCAATTGCTGTCTCTTTGTTATCTTCTATTACAGTTATGAGTGTATTAAAACTGTTAAATAGAAAATGTGGGTTAACTTGGTTCTTCAAAATTTCGAATTGGGATTCAATCTTTTCTTTCTTAATAATTTCAATAGATTTTGCCCTTCGATCTCTGTATCGCAAATAAAAATAAAAAGCAATAGTTGATAGAACTAAAATCATCCCTATAAACCAATTAGTTTGCCATATTGCTTTACGAATTAAAAAATCGTAAGATAAAATTTCAGAATTTGAAAAATTCCCATTGATAGATGCTCTCAATTTAAAAGAATAATTTCCCGAGCGAAGATTAGGGAATGTAATAAACCGATCACGAGTAGTGATCCATTCATTGTTGTAACCTACTAACTTGTATTGATAGCTAACTTTTTGTGGATCCGTGTACCAAATCGCAGCATAATCAAATGATATGTGATTTCTATCGTAATCAAATTTTCGAGGTTTAAGAGTGTCCGTTGTTTCCAAAAAGCAGAGCACATTATTTAATAAAAGAACAGGTTTCTTATCTCCCACTTTTTGTTCTAACGAAATTTTTATTATTCCTTTTTGTGTACCTATCCACACATTACCATGGCGATCCATTGAAGTAACATTAACATCTGGATCGATATTAGATACTCCCACTTCATCACCATAAGATATCACCTGAAAATTTCTTGGATCAATTGCATCAATTCCCTTATTGTTAACAACCAAAATATTACCAATTTCATCAGTAGTTATTGCTGTAATATTAATATCACTCAATCCTTGTTGGATTCCAAAATTCCTGAACGATTTTCCATCGAAACGGTAGATCCCATCAGATGCTGAGCTACACCAAATATTACCGGCATGATCTTCGGTGAGAGAATAAATAATTTTACTTTTCAAGCCTTTGGCCTCGCTGTAATTAGTAAAAAC
>JBBQVM010000335.1:0-3429 GCA_038211525.1 Bacteroidia bacterium
AGCAGGTGACCTCTACGATATTAAATCAGCGTATTTTATAAATGATGAGGTAACGCTTCAGGTTATTAACGACAAAAACGAAGAAACCATCATTCAGAAGATTACCGATCTTATTAAATTTACTAATAAACAAGATAGCAGGAAAAATAGTCGGAAAATTATTTTACCAACCTTCACTTATATTTTCCATTTTAGTGAACATCATTTTTTCCTTTCTGAAAATAATCATCAGTACCACCTTAAAAGTTTATCACTTACAGATAATTTCAATTTACAAATTCCCTCCCCTCCTCCGGAATTAATTTCATAGTTTTTCGATAGTAAATGTCATTGCTTCTTGAATTTCAAGGAGCCAATATTTAATCATTTAACCTATAACTAAATTATGAGATCATTAAAAATAGTTGCTTTATTCCTATTGGTAATGCTGAATCAAAATGTATTTGGGCAATATACTGTATCAGGAACATTAACATCGGGTGATAATAAACAACCTCTGCGGCAGGTGTCGGTTTACATTCCCGAATTGCAAAGAGGTGTAATCAGTGATGAATCAGGGAAATATTCCTTAACTAATTTACCGGGTACCACTTTAAATTTACAATTTTCACAGATAGGGTATAAAACGCAAGTAAGTAAAGTAAATACCTTAACCACCACCTCACTTGATATTGAATTAGAAAAATCAGTTACCAGCTTGGAAGAGGTATTGGTAACCTCCGACCGTTCAAAATTAGCCGCTGATATTCCTTTTTCAGTTAGCACGTTAACTCGTGATGACATTCGCAAATACCAATCGCCATCCTTAATGGGCAATTTAAGTTACCAACCGGGAATAGATAAAATTTCAATTGGAAATGGAATTGGGAAGCCTGTTATCAGAGGACTTTCATTCAATCAGATTATGCTTTACACCCAAGGAACAAGGGTCGAAAATCAGCAATGGGATGATCATCATGATTTGGGTATTTCTGATATTGGTATTGAGCAAACAGAGTTAGTAAGAGGGCCTGCTGCTTTAATATATGGCGCCGACGCACTAGGTGGTGCTCTGATATTTACGCATGAAAAAACTGCCCCTACCGGCACTACCGTTGGTGATGTAAATCTTGGTTTTAATTCAAATACATTAGGTGTCGATTTAGATGCAGGAGTAAAAGGTACCGGAACTAATGGTATTTTTTATGGAATTCGTTTTGGCGGACAGTCTCACACCAGCTACTTGCAGGGCACCAGTGAGGAAGGCGATAATTCCATGGAAGGAGAATCGGAAGAATTTGCACCAAATAGTAAGTTTATGAATGGCGTTGGGAAAGTAAACGTAGGTGTGAGTAAAAAATGGGGAGTTAGTAAAATATCTTATAGCTATTTCAAACAACAAATTGGAATTATTGAAGATGAATCAATGGCGGTTGGGACTATTGGAAATGATGAACAAGAACAACGTGACAGAGAGATGGAAGCTCCATATCAAGATGTGTCAACTCAAATAGTGGCTTGGGAAAATACCATCTTATTGGGAAAGTCAAAAATAAATTTCAACCTGGCAGAACAGGTAAACGACCGAAAAGAATACGAACCCCTACCTAACAAACAAAAGGAACTTGCCATTGGTCTTAAACTAAATGTGTTTACCTATGATTTAAAGTGGACCAGCAATGCTGAAAAAGAACTTGGTTTTACAGTTGGAAGTCAGGGAACTTTTTTGAAGAATGAAAATAATGGAAAAGAATCGTTGGTACCTAACGCAGATGTTTCTGATATTGCCGGATATGCGTTGTTGAGATATGACCATAAAAAGCTGAATTTACTGGGTGGTTTGAGATTTGATGCCAGAACAATAAAAGCAGAGAGTTATGAAAATAATGGGGGAATAGAAAATGAAACCTACATTTTGTACCCCTCCAACGACACTATTATAAAGCCGGAAACTGAAATAGAAAAAGATTATTCTCCTATATCATTTTCATTGGGAGCAGCCTACCACCTCAATTCAAATTTAGTGTTGAAGCTAAATGGAGCCACAGGATTTACTGCGCCGAACTATGCACAACTTGGAACATTTGGAAAGCATGAAGGAACCTACCGATTCGAAAGAGGAGATGCAAACCTTAAAGTGGAACAAAACCAGGAGGGCGACCTGGGACTGTCGTGGGCGAATCAAAATCTGACTATAGATGTAGATGGCTATGTAAATTCAATTAATAACTACATTTACATTGTAAATACCGGAGATTCAATTATAAGGATCACACCTGATGTAAAAGACACATTACCTGTTTACGATTATAAACAAGGCGATGCAACTATTTCAGGTGGAGAATTTGGAATTGCATTTCACCCTGCAAGTATTAAGTGGTTAAATTTGCATGCTACCTACGGACTAGTAAACGGGAAACTTAATGCAGGTGGAAATTTACCTTACATTCCTTCCAATAAAATAGTTGGTGAACTCATGGTAACCAGAGAAAAATTATGGAAATTCACCAGAAGCTACATTAGCATGGTGGTGAGTAATTACTCTAAGCAAAAAAATGTGACCGACTATGAACTATCTACAGATGGATATACGTTATTAGATCTGCATGTTGGTGGTTCATTTAAAATGTTTCACCAACAAGCATCGATAAATATTTATTGCAATAATTTATTGAATACCGGTTACTACAATCAATTGTCATTGGTAAAATACATAGGAGTAAAAGATATGGGAAGAAGTATCGGATTTTCTTTACATGTTCCATTTAGTTTAGGTAAGAGTTAATAAAATAAAGGCGGTTGGTGATTAATCAACCGCCTTTATTATAGAAGATAAAAAATAACTTAGTAAGATCTTAAAAAAACATTCATGAAATTGTTCCGGCAAAATTTACTTTCCTCTATTCTATTTGCGCTTCTATTCTCCTCTTGTTCGCTTCTTGGAATTCACATTCAAGTACAAAATCCGCGCAAAGCAGGCCACTACCCTGATTTTAGCAAAGAAGCAGTACTTTTAGGAGAGAATACTCCTTTACGAAAAAGTATGGATGTTACATTTTATGGTTTGGATTTACAAATTAATGCTGAAGAAAAAACTATAGGTGGATGGGTAGAAATACGAGGTATTGCACAAAATGATTTAGATTCTATTCAACTCGATTTAGAAAAGTCTTTACAAATTACAGCAATAAGGTTAGATTCGAGAACCGGAGCACTTTTAAAGTATCAGAGAAGCTACCGAGCAATTTATATCAACATGCCACGAACAAAGCACAAGGGCGATTTAATTTCGGTACATGTTCAATACTCAGGGAAGCCGATGGTTGCAAAACGCCCACCTTGGGCAGGAGGAGTAGTGTGGAAAGAGGATAAAGAAAAGAATTATTGGGCAGGTGTGGCTTGTGAATCGGAAGGTGCCAGCGTTTGGTTTCCCTGTAAAGATGTTACTGC
>JBBQVM010000336.1:0-3414 GCA_038211525.1 Bacteroidia bacterium
ACAACTTATTAAATTGCCCCATTTATAACGGCTGAGTGCATACGAAAGTGTGAGGCGTGTTTCCGCTCTTGTTATGGCAACATAAAATAATCGCCTCTCTTCTTCCAGCTCCGTTCGTGATTGAAGTGCCATTTGAGAAGGAAAAAGGTTTTCTTCCATTCCTACCAGGTAAACATATTTAAACTCCAATCCTTTTGATGAGTGAATAGTCATTAACGAAACGGTGTCCTCATTTTTTTCATCTGTTTCGCCATCGGTCACCAGTGCAATATCCTGTAAAAAAACATCGAGTGTTCTAAGTGTACTATCTGCTTCAAGTTCAGATGAGGGAGCAGGCAAGGCGGTAGTACCCTTATCTGTGAATTCCTTAATTCCATTTAATAACTCCTGCAGGTTTTCATAATGACTAATTCCTTCCGGTGATTTATCAGCATACAATTCTTTCAACAAACCGGTAGACATAGCAATATGACTTGCCAGGTCGAAAGCTGTTTTTGATTTTAATTGAGCGGTAAAACTTTTAATCAAAATCACGAAGTCAGAAATTCTTCCACGCGTAGGTGCATTTATTCCGGTTTCGATGCTGTCAATTTTTTCCAGCACTTTCCACAAACTAAGATTTTCTTTATCAGCTGCAATAATTATTTTATCCAATGAAGTTTTACCAATTTCTCTTTTCGGATAATTGATAACTCGCTTCAATGCTTCTTCATCATCAGGGTTTACGGTTAACCGGAAGTAAGACAAGAGATCCTTAATTTCTTTTCTCGCATAAAAAGAGATACCTCCATAAATTCGGTAAGCTATTCCCTTACGGCGAAGCGCCTCTTCCATGGAGCGTGATTGAGCATTGGTACGATAGAGAATTGCGATATCGGTATTATGAAGCTGGTGTTGCATTTTTTCTTCGAAAATTGAATTCGCCACCATATTACCTTCTTCATTATCACTTAACCCTTTTATAATACGAATCAATTCTCCTTCTTGATTATCGGTCCACACCGATTTTTTTAATTGATGTTTGTTATTAGAGATAACACTATTGGCAGCATTAACAATATTTTTTGTGGAGCGATAATTTTGTTCCAGCTTAAATGTTTTAAGATCGGGATAATCATCCTGAAAGCTTAAGATATTCTGAATATTTGCTCCGCGAAAAGCGTAAATACTTTGAGCATCATCACCCACAACACAAATATTTTCATGCTGAGCTGCCAATTTTTTCACTACTACATATTGAGCGAAGTTGGTATCTTGAAACTCATCAACCAAAATGTATTTAAACTTATTTTGGTACTTATGTACAATATCCGGAAAATCGCGAAGGAGAATAAAAGTATTGAAAAGCAGATCATCAAAATCCATCGCTCCCGATTTAAAATTCCGCTTTTGATAAATTTCATACAACAATCCAAGATGAGGCTTACCGGCAGCTTTATCATCGTTCACCAATTCAGAATTTTCCTGATAATCTTTCCAGGAATAGAGATTATTTTTTGCTGAAGAAATTCTGTTGTAGACTAAACCCGGCTTATAAATTTTCTCATCAAGACCCTGATTTTTAACGATCTCTTTAATCAAATTTTTGGAATCTTCGGTATCGTAAATTGTAAAAGAGGAGGGGTATCCAATACGGGGTGCCTCCACCCGAAGTAATTTGGCAAAAACTGAGTGAAAGGTACCCATCCATAAATTGCGTGATTCATTACCTGCTTCGGCAGAAATCCGCTTTTTCATTTCACGAGCCGCTTTATTGGTAAACGTCAACGACAAAATATTGAACGGATCAATTCCGTTTCGTAACATGTGTACGATGCGGTGTACCAGAACACGGGTTTTACCGGAACCGGCACCGGCAATAATCATCACGGGACCATCAATACAAAGTACGGCGTCGCGTTGAGAATCGTTAAGTTGAGCGAGGTATTTATCCATTCAAAAGAGTGCTAATTTCATATATCATCGCACTTGTCAAAGTTAAGTCTTTTTGGGTAATTTGCATTTCATAACTTTTAAACAATTATCCATGAAAAAAATTCTGATTTTGCTTGCCCTTATAGCTCTAAATTATCCATGTTTTTCACAAAAAATAAAAACACCCTCTGATACAGCCATAAGTTGGAGTATTTATCGTAATGCTTTAAAATTTAATGATTTAGATGTTGCAAAAAGCGCTCTTTTCGAAATTCTGGCCCATCAACCTGGGAATCAATCGGTGTATGATTCGCTTGCACATTTATACTTTCGCATAGGTGCTTATGATCAGGCATTAATAGCTTGTGAAAAGGCGCAACCAACGGGCGCGATTAAAGAAATACGTGCTTATTCGTACAGAAACCTTGGCGATATTAAAACTGCGCTCCCTCTTTTTGAGCAATTATTTTCAGAATCGTCTTCTATGGAAAATGGATACCAGGTAGCTTCCATGCAATATTCGATGAAAAGGTATGGCGAGTGTATGGAAACGGCCATCAAAATTAAAAATCATCCCGATGCTGCCAATATTAAAGTGTTGATAACTACTGAACAGGGGGATAATGTTAACGTGCCCTATCTGGCTGCTGCAGAAAATTTGATGGGAGTAGTCTATTTGGAAACAGGTAAGCCTGAATTGGCAAAGATCTCCTTTGAAAATGCCCTGAAATCCGCTCCAGAATTTACACTCGCCAAAAAAAATCTCGCAAGCTTGAATAATAGTCAGCCAATAAAATAAAGTTGATAAAAATAAATAACCTAAGAAATTAAATTGGGTAATTTTGCATCATTAATACTGCTGAAATCATGAAACAATACCACGAACTCCTTCAACATGTGATGAATAATGGCGCCGACAAAAGTGACCGCACCGGAACAGGGACACGAAGTTTATTCGGTTATCAGATGCGATTTGATTTGGCCCAAGGATTCCCATTGGTAACTACCAAAAAAGTGCATATTAAGTCAATTATACACGAGTTGTTGTGGTTTCTTAAAGGTGATACCAACATTGGCTATTTAACACAAAATGGTGTTTCTATCTGGAATGAGTGGGCCGATAAAGATGGCAACTTAGGGCCGGTTTATGGTTATCAATGGCGTTCCTGGCCAACAGGAAATGGTGAACATGTTGATCAGATCAGCAATGTAATTGATCAAATAAAAAAGAATCCTGATTCGCGACGCTTGTTGGTAAATGCATGGAACGTAGGTTTCATTGATAAAATGGCTCTTCCTCCTTGTCACATTTTGTTTCAGTTTTATGTTGCTGATGGGAAATTATCATGTCAGCTTTATCAGCGAAGTGCAGATTTATTTTTGGGTGTTCCTTTCAACATTGCCTCTTATGCATTGTTAACTATGATGGTGGCACAGGTGTGTAATTTAAAACCGGGAGAATTCATTCACACGTTCGGTGATGCACATATTTATAAAAAC
>JBBQVM010000337.1:0-3404 GCA_038211525.1 Bacteroidia bacterium
AAGCGCTCCGCAGAATTTTTGCGGAGCGCTTTTTTATTTTACAGAACACTTAAAAATAAAATTAATGCTGTTTTCGCATGAATAAAACGGGCATTAATTGCCAGGTTATTTTTAGCACATCCAAAACGCAAACTCAAGGTTCATAGGGTATCATAAAATAGGTAACTGAACGCACTTTATTCGATTGGTGAAATTTTTGTTCAGTCAGTTACCAAATATTGGTAAAAAAATAGAATCCTACACCACCCACTCCCGCAGACGAGTTTTGTTGAAGCAACGAATTATTACCAAGGGAGGAGAACGAAAAATGCTTTGTGAAAATGGGATTTAGTTATGTAGACAGAAGATTCCTTTTAGGTAACCATTCCTTTTTTTCAACTGTCAGCTAAAAAAAAGGTTAAAAAACGAAAATATTGGAAGATGGTCAAGATGAATTGTATTCGAAAGCATTTGTTATTCGATAGGCATTAGTTTTCGGACAAACTCATAAAAGGGCTAAAGCCCGTTTGCTTGACTCTGTTCTTCTCCGCCCTGAAGGACGGAGTTAGTAAATTAATTTGTTAATGGAATGACACCTTGTCGTTCGCGCAATTTGCCCTAAAGGGCAGAGCCATCTAAAAGGTAAAACTCGAATGGGGCTTCAGCCCTTATGAGAGAGATCAGAAATCAATTCAGACATTGAAAACCCCCGGAGACAAAAAACAGTTTACTAACTCCGTCCTTCAGGACGGAGATCCGATACGACGACCAACCACTCCCGCAGACGGGTTTTGTTAAAGTAACGAATTATTATCTAGGGAGGAGGGCGAGAAGTGCTTTGTGGAAACGAGAATTTGTTATACAAAAGTGTAGTTGCAGGGAAAAATTACTATTTTTACACCTGTCAGGTGCAAAAACCAAGTAGAATTTATTTAATTACATTTGAGTCCGATAGCTATCGGACGGAGAGTGAGAAGTTGGTAAAGAAGATGCAGGTGAATTGGAGGTAAAAAAATAGTCTGAACGAGGATTTTTGTGATTATGTTGATTTTTGAGATTTAGTTTTATTTTATTACGATTGGAATTTGGTTCAATTGGAAATTGATGAAATTAGCGATTCAAAAAATATTTTCCTGCCTATCCCTTAAATCCTAAAAATCCGCGTTCAGACCATTGTTTTAAATTGTGCTTCGTTTGCAAGTGGAATTTATTTAATTACCTTTGAAACGGAGCAGGAGAAGTTGGTGAAGAAGATGCAGGTTAATTGGAGGTGAGGGGATATAATTTCTGAACTTGTCAGGATAACATTGAACACTTCGGCTGTAAATGCGGCCGGAAGGGATTAAAGAATTTAAACGAAAAATTCTTATTAAAAACTAAAATACTTGGGAAATTTCAAGGTCAAGAAATAGTTTTAATTTTTCATTAAACTAATTCAGCCAAAACATCAACTCCTCCGGTTACTTTTTGATTGAGGTGCACATTTAGAAGTGAATTTAATGGAAGATAAACATCTACTCTTGATCCAAATTTGATAAATCCCAGTTCAGCACATTGACGAATCATATCGCCTTCGTGCGGATAACATATAATGCGGTTGGCAAGTGCTCCTGCAATTTGCCGCACGAGTATTTGAGTATTATTATCTTTTTGAATCACCACCGTAGTTCGCTCATTTTCGGTTGACGATTTCGGATGCCAGGCAACCAACTTTTTACCCTTATGATATTTAAGGAAAGTAATTTTTCCACTCACCGGATACCAGTTGGCATGAACATTTATAGGTGACATAAAAATTGAAACCTGAATACGGCTATCCTTAAAATACTCTCCTTCTATAGTTTTTTCAATGGCAACAATTTTCCCATCTGCAGGACAAATCACATATTTATCGTTTCGAGATAATTCTCTTTTTGGATATCTGAAAAATTGAAGTATCAGCAGAAAAATTACCAGAGAGCTAATAAGACTAACACTAAGAATAACATTTTTCCCCGGAAGGAGCACCAGAATGAGAATATTAACGAGTCCGAGAGCTGCAATTGTGGCGGTTAAAATGGTATATCCTTCTCTATGTATTTTCATAATATCGGTAGGGAGTTTAAAAGTAATAAAGAAGCCGGAGTATTCAAACTCCGGCTTCTGATAATTAGTAATTTCCGCGTGATTTGATCGCTTTTTCGACCTTTTGCAGAGCCACAATATAGGCTGCAATTCGTAAGGAAACGTTGTATTGCTGCGCCGTATTCCAAACGCTATCAAAGGCTTTCTTCATCCATGCATCAGCACGTTTGTTCACCTCTTCTTCGCGATAATAATAGCCGGTACGATTTTGCACCCATTCAAAATAGGAAACTGTTACTCCGCCACCATTAGCTAAAATATCCGGGATCACCGTGATACCATGTTTTTTAAGAATTTCATCGGCCTTAGCGGTAGTAGGTCCATTGGCACCTTCAACAATTAATTTTGCTTTTATTTTCGATGCATTAGTTACTGCACGAATTTGATTTTCCATAGCACAAGGCGCTAGCACGTCAGTCTTAAGGATTAATAATTCTTCATTGCTGATGAGTTCGCCACCCTTGAAACCTTTTAAAATACCTTTATGATTATCGCGATAAGCAATAGCTTTTGAAATATCAATTCCTTTCGGATTATAAAATGCAGCAGTATGATCGGAGATACCAACAATTTTTACGCCTGCATTCACAAAATGAACAGCAGTAATAGATCCCACATTACCGAATCCCTGAATAACTGCGGTGCACTTAGAAGGCACCATATTCAGTTTTTCCATTGCTTGAAGTGCCGATACTACAACTCCTCTGCCGGTTGCTTCTACACGACCTAAGGATCCTCCAAGGTAAAGTGGCTTACCGGTAACAATTCCGGGGGTATAGCCACCTTTAATTTTCGAAAATTCATCCACGATCCACGACATCTCCTGCGGACCGGTATTCATGTCAGGAGCAGGTATGTCTTTATCTACACCAAAAATATCCGACATTGCACCTGTGTAGGCACGGGTTAATCTTTCCAGTTCACCTTTCGACATACTACGTGGGTCGCAGGTGATACCACCTTTAGCTCCACCATAAGGAATGCCGGCAACAGCGCATTTGAAGGTCATCCAGGCAGCAAGTGCTTTAATTTCTTCAGGATTTACATCCATAGAATAGCGGATACCACCCTTTGAGGGCCCCAATGCCGTACTGTGAATGATGCGATACCCTTCAAAAACTTTAGTAGAACCATTATCCATTCTTATGGGAAGGCTCACCAAAATTTGCTTAGCAGGTATCTTCATGATCTGGTAAACATCTTCATCAAGTTTAATGATTTTTGCTGCTTCATTGAGCCTTTCAATCATTGCTTCAAATGGGTTGGTGCTATCAGTTGCATTTCCCCCTTTTTTTGTAATC
>JBBQVM010000338.1:0-3400 GCA_038211525.1 Bacteroidia bacterium
TTTGCACTATATATAATTCACTTAAATGAAAAATAGATTCCTCTTTAGTATACTTTTTATTTTTTTAGTTTCAGGTTTCACTGCTCAGGCAACAGATCCCGGTTCGACTAAACCAAAGCTTATTGTTGGCATTGTAGTGGACCAGATGCGTTATGATTACATCACCCGATATTGGAGCAAGTTTGGTGAAGGCGGATTTAAAAAACTAATTAATGAGGGCTATAATTGTTCCAATACGCATTACAATTATGTGCCAACCTATACCGGCCCCGGCCATGCCAGTATTTATTCGGGAACCACTCCCGCAGTTCATGGCATCATCAGCAACGACTGGTACGATAGGTCGCTCAATAAAAACGTTTACGTAACGGAAGATACAACAGTTTCCGGTGTGGGTACCACTACGGCGGCTGGAAAAATGTCGCCATCGAGAATGCTGTCCACCACTTTCACCGATGAGATACGAATATTCACCAATCGCAAATCAACAGTTATTGGCGTTGCCTTAAAGGATCGCAGTTCCATTCTTCCTGCCGGACATGCTGCCAACGCCGCCTATTGGTTTGAAGCAGCATCAGGCAACTGGATTAGCAGTTCCTGGTACCTGAAACAACTGCCTTCGTGGGTGACAGATTTCAACAATCAAAAATTACCTGATTCCTACCTCAAAAATCCATGGACAACCCTCTTGCCAATCGATAAATACACCGAAAGCACTCCTGACGATTCGCCCTATGAAGATATTTATCCGGGTGAGACCAAGCCGGTATTTCCTCATAACTTCCAACTTTTAGGTCCTAACAATTATGAATTTATTAAAAGTAGTCCTTACGGAGATAATTTAACCCGTGAATTTGCGCTTGCTGCCATGAAAAATGAGGAGCTGGGCAAAGATGAATATACAGATGTACTCGCGATTAGTTTTTCATCAACCGATTACGTTGGACACCAGTTTGGAACACACGCAATTGAAACCGAAGACACCTACCTCCGACTCGATCTGGATCTTGCTGATTTAATAACCAAGATTGAAAGTTATGTAGGTAAAGAGAATGTATTATTTTTTCTCACAGCCGATCATGCTGCCATTCCCAACGTGATGTATTTGTCAGATTTAAAAATTCCTGCGGCAGTATTCAACATTGCTGCGGTATCCGACTCACTTCAAAAACATCTAATTGCTAAATACGGAAATCAGAAATGGATGCTGGCATTCGACAACGACCAGGTTTATTTAGATCATCAACTACTTCAAAAAAATAATATCAATTTGGAAACCATGACCTCCGAAATATCAGATTTCTTGATGCAGTTCAAAGGAGTTTCAGAGGTACTTACTGCCAAAGATTTAATTACGAATGAATACACATTTGGGATAAGATCCATGGTACAGAAAGGATTTTATCCGAAACGCTCAGGCGATGTAATAATGATTCCTGAACCGGGCTATGTGGAGTACAAAGCCAAAGGCACTACTCACGGTGCCGGATATACGTACGATACGCATGTTCCTATGATTTTTTACGGATGGAAAATAAAAAAGGGTTCCTCCTCCATCCATCACACCACCACCGATTTGGCACCTACTATCACTCAATTACTCGACATTCAGCCACCTAGCGGAACAACAGGCAATGTGATCAATGATTTATTGAAATAGTTTTATTCTTCGTTAAAACGCACTTTCATTCCAACCTTAATTAGATCTTCAAAAAAACCGGGGTACGATTTTTTTACTACTTCGGGGTTTTCTATCAACACCATTCCGGTTTTCAACGCAAGTGGTGCAAAAGCCATTGCAATGCGATGATCATTATAAGTTTTAACAAGCTTTGACCAAAGTTTTATTCCGCCTCCCGCATAAATCTTCAGTTTCGAACCTCCACAAAAGTCAGATTTTACATTCATATTGTACAACTCTCGTTGAATAGCAGCAGCGCGGTCGGTTTCTTTTAGTCTGAAATTTTTTAAGCCGGTTAAATCAGCAGTAATATTCAAAGCCGCACACACATTCGCAACTGCAGGAGCCAGATCGGGGCAGCCGGAAAAATCATCCGTAAAGTACTCCGGCAAAATAAAATCTTGAATTTTTGTAAGCAAGGCACCTTTTGTTGAAAAAATAGTTTTCACTCCCAATTTTTCCATCATGGCAGCAATTCTTGCATCCCCTTGCAAACTTTCTTGTGGCAACCCCTCCAATAAAACTTCCGCATTCGTACTCAAGGCAACTATTTCATACCAATACGAGGCTGCCGACCAATCGGGTTCAACATTAAAATCGTGCGGCTGATAGTTTCCTTCATGAATGGTAATTGAATTGTTTTCAAATTGTACTTCTGCACCAAAATCTCTCATCACCGATTGCGTCATCAAGATATAGGGCAATGATAAAATCTCACCGGTGACTTCGATCACTAAACCACCATTAATTTTGGGCCCAATCATCATTAATGCACTCACAAACTGGCTACTAATCTCACCACTTATTGAAATTAAATTTCCTTTCAAAACAGAGGGTGTGATCAGTAATGGCAAGGTTCCATCATTAGTTAAATATTCTATATTGGCACCCAGTTCTTTCAATGCATCAACCAGAGGAGCAATCGGTCTTGCAATTAGCGATTCGGATGCAGTTAATGAAATTTCACGACCACACAGACAATAATAAGCGAGTATAAATCTTAGTGTAGTACCTCCATCTCCGGCATTTATTTCACTGCTATTTTGAGACAATATTTCTTGCAACTTTAATGAATCATTTGCGGCAGAAAGATTATGTATTTCAAAATGTATTCCACAAATAGCCCTTATAATTTGCACTCTGTTACTGATGCTCTTTGATGCAGGAAGCAAAATTGTTCCTGAAATGTGTTCATCTGCAACACTAATTTCTGCAATCATCCTTGCAACGAATTATAATAATGAAAGGATTCCAAAATAATTTCATGCGAAACATCATATACAATTTCACATTGCCCGATAGTTGGCACCAACGCCATAGTAATTTTAGCGTTTTCTGATTTCTTATCAGATTTCATTAACTGAAAAATATTTTGAAAGTTTAACTTTTTAATTGGTGAATGAACAAACAATGAATTCAATACTAATGCTATTTTTTTCAACTCTGTTTTAGTTAATCCACTGCAAACGGTTGCTATGTAGGATTCACATATCATTCCAATACAAACTGCTTCACCATGCGTTAATGGAGAAGAATCATTTTGTAACGAATGCGTTTCTATTGCATGACCAATGGTATGTCCGAAGTTCAGGAATTTACGTTCTTTCTTCTCATAAGGATCAGTTGAAACAATCCGAGCTTTAATATTAATTGCTTCAGGAAGTTTTAATACAATCGTATTTAAAAATTCGGCGCTCCATTCCTTTTTATTTTCGTTGG
>JBBQVM010000339.1:0-3394 GCA_038211525.1 Bacteroidia bacterium
CTGCGTGAGAAAAAAGTCGACAAAAAATTAATTGCCATACCTGGATTCTTTTCATTCGTAACTTATTGGAAAAAAAGTACACCTGCTTATCGTAATCTTGTTTCAGGATTATTACTTTTTGCTGTTGTAAATAGCTCCGATGTTTTTTTATTGCTTATGCTAAAAGAAAATGGTGCTACTGATTTTCAGATGATCGGTATTTATATTTTCTACAATCTTATTTATGCACTCTTCGCTTTTCCGCTTGGCGCGATAGCGGATAAAGTAGGACTGAAAAAAATGCTCATAGCCGGTTTGTTATTATTCACATTAGTATATGCAGGAATGGCAATTGCAAAAACTACACTTTGGTTTTTAGTGCTATTCGCCGGATATGGAATTTATGCAGCTGCGACAGAAGGCATTTCGAAAGCATTAATTGTTTCTGTCTGTGATAATAACGAAAAGGCCACTGCTATTGGAACCTACACTGCTTTCCAAAGTATCAGCGCACTCATTGCAAGTGCTTTGGCAGGATGGGTGTGGTATGCCTTCGGCCCTGTTTTCGTTTTTATTTATCCGGCTATTGCTTCTTTATTGGTTGCTTTTTGGCTAGTTCAAAAAAAAATCTGACTCTTTTACCGTAACATTTTTTGGATTTAGTTAATCGGTTGTTTTTTCAGGAAAACATTAACGAAAATTTTCTATTCTGTAATTTTATTTTTTTAATTAAATTGCATGGAGCTAATTTCAAAAAGGGGATGAAAGATTTGGATTGTTAAGATAAGTAGAATCTGTTAATGTATTTAGGAAGGCTTTTAAGGCCTCAATTTCAAAAGAAGTAAGGCCGAGTCCGAATTCTTTGCCCGGCTTGGTCATTATTGGATCAAGTGAAGGCGAAAGTTTTACTTCGTTATTGTAATGGTTGATTACTTGATCGAGTGTGGTGAACCGTCCATCATGCATATATGATGTTCTTAACGCTACGTTTCGGAGCGAAGGCGACTTGAATTTGCCAAGGTCGGCTGGATTGCCTGAAGAGGCAAAGTAGCCCTGGTTTACTCCATCAAAAATTGAATCCAAACCTATATTATGTAACTCATTGTCGGTCATCATTGAAATACTATGACAATGGAAACAATCTCCTTTTTCAGTATTAAATACTGTAAATCCGATCATTTCCTGGGTGGTAAGATTTTCTTCATGACGAACAAACCGATCAAATTTTGAGTTGCCACTTATCATGGTTCTAACAAATTGCGCCATTGCAAATTCTGTATTCTTTAAGGTGACCTGAGAGCTTCCAAAAGCCTTTTTAAATAAAATAGGATATATAGGGTCGGCTTGTAACTTGGAGGTATTGGTTGTTCCGAAAAATTCTTCCACTTCAAATTTCATTGCTTCTTCCAGGCTTCCTTGTAATCTTCCATTCCAAAGGAATTTTTTACTGAAAGCAAGATTGATATGAGGGATGATGTTAGTTCCAGCAGTGGTAAATCCTTCTGATTGATGATGGCATGATGAACAGGAGTACTGCGATTGAGGATGAAGTATATTATCGTAATATAGCATTCGTCCCAATATCACTCCCTCAACTGTTGTTGGATTTTCGGCCGGTGTTTCTAGTATTGGAAGATTTGAAGGAACATTAATTTTATAGGGCGTTGCAATATAATTACTTTCTTCTAGGTCATCTTTTTCTTTTTTACAAGAAGATATTGTAACTAATAGTGCGAGAGAAATAACAAAGGTTGAATATTTCATCTTATTGATATTTTAGCGCTAATATTTTAAATTATTCATTATTTAATTGAAAACATCTGTCCCATTTTGTGATAATTTAAGCATCGCTGCATCACTTCCCATAGAATAGTTGCCATCAGTATTAAAATCATAAATATTTGGATTTTTAAACCATTCATTTATGTTCATGTTAAGTGAAATGGAATCGACAGGGTTGTGAATTATGATAGATCGTTGTATGTTGATTGTTACCAGATGGGGATTTTTACCAAGATGCATTGCAAAACCATAGGATGTTCCCTGATTTAGAAAGTTACCTTCAAATTTCATGAAGTGATATCCGCCTCCCATCAATTCTGGCCATGCCATATTCAAATTAGCAACGGTATTTGGTAAATTGCCGGTAATATTACTTGTTGAATCCAATCCGATATAAAATGAAATGGAAGAATAATTACCGAATTCAAGACCTTTTATTTGAAAATGATTTGGTGATCCTGACCCAGCCTCCAAATATATGATAGTATCGGATGATGTGAAGTTTCCGTTTGCTGCAATAAATTTAAACCCCGATAAATAATAATGAATCTTATTTATTGAAAATTGATTGCCCGCACTATTTTGGTACATCATGGTATCAAATTGCAATGGTACGCCATCTACATTGTAACCAATTTTAAAATTAAATATTTTTTCAACCGGAAGCGGTGTCGGATTAGTTGTTGTATCTTTTTTGCATGCTACAACAGTTAGTGCCAGTGAACCGATTAAAATCAATAGTCCGAAAGTTAAATTATTTTTCATTATTTTTATTTATTTGTTTGTCAATACTTATATAATGAAGATCAGCCGGAAGTGCGATTCAGTATGTTTCAAAATGTTTTAATTTACTAAACAAACATCATTACTACAGAATTTTTCACCAACAGCGTCTTCACTAGATTCCAGATACTCTATAGGGTTTATTTTTTTAATCATGGATTCATACGTGCTTTTTGATATAGCCTCATAAGGCATTTGTGCATAAGCGCCGGTTTCAAGTTTTGGTAAGAAACTTATTGCTTTAAGATCATATTTGTAGTAGTCAAGTACGGTGTTTATCTGACTACTTTCTTCCGGTTTGAATGTAACTGTACACGACACCTGGTTATCTGACCAATAGCGTTGCAGAAAGACTGCAAGTGCAACCTGTTCCCAAATAGATACTTTGTCTAAACATTTTCCGGAATTATGTACCGGAAATTCAACAACCAGAGAGCTTGGATCAACCACATCATCTTCAATCGGCAAGCCCGCCTTTTTTATTGATGCTATCAGCGGTGAACTTTTGGCAATTCTGATCCTGCGGATATAATATTCGAATTCGGGAAAATGACAGCCAGGGTTCACACCCGCTAAAAGACTTACGGTCCCGCTTGGCTTTACACTAGTTGTTTTTATGCTTCTCGGTACACAAAGCCATGATGAATAGATTTCGTCCCATCTTTGAATTTCATGGTATCCACTTTCCAGCCAGTCTTTCAATTCATTTAGTGAATGATCGTCTATAAAATTGGTAATTCCTGAAACTGAAGTTCCAATTCTTCTGTTCCGTTTTTGAACCCTGTTTGTTTCAGGCCAGGTAGTGTTTACTAATGTAGTAGTTTTTCCTAATAAGTAAGCAAATTTCAAG
>JBBQVM010000340.1:0-3389 GCA_038211525.1 Bacteroidia bacterium
GATGGAAACAATGCCTAATGCGCTAATTTTTTTCCCTAACGGACAGCCTGCTTATATCACGCGAAATATTTATTCAAAATCATCTACAAAATCTTTTCTGAAAGGATTTGAAAATTTTGATACACTTTTGAATCGGTTGAACACAGCTATTGGTAGCATCCATACAAAAACATATAGCCACATAGCGGTAGTAATAGATCAACTGGTTGCTGCATCAATTTTAACTAAAGAAAAATTTTTGTCTCAGCTAGTTTTTTCATGGCTGATTGCTAACGGTTCAGCAGATATGAAAAATTTTGGACTTGCTCAAACATCACGAGGCGATTTAGTTATGGCGCCACTTTTTAATATGATTGGCACTCGTCTTCATGAGCTTGGCCCCGAACTGGCACTTCCGGGCGGATTATTTACAGGTGATCGGGATACTTCTGAATTTAGGGAATACGGACATTATACCAGAAATGAATTTACAGACCTAGCTACCAGAATGGGGTTGTCATCATTAAGAACAAAAAAAATACTTGATCATTTTGTTGCCGGAGTTGATCAGGTAGATTCTTTAATTGAAAAAGCTTTCCTGCCCGACGAGGCAAAAAACATTTTTAAATATAATTTTAAAGAAAGACGGAATAGGTTGAGGTAAAAATTTTACGAAATCAAAGTTAGCCATTCATAAGCTTCGTTTACATCTACAAAATAACGAGTTTCAAAATTTGTTACGGGCTCTGATCGTTCTACTATTCTTTTTACTGTGGAATTATTAAAATAATCAAGTGATGTTACAATGGCCATTTTTTTCACTTTCGTTTTTACAATCAATGGGTACCATTCCGTTGTTGCCCATTCTTCGTCACCCGATAAAATTACCTGCATTAATTTTAAATTTCCTAACCAATATTCAATTCCATGTTCTTGTACTAATTCAAGAGCAGCATTCAACCCTTCTCTAAATTGTTCAGAAGTAGAATAGCCTTTCCATTTTAAATGAATTATTTTTGCCTCCGGAACGAGGGAAATCGATAAGAATGATTTGTCAAAAACGACATCGCTAATTGTTTTCACAAAACAAAAGTAGATGGATTAATTGACTGATTTTTTAACATTTGGCGAAGCAACCTAACAACTTTGTGTATCGCCGCTGTAAATGGGTAAACCACTTTTTTTCAGATGGCTAAATTCTTCATTTTATATCCCATGTAGAACATGTGCTACAATATTAACCCCATAAGCAGAAAATGGATTGGAAGTATTTTCAAGCCTAATAATAAGGTGTTCAAGTAATATCGTGCTTTCGATTAATAATTCAGCGCACTTTTCAAAAGGTGAATTTCAGTGGTATACACGGTAGATTCGTTACTTTTGCACCTGAATTTTCACTATTTATGAATCCTAAAGTAAGAACCCGCTTCGCACCTAGTCCTACCGGCCCTCTGCACATGGGCGGTGTGCGTACCGCCTTGTTTGCCTATTTATTTGCTAAAAAGCATGGTGGCGATTTCCTGTTACGTATTGAAGATACCGATCAGAATCGCTATGTTTCAGGTGCTGAAGATTATATTATTGAAGCGCTCCATTGGTGCGGAATAACCATTGATGAAGGTGTTCCGATGGGAGGACCTTATGGACCATACCGGCAGTCGGAGCGAAAAGAATTGGGAATCTATAATAAGTATGCTGAACAACTGGTTACTTCAGGGCATGCTTACTATGCTTTTGATACCCCTGAAGAACTTGAAAATATGAGAAATCGGCTGATTAGCGCCGGTGAAGTGGCTCCCCAATATAATGGAACATCCCGGAACACCATGGTTAACTCATTGACATTGACCGCTGATGAGCTGAAGCAAAAATTGGAATCGGGAACACCATATGTGATCAGGTTAAAAATGCCATTGGGAGAAAATGTAACTTTTACGGATATTATTCGGGGTGAGGTAACGGTTAACTCTTCATTGGTGGACGATAAAGTATTGTTAAAATCGGATGGAATGCCAACCTACCACCTGGCTCACATAGTTGATGATGTGTTGATGGAAATCACCCATGCAATACGAGGTGAAGAGTGGCTCCCTTCTGCTCCTGCGCATATTATGACATACAGGTATTTGGGGTGGGCCGATAAAATGCCACAATACGCTCACCTTCCATTACTTTTAAAACCGGATGGCAACGGGAAGCTGAGCAAAAGGGATGGCGATAGGCTGGGCTTTCCGGTGTTTCCTTTAAACTGGACCGATCCCGTAACCGGTGAATTGTCTTCTGGTTATAAAGAGCGTGGTTATTATCCTGAAGCGTTCGTTAACATGTTGGCTTTTTTAGGATGGAATCCAGGCACCGAACAGGAAATTTTTTCGATGGATGAATTGGTAGAGGCATTTTCTTTTGAGCACGTTCACAAAAGCGGAGCACGATTTGATCCCGAAAAAACAAAATGGTTCAATGAACAGTATCTTCGTATGCAGCCTGTTTCGGATCTTGCCGATCGTTTAAGAACTTCCGTAATGAAAGAATTTAATTATGATGCTAGCGATGTGCGCCTAAGTGAAAAGTTTCTGCATAGAACAGTTGAATTATTAAAAGACCGTATTCACTTTGAATCGGAAATGATTCCTACAGGCAACTATTTATTTGAAACTCCACACGAGTATGATCAACCTACTATTGCCAAAAAGTGGAAAGATCAATACCTCTCCTTTTTCAAAGAACTAGTTAACTCATTGCAGCAATTAAATGAATTTAGTATTGCTGAAGTAGACGGTGCGATTAAGGCAACTGCTGCTGCTAACAGCTTGAAGCCGGGAGAAATTATGCACTTGTTAAGGGTGTTTATAAGCGGCCAGGGAGTTGGTGTTGATTTATTAGGTATGTTGGAATTATTGGGTAAGGATGAGGTAGTAAAACGCCTAAATAATGCGCTGCAAATGATAAATGACAAAACAAATAGTTGAATTGGAATAGGAATAAACTATTTTTAAAATAAATCTGTATTTCGCTTTCCAAATCGAAACGAAATTTTATAAATAAAAATAAGTATGGAAAAGAGTTTAAATTTTCTGGAAGAAATAGTTGCCGAAGACGTTAAGAATGGGAAACACAGTGGTCGTGTTTTGACAAGGTTTCCGCCTGAGCCCAACGGATATTTACACATTGGCCATTCCAAATCAATTTGTTTAAACTTTGGTTTAGCAAAAGAATTCGGTGGAAAAACAAATTTGCGATTCGATGATACCAATCCGGTTACTGAAGATACCGAATACGTAAATAGTATTAAAGAAGATATTAAATGGCTCGGCTTTGAATGGAGTAATGAGTTTTACACCTCTGATTATTTCGAGCAAATTTATGAGTTCGCATGTACTTTAATTAAAAAAGGGTTAGCTTACGTAGAT
>JBBQVM010000341.1:0-3373 GCA_038211525.1 Bacteroidia bacterium
AATATTGATAAAATAGCTTGGTTAAAAACAAGAAGTGAATTGGAAGAATGGACCGGCTTTAATATTTTAAAAAATTGCTTAGCGGTAATGCATTTAAAAACTATTAGCAGTTTTGATGGTGGCGACCATAAAGGGTTTTTATGCGATGTTATCAAATACAGGAACCTTAATGAAGGAAAAGTAATGACTCTGAATACATTAAGAGATAAAAAACTAATTCGCATCTAATGCTTAATATAAATAAAGCCAATTTGCCGACTAAAATATGTGTTGTTTGCAAGAGGCCTTTCAGTTGGAGAAAGAAGTGGACTAAAGTGTGGGATGAGGTGAAATATTGCAGTGAAAAATGCAGAATGAATAAAAACAAACAAGAAAATTAAAATGACATTAACAATTGATTTAAGTAGCGCTGATATAGATCGTATAATAGAAATGGCCTGGGAAGATAGGACAACCTTTGAAGCTATTGAAATGCAATTTGGCTTAAAGCAACAGGAGGTAATTAAACTTATGCGGAAAGAGCTAAAACTCTCTAGTTTTAAGCTTTGGCGTGAACGTACCAAAGGGCGTTCTACCAAGCACGAAGCGTTAAGGGGTATGGATATTGACCGGTTCAAATGCACTCGTCAGCGAAGTATTACCCAAAACAAAATAAGTAAACGATAAGATAATTTAGAACTAATCCCCTGAATTGGAAAAGGCATCAACACTAACATTTCCGGCAAACCATGATTTCCTGCCAAATTGGATAAATAAAATAGTTCGAGGAATTTCTGCTTGATTCAGGAATTTTAATTGTAAAAGGACCAATTATTTAACAGTAAAATTTTCGAGAGTATTTTTTTCGTCAACTAAATGATGTGGTCTCACTTTATAAAAGGATACCGGTACTATTAAACAAATAATTTTTTAAGGAATCACTCGTTCAGATTTCGACTAACTAGTAACCTAAAATAATAATTTTAGTTAAATTAAACCTTTTGAAGAACATAGTTGTTAATCTCTCAACAAATTTATAAATAACAAAAATCAATCCTAACAGTAAAAAAAGAAAAATTATGAAATCAATTAAAATCCTTGCATTGTCTGTTGCGGCAACAATACTTACTATGACCACTATGGCACAAGAAAAAAGAGACATTGTGGATATAGCAATAAGCTCTAAAGCACATACAACTCTTGTTGCAGCGCTAAAAGCAGCTGATTTGGTTACTACTTTAAAAATTAAAGGGCCTTTCACCGTATTCGCTCCTACCAACGATGCATTTTCAAAACTTCCTGACGGTACAGTTGAAAATTTATTGAAGCCAGAGAATAAGTCAAAACTTGCAGGCATTTTAACCTATCATGTGGTTGCAGGTAATCTGGATGCAAAAGCTGTTTTGGAAGCTATTAAAAAAGGTAATGGTAAAGTTGTATTGACAACAGTTGCAGGTGGAAAATTAACTGCGTCTGTAGTAGATGGCAAAGTAATGCTAACTGATGAGAACGGTGGTAAAGCGATGGTTACTGCGACTGATTTAAAAGGAACAAATGGTGTCATTCATGTGATTGATTCTGTATTAATGCCAAAGTAAAACTTTTAAGTTTGTAGGCTTCGGCATTTACAAAGTGAATATTTATTAAAACGAACCTACTTTTATTAGTGGGTTCGTTTTTTTATTTACCAGGCTTTTGTCAAAAGCAACACCTAATGTTTTACTAATCTTTTACTATTTTTTGCGAATATCGATTGTATTCATCGAATGCAATAATAAAGTATACCCCTTTTGGTAAGTTTGAAATGTCAATTACTGAATAGTAACTTTCCAACATCCCAAATTTAATCAACTTACCGGTGAAATCGAATAAACGGTAGGGTTGGTTTAATAACTTAGTATCAATCGAAATCGTCAATTTGTTGCCGGCAGGATTAGGAAAACAATTGAAAGTATTAGAATGCGAATTTTCATTTATAGCAGAAAGAGTACATAATCCGGGGATGTTAGCATCGAGCCATTGCAATCGTGTGCTTATCCAGGCTTTTAGAGTATCTAGTTCTGAATTGTAAGTAGTTGCAATCGGTCCGATTTCCGGCGCCGGTCCACTAATACCTAGAATAGGCCACTTTTGAAAATGTCGTGCTTGCGCATTTTGCACCACCAGGCCTACACTATCTATGTATGAAAAAATGTTAGTAGTGTCAAAAATAGTCTGACGATAATCTTCATAAGTGCATCTAAGTTCATTATTAAAGGTGCTATCCTGTAAAAGTCTTATATACCAGCCTGTAGAATAATTATCAGTAAAACAATCATTAATGTGATGAGCCCATCCTGATCCGTCTGTTACTTCGAAGATGGGACAACCATAAATATTTTTCCATGCCCAATCGAAATCCCATACCGGACCTGCTTTAAATTTACCTCCATTGGAATTTTTATCCTTATGAAAAAATACACTTTTCTTAAATCCATCGGCATTCCGAGCCAGTTCATTCACTAGAAAATAATCTATAAATGATTTTACATCAAGATATTTTCTATAACCGTTTATCGGGTCGGTAAAGTTAACGCTATAGAGCGCGCCTTCTAAACTATCAATGTAAGATGCGATATAAGCTTTCTGAATTGGAAGAATAGTATCCGGACTCGGATAATCATACACAAAATGAACATCGAAACCGGGATGGTCAATAGGTGAATAATTGGATTGAAAACTATTGTTCGCATCCCAATAGTTTTGTTGAAGAATGTATCCACCTGTTAGCTCATCATTAATGGTATCTGCAGCAGTGAGTTTGGCAATATCAACGCGATTATTATCGCGCTTAATTTTCTCACCGAATACATAAATACCTTCATAAACACTATCAATCAAAACTTCACATAAACGGGTACGTGGGCTGTAATTACCCATTTCGCCAAAGAGTTTGTAAGCAAGTGTATTTCTTATCAACGACAGGTCATTGAAATTGGATATCAATACCCAATCATTTTCAGCAGGCATATCTAAGAGAGAGACATTATTATTTGAAAAGGTACTGGTGCGCGTTTCAATTCCATAAGGATGCTGAGGGTAACTTGCAGAAGTTGCTCCACGAATTTCTATTCCTATATTTCCACTATAAATATTTGAGCTGTCAGAAACATGTGTGATAGTGCCGGCACCATTGTATTTAATATCCATCAAACAGTTGATTTTATCATCAGGAATAATGGTTTGATTTAGGGTATTGATCATTACTATGGGAAGCTCGCTACTGTCTAAGACTACCAATGGAACATCATTTACACATAAACGAAAAGTACCGGTAGCACCTCCATATCCAAATACCTGAATATACAAATTTTGGCCTGGAGGCAGACCGAAAAGTAAGAGATTAGAGAAGTAT
>JBBQVM010000342.1:0-3354 GCA_038211525.1 Bacteroidia bacterium
AACAAAAACATCTGTTTTACGCGTATAAATCACCTTTATGTCGGGGAAAAACTTTTCAATTAATTCACCCAACTTGAGGGATACGGCCAGCGCGATATTTTTTTCCTGAGTAGATGATCCCAGGCAGCCTGCATCATGTCCCCCATGGCCTGCATCAATAACTATGGTCCTGATTTGATACTTTTGCGGCTTGTTTCCCGTTGAAAATGAGGAAAACAGCAGTGATAAAAGTAAAATTGTAAATATGAGTAGTCTGTTCAATTGGGCAATTTTTATTTTCTTTAGCTTTGAGACCACAAAATTACTCCTCTTAATCGTTCAATGCCCAGCCTCGGGAACTCAATATCAACAAAAATATTAACCACTTTTGTTATGCTTTTATTTTGCATGGCATCTGATGTTGAAGTCAATGCGCAAAATGTAATTGACAGCACAGCCCAAAAAATGCTGGTTGATACCCTTACTATTTCAAATAACTCTATTCAGGCATTAAATCCGGATTCTACTTTTAAAGACTCACTGGTGGTAACAACTAGTACTGAACTTAAATCGAAAGTTCACTATACTGCTGATGATTCCATACGTTTCGATATTGAAGGTGAAAAAGTTTTTCTTTACGGAAATGCAAAAATTGCCTATGAAGATATTCAAATGGAGGCCGGTTATGTGGAGGTAAACTGGAATAATCGACAACTTTTTGCAAAAGGGGTTTTGGATAGTAGCGGTTCGGAGGTGGGGCTTCCTGTTTTTATGGAGGGGGCTGATCGGTTCACCGCTAAAACCGTCACATACAATTTTGATACTAAAAAAGGTAAAATCACCCAAGTAAACACTACTCAGGGTGATGGTTACATACTGGGGCAAACTATAAAAAAAATTGATGAGAACAATTATTTCATTCGCAATGGTGCGTACACTACCTGCGATTTACCCCACCCGCATTATGCTATTTCGGCAAATAAATTAAAAGTAATTCAAAACAACAAAGTGGTAACCGGTCCGGCTTACCTCGTTATTGAGGGTGTTCCTTTGCCTCTAGCCATTCCATTTGGCTATTTCCCTACACGAAAACACCGTTCTGCCGGAATTTTATTACCTGCTTATGGGGAATCGGGAAGACTAGGTTTTTATTTTAAGGATGGTGGTTACTATTTTGGAATTGGTGATGTGATTGATTTTGCAATTACCAGTGATATTTATACGCTCGGCAGCTGGGGGCTAAAATTAAACTCCAATTATGCCAACAGGTATCGTTACAATGGAAATTTATCGGTAAGTTTTTCTGAAATAAAGACCTCTGAAAAAGAACTCCCTGATTATAACTTGTCTAAAGATTTTTTTATCAGATGGAACCATCGCCAGGATCCTAAAGCACGTCCAAGTAGTGTTTTCTCGGCCAATGTAAATGCAGGAAGTTCCAGCTATTACCAGAATAACCTTTCTTCAGCCACCAATTATCTCACCAACACCTTTCAATCGTCCGTAGCTTGGTCGAAATCATGGCAGGGAAAACCCTACTCCTTCTCATCTAGTTTATCGCATACACAAAACACCATAACACATGATATCTCCTTAAGTTTACCTACTACAAACTTTAGTGTTAACAGGTTGTTTCCATTTAAGCGAAGTGCGGGAATAGGAACAGAAAAATGGTATGAAAAAATCGGAGTCAGCTATCAAAATAATTTCCAGAATACCATTCAAACAAAAGATGATTTATTGTTCAAGAGTGGTAGCGCAAATCAATTTAGATATGGAATGTCACACACCATTCCGGTGAGTACATCAATTAAGGTTTTAAAATATTTCACGCTTTCACCCTCTGTAACCTACAATGAAAAATGGTACATGAAAACCATTCGCAAAAATTACGATGTACTTAATGATAGCATAATCACCGATACACTAAATGCTTTCAGAGCTTCACGCGATTTTCTTTTCAGCACCTCATTAAATACCAGAGTTTATGGAATGGTGCAATTCCGTAAAGGAAAAATTGCAGCAATTCGTCATGTGATGTCACCAACAATTTCGTATGGCTATCGCCCTGATTATAGTAATCCGAATTTTAATTATTACAAAGATTATCAAACCGATGCATTAGGTAACACTGCAAAATATTCCATTTTTGAAACCGGTATTTATGGTGGCGCTCCCTCCGGGAAATACGGAGTGATAGGATTTAATCTCGACAATAACCTCGAGATGAAAACACGAAGTGTAACTGATACCTCCGTTAATTTTAAGAAAATTAAAATTTTCGAAAGTCTATCTGCAGGGGTATCCTACAATACAGCAGTTGATTCCCTAAAATGGTCAAACATAACTATTAATGGTCGCACCACTCTTTTTGATCGTGTGAACATTAGTTTGTCCGGTAGCTTCGACCCTTATACGTTAGATTCTGAGGGACGCAGGATAAACACCTCCGAGCTATCAGAAAATAATCGACTGGCTCGACTGGTGAGTTCTTCTCTTTCAATAAGTTTTGCATTGAACAATGCAGGCAAACCCAATGCAAATGCTTCGGGAGGAAACAAAAAACCAAACGCAGCCGATGATTTAATTATTCCTTTTAATCTTTCAGTAAACTATAATGTTGCTTATTCACGGCCAGCGTTGTTGGAAGCAGAAATAAATCAAACGCTCAACTTTTATGGCGATGTTGCATTAACAACCAATTGGAAAATCACCTTTAATTCAGGTTATGATTTCAGAGCGAAAGATTTATCTTATACCTCCATTGGGATTTACCGTGATCTCCATTGCTGGGAAATGCGGGCCAATTGGGTGCCATTCGGATTCCAGCAGAACTACTATTTCCAAATCAATGTAAAATCTTCGGTTCTGCAGGATTTGAAGCTTTCTAAGAAAAATGATATTTACGATTAATTAGTATAGTAATTATGAAAACACTCCAATCAACCTCATTTCATTTTCCCGGACAAACTATGTACTACAAAGGAAAGGTGAGAGATGTATATACTATTGATAACAAATTTTTGGTGATGGTAGTAAGTGATCGGATATCTGCTTTTGATGTAGTATTACCTGAAGCAATTCCTTTTAAAGGTCAGGTATTAAATCAACTTGCTGCTTACTTTATGGAAGCAACAAAAAAAGATGTTCCAAATTGGATACTTGAAGTTCCTGATCCCAGTGTTACTGTAGGAAAAATGTGTAATCCCTTTAGAGTAGAAATGGTAATAAGAGGATACCTTGCCGGACATGCATGGAGAACTTACAAGAGTGGATTGAGAGAACTGTGTGGTGTAAAACTACCTGAAGGTTTGAAAGAAAACGATCGCTTACCAGAACCAATTATTACACCTACCACCAAAAGTGATCAAGGAC
>JBBQVM010000343.1:0-3318 GCA_038211525.1 Bacteroidia bacterium
CGCACTTTATGTTTCCGCAGCCATCACAGCTGCAATAATTGCCGGAACCGGTTTAAAAAGGTCCAAAGACTATTACACATTTGTGATTGATGGAGCAATGGCGCTACAATTTATTTTGGTGTTGTTTTTCAGATGTGCATGATTTTAAACATTGTTTCCTATTTATATGTTGTTTTTCTTTGTTGGCTAAAAATTTATAGTAATGGTATTTGAAAATACGCAGGCTTTCGCCGATGAATTAGATAAAAATGACCGACTTTCAAAATTCCGGAATCAATTTCTGTTCCCGGTAATTAATGGGAAACAATCAATTTATTTTTGTGGTAATTCATTAGGATTGCAACCAAAGAACACCAGAAATTTTATTGAACAGGAGTTGGAAGATTGGAAAAACCTTGGAGTTGAAGGCCACATGCATGCAAAACATCCCTGGTTTCCGTATCACGAATTTTTAAGAGATGCTACTGCACGTTTAGTTGGAGGATTGCCCCATGAGGTAGTAGTGATGAATTCATTAACTGCCAACTTGCACTTTTTAATGGTTTCATTTTATCGCCCCACGGCAAAAAGGTATAAAATCATTTTTGAAAAAGGCCCCTTTTCATCCGACAGATATGCTTTAGAAACACAAGTAAAATTTCACTCAAACAGAGGAGGCCAACAACTTTTTGATGCATCTAAAGCACTTATTGAACTAGAACCCCTCCCAGGTGAACACACACATAGAACAGAAGATATTTTAAAAGTAATTGCTGAACATGCCAATGAATTAGCTCTGGTGATGATTGGTGGCGTAAATTACTACACCGGTCAATTGTTCGACATGAAAGCAATTACAGAGGCAGCAAATAAAATGGGAGCAGTTGTCGGTTTCGACCTTGCACATGCTACCGGTAATGCGGAGTTAAAGTTGCACGAATGGAACGTTGATTTTGCCGCCTGGTGCTCGTATAAATATTTGAACGCCGGTCCAGGTGCAGTAGGAGGAGCATTTGTTCACGATAAACATGCAAACAATACTGAACTTCCCAGGTTTGCAGGTTGGTGGGGAAATGAACCTGACACCAGATTCACTATGCCACTTGATTTTATTCCTAAAATGGGAGCAGATGGTTGGCAGGTAAGTAATGCTCCTGTATTTTCTATGGCTGCATTGCGAGCTTCGATGGAAATTTTTGATGAGGCCGGCATGAATTCTTTGATAGAAAAAAGTAAGAGTCTTACAAGTTATCTGGAATTTATAATCAACGATATTAATTCAAAATGCCAAGGAATTAATCATGTTGAAATAATTACTCCTCCAGTTGAAAGAGGCTGTCAGTTATCTACTGTAATTTCAAAGAACGGGAAAAAAATTCACGATTACCTCGGATCAAAAGGTGTTATTTCTGATTGGCGACATCCCAATGTAATTCGCATCGCCCCTGTACCGTTATACAATTCCTTTAATGATGTTTATCTGTTTGGCGAACTTCTTTACAAAGCAATTCTTGAAAATAAATAATTTACTTTTTTTATTACGATCATGAAAAAAAGAGATAAAAAAGTTACCCTCATTGGAGCCGGTTTAGTTGGATCATTATTATCGGCTTACTTGACGAAACACGGTTATACTGTTGAGATTTACGAACGACGAACTGATATGCGAAAAGATACGATCTCAGCAGGGAGGTCGATAAATCTAGCTCTTTCTGATAGAGGCTGGAGAGGACTGGCAGGTGTTGGGCTCGATGCAGAAGTAAGAAAAGTAGCAATTCCTATGGAGGGGAGAATGATTCATAACCTCGATGGTTCTATCAACTATCAGGCTTATGCTAAAGAAGGACAAGCAATTTATTCCGTTTCAAGAGGAGGATTAAATTGTGTTTTAATGGACCAGGCAGAAGAGCATGGTGCTAAAATTCATTACCAACAACGATGTACCAATGTTGATCTCGAAAATAATATTGCGCATTTTGAAAATATTCAAACAGGTGAAAAATCAATTGTAAAATCGGATATCATAATTAGTTCTGATGGCGCATTTTCTGCCGGAAGATTAAGCCTAATGTTCACCGAAAGGTACAATTACTCACAAAGCTATCTCGAACATGGATACAAAGAATTAACTATTCCTGCCGGGGAGCACGGAACACACCAAATGGAAAAAAATGCACTCCATATTTGGCCTCGTGGGGGCTATATGCTGATTGCACTGCCGAACCTGGATGGTAGTTTTACCTGCACACTCTTTTTCCCATATAGTGGTGATCCATCCTTTGAAAAAATTAATTCAAAAGAAAAAGTCACAGCATTCTTTAAGGAAATATTTTCAGATGTTTTGCAACTCATGCCTACTCTTGAAGATGATTTTTTTAACAATCCTACCGGATCACTAATGACCGTAAAATGCTTTCCTTGGTCGTGGAAAAATCATTTAATGCTTATTGGCGATGCAGCACATGCAATAGTTCCGTTTTACGGACAAGGAATGAATTGCGGTTTTGAAGATTGTGTAGAATTGGAAACGCTAATTAATAAACATGATCACAACTGGGATTTAATTATGCCGGCGTTTGAACAAACACGAAAACCGAACAGTGATGCCATTGCAGATTTAGCAGTGGCCAACTTTTTTGAAATGCGTGATTTAGTCGGACATCCTGATTTCCTTTTGCGGAAAAAAATTGAGGCATCTTTCAGTGAAAAACATCCCGACAAGTGGACACCGCTTTACACCATGGTTACCTTTAGCGAAATTCCATATAGCAATGCGTTAGCAGACGGACTTAAGCAGGAAAAAATTATGGATAAGGTGATGAATATGGAAGGAATTGAAAAAAAATGGAATACACCTGAAGTGGAAAAACTAATTTTGGAGATGCTCTCTTAAAAATGGGTTCATCCGTTTTTCCAAACCAATTTTGGTGGGATTACCATGTCCGGAATATACAGTAACCTCATCCCCCAAAGGCAATAGCTTAGCGATGATCGAATTGATTAAAGTATCGTAATCGCCACCGGGTAAATCGGTGCGTCCAATACTTCTTTCGAATAACACATCGCCGGAAATAATAAATTGATCTTTTTTCGAGAAAAAGGTAATGCTACCGGGACTGTGTCCAGGCGTGAATAAAACACCCAACTCTGAATTGCCGAATTTGATGGTGTCACCCTCTTCCAGAAATGATTCCGGTGCAGGTGAGGGATTCATATTGATTTGATAAATTTTACTCACATATCCGGACGATTCTAGCACCGGCACCTCTTTTTTATGAGCTTCCAGCTTAAGACCATATTTTGTAGCGATAAAATAGTTTCCAAGTACATGGTCAATGT
>JBBQVM010000344.1:0-3313 GCA_038211525.1 Bacteroidia bacterium
TACACTATTGAGCAACGAGATTCTATTATTAAAAAAATTGATGATTTGTTTTATGAATAGTGGTGTGGAATGAATTTGTTAGATAATATATTGGCAATAAACTACCAATTTAAGGATATTTTTGTAACTTTCACTTCATGAAGCCCTTTGGAAATAGCTCACAGATAGTAGAAGTCGCAGCTCAATGCCCTGAATCCGGTGGCCGTGGAGTTTTTATTGCTCGCAGTGTATTGAATGCGCTCGGATATAACTACAGCTACAACGATGAAGTATTATGTTATCCTGCTATGAGCCTTTCAAATGCGCATGCTCCAAAATCACAACCGGTAGGTACAAAAATTCCCAATACTTATGCCCTTTTACACCTGTAAGGTGTTGAACATCAATACCACTTGCAACCAACCCATACACCGAGGAGGATTTTTATTTAGTACGGGGAGTTTAACGATTCAAAATTATGGTGGCTGCATGTTATTCGCTATATTTGTATCAAATTGAATCAATGAAAAACAACAGGGCCTTATGGGTGCTATTGGGAATATTATTTTTTGCAGCCTCCTGCAAAAGAGATGACAATTCACCCATGCCACCTGATAAAATTGCTTTTGTGATACCCCAAGGGTTTCCTGCTCCAGTTTATCAGTTTACCAATAACCAGGTCACTAATGAACGATTTGAGTTAGGCAGGAAATTGTTTTACGATCCTATTTTATCAAAAGACAACAGTATTTCATGTGGAAGTTGTCATTTACAAGCGGGTGCTTTCGCTCACATCGATCATAAAGTGAGTCATGGTTTTGATGGATTACTCGGTACCCGTAATGCGCCCGGTATTTTTAATATGGCCTGGAAAGATAATTTTATGTGGGACGGAGGAATCAATCATATCGAAGTTCAACCAATAGCGCCTATTGAGAACCCGGTAGAAATGAATGAATCATTAGGAAATGTAGTGAATAAACTCAGAGCTAGTCCCATTTATCCCGGACTGTTCGAAGTTGCCTATGGATCCGATTCCATCACCTCCCAATTAATGTTGAAAGCTCTTGCTCAATTTATGGCAGTATTAGTCTCTGCCGATTCGCGTTACGACAAGTATGTGCGTGGCGAGGCGGGAGGAACTTTGAGTGCGAACGAGTTGAACGGATTGACTTTATTTCGTCAAAAGTGTGCATCGTGTCATGCAGAACCTCTTTTTACCGACAACTCCTTTCGAAATAACGGTCTTGATTCAACTTTTGTTAGTGATGAGGGAAGAGCACACATCACTTTGGATGCTAACGACATGGGAAAATTTAAGGTTCCTTCTTTAAGAAATGTGGAGGTTTCCTACCCTTACATGCACAACGGTAAATTTAAAACCCTGGATAAGGTGCTCGATCATTATGTTTCCGGTGTAGTCCCTTCTGCAACTCTTGATCCTTTACTTGTTGGTGGAATTACCTTATCTACTCAGCAAAAATCAGATATTATTAGTTTCCTTCGTACACTAACTGACAATACCTTTTTAACCAATCCACATTATTCGGAGATTCACTAATTCACACGATAAAATTTAATTTTTTACCATCCTGAATTTTTCAATTTTAGCACCGCAATTAACTACTAACAGATAAACTCCATCTGCAAATTCTTTAACAGAAACGCGTTGCATTTTCTCAACAGTCGGAACTGTTTTTACTAATTGCCCTGTTGCATCGAAAATTTGAATCGTAATACTTTGTGATGCCGAAACACTAAGCGTTTCAATTGTTAGGTATTCAGAAGTTGGAACCGGGTAAATACTCACATTAAAAAGGGGCGCTGAGTTATTTATTGCCACTGTGGTTTTCAATTCAAATTTATCATTACAGCTATTAATTAATGCAACTTTTAACTCGTCCGTTTTGCCATTCCATATCATACTTACGGTTGTTTCATTTAATGCTGAAAGTGCCACACAACCCGTCGGTAGTGTCCATTGAATTTTATAATCCGACGCGTTTAGATCAACACTGAAATTCACTACTTTTCCCTCAGATACATTTTCCTCCATTTGGGTGATTTCCAGCTCTTGTGCGGGAGTTACGCATGGAGTTATAACCGATAAAAGAATAGAGTCTGTTCCAACACATCCGAATGAATTGGTGTAATTTAGTTTGATAGAATAATCATTGCCCATTCCTGCCAAAGAGGGTATAAAATAATTACTTACAACCCCAACTCCGCTAAAGGTCCCGTTTACATTCGAAGTAAGCGCAACTGGTTCCATATTTAATGGAAAAATAGTGCCGGTGTTGGTGATGGTAACTAAAGGTAATGGATGCACTACAATTGATCCTATTGCAGTAGCAGAACATCCAAAACTATCGGTAAACTGATATTGAAAAGTGGTTGAGTTTCCTTGATAGGGATTCGCAACCGAAAAGCTTCCGCCTAAAGGCAAACCTGTGAGCAAAACCTCTTCACCGGCACATAAGCTTGCATTTACAGTTCTCACTATCGGGAGTTGGTGAACCAGTATGGTTACCGAATCAGCATTCAAAATAGTACCACACCGGTGTTCACTAACAGAATAAATTCCTTCCTGATTTATCTGACGTTGAGACTCAAAACCGGAATGTATGAGTGTATCGTTCCTAAACCAATCGAATGGTGAACCCGCCCATCCATTCACTGAAAGTACTACATTATTTCCCTGACAGAATTCTGTATTACCCATCGAAATCAATTGGATAGGCTCGTTAATTCCTTCAGATAAACCCACTGCAACCCAGCCTTCAGCAACAGCTAAATACTGCGGAGAACAAGTACCAAATAAATCGGCAGCACTTTGCATGGTCGCCCATTTCAAATCATTAAAATCAGATTGAGGAACCAAATAGGAAATCAGTGAGTGGTAAATGATTCGGGTGGCATCGTTAATACCCATCCCATTTACAACGTAATTGGTGCCATGGTCGTTCGTACCCTGTCCGCCCTCCGATAAAAGATAAAACCACTTGTTAATGAAACCACTATTTATGTGAACACCGCCGTTATCACCGGTTCCAAAATACCAGTTGGTTCCATGGAAGGTTCCGGGTTGATTATAACTTTCGGGTGCCGACATACTTCTAAGTGTAGCACCTGATTTTTCTCCAATGGTCCAGTTAGCATGAGTGGAATCTGCATAAAACTCAAGCACAGTTCCCAATATATCAGCAATTGCCTCATTAATAGTTCCGGGTTCGTTCGAATAGTTTAAGTTTGCTGTTTTCTGTATTAATCCGTGTGAAAATTCGTGGCCGGCAATATCAAGTGTTGTTAACGGTCCGGCATTCGCATTACCACT
>JBBQVM010000345.1:0-3313 GCA_038211525.1 Bacteroidia bacterium
CGGTTCCTCAATCTATAAAATGCGTTTTTGTCTTTATCGCCGTATAATTTCTGAAAAATTTTAGCCTCATCATAATCTTTCCCGTTTTTACGGATGAAGTCAAAGAGTAAGATATCCTTCCGCTCGCCCGTTTGCATGCGTGACTGGTAAAGCTTGTAAAACCTGACTTCTTCCTTATTCAGATTGGAGATAATTGCGCCTACTGTATCCATTTAAATGAGTTTTGGATGCGTAAGATAGTTCAAAATTTAAACTATTCAAAGATTTTTTATTTTCTACATTTGAACTTGTAAATAATTACCAATATGAAAAGCAATAAAAATTATTTCCCGGCAGTATTACTTATTCTTCTTTTATCGCCTTTTTGGGGTTGGTCACAAGGTACTACCGGACTGAGAGTTTTGGCAATGCCTGGTTTCCCGGCAGCTCCCCAGGATTCTGTCCTTGAAGGACAGGCTTATATATTTGCTGTTACGCTTATTAATGGAACCAATACTGCTATTAATTCTCCTATCGATATTAATTTCAAAGTTGACTCTATCAGTAATATTGCCTTCACCGTGGGGCAACCTGTGATGGGAGTAGGTGATACTGTTACCTTCTCTTTCAATACCTATAATTTTACCCAGCCACAGTTTAAGGCCGGAAATAACATTGTGGTGGTTTGGCCCAGCATTAACGGAGTATCAGTTCCTATTGATTCCTTTATTACTGATGTGTTCTTCATTCCGCTGAGTAGCCTAACTGATCACCTACCCGATATTCATCCCATAAGTCTCTTTCCTGTGCCTTCTACCGGCGATTTGTTCCTGAGTTTTAATTCTCTTGATAGGGTTGAATACGTAAGAATTTACGCCATGGATGGAAAACTAGTTTATAGCATTCCGTTGCTTACCAACCAATTCATCGACATCCGTAATCTTCGCAAAGGGATCTACTTTTTAGAAGCTAAGGTGAATGGGAAAATTGCCGGAACACGATTTATTCGTGACTAATTTTCTATTTTCTACCTAATTTCCTATTTGTACCTTTGGGAAGTTCTATGGTGAGGGAGCATGAAAATCATTCTCCTGATACCATAAAGGAACCCTCAAATTCGTATGTCGAAATTATTTTTGATTCCCACTCCTCTTGGCAACCTGGAAGATATCACCCTTCGAGCTATCCGCATAATAAAAGAGGTAGACATCATTCTTGCTGAAGACACCCGCACCTCTCGTGTTTTGCTCAACCATTTGGGGATCGATAAGCGCATGTTATCGCATCATCAGCATAACGAACACCAGTCGACACCGGAAATAGTGAGGATGTTGAAAGCAGGACAAAGCGTAGCGCTGATTAGTGATGCAGGAACACCAGGTATCTCTGATCCCGGATTTTTGTTGGTTCGGGAGAGTTTGAAGGAGGGAATTGATGTTGAATGTTTGCCCGGTCCAACTGCGTTTGTTCCTGCACTGGTAGTATCAGGTTTGCCTTGCGATCGTTTTATTTTCGAAGGCTTCTTGCCTCCTAAAAAAGGAAGACAAACACGACTCAAAGAAATTGCAGAAATGGAAATGACTGTAGTTTTGTATGAATCACCACATAAAATATTGAAGACACTACAACAACTGATCGAATTTTGTGGCCCCGATCGTTTGGTCTCTGTTTCTCGCGAATTAACCAAAATGTTTGAAGAAACTCGACGAGGTACCCTTGCAGAACTGGTGCAGCACTTCACTACCGTTGATCCTCGTGGGGAATTTGTTTTGGTGCTGGCAGGGAAGTGATTTGCTAATGTGCTAATGACTGATGTGCTAATTTGCTGATTTTTAATTTTTTAATTTAATTTTCCATTGGTGGCGACTGAATTCAAAATGAATGTCAGTGCACATGCATGCTAATTCAGGATGGAAACTTTTTATTTGTCTTTTGCCCGTAACCATAACTATCTTTACCAAACTTCAATTAATTTTAATTTATGGATATCATTAAAAAGCTCCTTGTTGCTAACAGGGGTGAAATTGCGATAAGAGCCCTGCGTGCAGCGGCG
The DNA here is from genome assembly GCA_038211525.1 of Bacteroidia bacterium. Lineage (GTDB taxonomy): Bacteria > Bacteroidota > Bacteroidia > AKYH767-A > OLB10 > JADKJB01. The sequence goes on from JBBQVM010000345.1 coordinate 2,033, forward strand.
GAATTAGGTGTAAAAACAATTGCTGTTTTCACTTTCGAAGACCGTTATTCGCTGCATAGATATAAAGCAGATGAAGCTTATCAGATTGGAAACGATAACGATCCGCTTAAGCCTTATCTTGATATTGAAGAAATTATCAGGATAGCGAAAAAGCATCATGCTAATGCCATTCATCCGGGTTATGGATTTTTGTCGGAGAATGTGCAATTTGCTACTCGTTGTCGCGAAGAAGGAATTATTTTTATTGGCCCTTCGCCTGAGTCCATGCAAATGTTAGGCGATAAGTTGGCTGCCAAAAAAGTGGCACGCGAAATTGGAATTCCACTAATTGAAGGAAATAAAGAAGTGCTTACTGATGCATCTGTTGCACTGTCAGAAGCAAAACGTATAGGCTTTCCCGTTATGCTGAAAGCTGCTGCGGGTGGAGGCGGGCGCGGTATGCGTGTTATCCGTAAAGAAGAAGAACTGGAAAAGGCTTTTAATGAAGCAAAAAGAGAAGCAGGTAATGCCTTTGGTAACGATACTATTTTTATTGAAAAATTTATTGATGATCCCAAGCATATTGAGGTCCAAATTTTAGGCGACCAATATGGAAACCTGGTGCATTTGTTTGAACGTGATTGCTCGGTACAGCGTCGTTTTCAAAAAGTGGTGGAGATAGCACCGGCTCCTTTGCTGAAATCGGAAACAAAAAAAGCCCTTTATAATTATGCCCTCGATATTGCAACACACGCCGAATATTACAATGCCGGTACAGTAGAATTTCTGGTTGACAATGAGGAGAATATTTATTTTATTGAAGTCAATCCAAGAATTCAGGTGGAGCATACCGTTACCGAACAAATAACGGGTGTGGATATAGTAAAATCTCAGATTCTTATTGCTGATGGTAAATCACTCGCCTCGCCTGAGATTGATATTAAACATCAGGTACAGGTTCAATGCAATGGTTTTGCAATTCAATGCCGTATCACTACGGAAGATCCTCAAAACGATTTTAAGCCAGATTACGGCACCTTAATCGCTTACCGAAATGCGGGAGGCTATGGAATAAGAATCGATGAGGGAAGTTCTTATCAGGGAGTGAAAATTTCTCCATTTTTCGATTCCATGCTTGCCAAGGTAACCGCATCAGGAAAAAATCTTGCCGATGCAGCACAACGAATGAATCGTACATTGATGGAATTCCGTATCCGTGGTGTGAAAACGAATATCCCTTTTCTCGAAAATGTAATCAATCATCCCGAGTTCAGAGCAGGAAAAGCTACCGTTAATTTTATT
>JBBQVM010000346.1:0-3295 GCA_038211525.1 Bacteroidia bacterium
TGCGTTCTCCCATACTCCTCCTCACGGTGGTTCCGGATGATTTTGTTAAACCTTTCTTGCTAAAAACAAATTTCGATTTGTTGAGGGATTTTACGTTTCATTTCCTTCTTTGAAGGTTCCCGGACAGCGGGGTGTAGCATGACCCGGATCTCTCATTTTTTTAATTTGAATACCAGTTCAATTCCCAACACCTCCATTAATTTTTCAATTGTTTGCACGGATGGGTTTCCAATCCCTTTCTCAATATCACGAATTGTTCTAATGGCAACCTGCGTAATTTCAGCGAGATCTTCTTGATTGACATGCAATTCCTTACGCCTTTGCAGAATCAGCTCAGCTAATTGATTAAGTGATGTTTTCATAAAATACAACAGGCTTTTAAATGCCGTTTGAGTGTAAAAGTACACTTTTTACAAAAAATTACAATAGCTAAAATAGCGTGTTATTTAAAATGATCCAACCACCTTTAGCAGGATGTTTGAGACTTCAAAAAAGGTTATATAAATTTACAACCTATTAAATATCAACTTTTTGATGCAGAGTCCAAAATTTTACCAATTTCAATGAAGGCATTTTCATCTTTAAAAACGTAGTTATCAGCTCCATGAGAAATTGTTTGCAGTGCAACACCGTACCGTTTTTGTCCTGATAAAAATACACAATGTGAGGTAGGTGCAACTTTTTTCAGATTTACCATTGTATCAATGCCATTCATCCCACCTTGAGAAAGACTATCCAAATGATAATCAATGATTACCACTTTAGGATCCTGATAGGCCTCTTTAACACATTCTTCACCAGTAGTGAAATAAGAAACCATCCATTGAGGCTTTGTTTTCAAATAATCTTTCATCATTTCCATAAAAAGCGGATCGTCTTCTACCACAAATAATTTACATTGGCTCATAATATTCTCAAATTTGAATGTAGTAAAAGTAGCAAAACACTCTGAAAATAAAAAATATTTATGGTATAGTTCTTACTTTCATGAACAAAATGAAATCATTGGGTCAAAGTATAAATAATTTACTATTTTTAGGAGTTGAAAACTGTACACAAATAGTTAAAGTCAATCACTCATGTTCAAAAAATTACTTCTCCTCTCCTTTGCCTTTCTCATACATTTTAATGGTTTTGGTCAGGCGGGCATTGACAAGCCAATATATCAGATTGTAACTACCCGGGCAGGAAATCCGCTTGGAACATTCAATATTGAATTGTTTCCCTTAATAGCGCCCCTGCATGTGCACAATTTCGACAGTTTGGTAACAGATCAATTTTTTGATACCACGGCATTTCATCGAGTTGTTCCCGGTTTCGTAATTCAGGGCGGTGATCCTAATTCTGTGAGTGGTCCTATTTCAACCTGGGGACAAGGCCAGCCATGGCAAGTAACAGTGCCTGCAGAATTTAGTGTAGTAAGGCACTTGCGTGGAATTATTGGAGCAGCGCGGGATAATGATCCGAATAGCGCAAACTCCCAATTTTATGTTTGTGTTTCAAATGCCACTTTTTTAGATGGTAACTATACTGTTTTCGGTAAGGTTACCGAAGGCATGGATGTAGTTGATACGATAGTGAATTCACCCAGAGATGCGAATGATGTTCCATTACAAAAAATAGAAATGTTTGTAACCTATACCGGTGTGAATGATAGTGTGCCCGATGCGCCAGTTCTCACAAGTCCTGCAGATGGAGCTAGTGGAATATTAAACACACAAAGTTTTATTTGGTCGAGTGTAAACACTGCAGTGATGTACACATTAGAGCTGAGTACCGATGCCTCTTTTACAAATATTGTACTTCAAAAAAATGCCGGTCTTAACTCTACAAGCATACCCACTCTTCCGGGTTCCTCAACTTTTTACTGGCGCGTAAAATCGAATAATGGAGGACATGAGAGCATCGCTTCCAATGTTTACTCTTTTAATTCAGCAGCAGGCGCTTCTACTTTAATATCTCCTGCAGATTCTTCCACGAACATTCCCATCAATCCAGTTTTTGTGTGGGATCCTGTAGTTGGGGCAGATAATTACACATTGCAAGTTTCTACTTCACTTACTTTTACTACTCAGTCGATGGTGTACAATACTTCAGGTATTGCTTCAACCACACAACAAGTTATGGGATTAAATCCAAATCAAACTTATTACTGGAGGGTGAGAACGGCATCGGGCACTACCCAAGGATTCTTTTCAGTAAAATATAGTTTTACCACCGGAACATCTACCGGTATAGATGAAACAATTTCAGGTGTATCCAACATTTCATTTTCTCCTAATCCTGCCACAGATTTTATAACTGTGAATGCCTATATGAAAAGTGGAGGTCTTTTGAAAATTAAAATTTACGACCAATTGGGTAAGATAAAGTATTTCGAAAATAAAGATGTCGCAATTGGTAAAAACAATTTCCTGTTACCTACATCAGATTTCTCGGCAGGTATTTATTTTGTAACACTAGAATTGAATGGTGCTAAAGTTTCGAAAAAATTTGCCATTGGTTCATCAGTTAAATAAAAATAACGTAATTAGCGATTAGGATTTATTTAAATGGAATATGTTAAAGGAAGAGGCGCTCAAATTAATACCAAAAATCGCTTCGAAAACCGTGAATATGTTTTAGATCATTTTGAAGGTATTGATGAATTACCTAATTGGGGATCTAAAACAGAGGTGCTTTTTGAAAATCCTAAAAACGTATTAAATAAAGTCACCAGTCCGGATTTACCTTTTGCCTATTCCATTAATCCCTACCAAGGATGTGAACATGGCTGTATTTATTGCTACGCCCGAAATACACATCAGTATTGGGGTTATAGTGCAGGATTAGATTTTGAACAAAAAATAATTGCCAAACCCAATGCGGCGCAGCTTTTGAAGAAGCATTTTGATAATAAAAATTACATTCCCGATACGGTTAGTCTTTCCGGAAATACCGATTGCTATCAGCCCACTGAAAAAAAACTTAAAATTACCCGCCAACTGCTTGAGGTATTTCTTGAGTATCAACATCCTGTTGGTATCATTACCAAAAACAGTCTTGTATTACGTGATCTAGATCTTTTGCAGGAACTTGCCAAAAAGGGTTTGATCCATGTGATGATATCAATCACTTCATTGAAAGAAGAGCTCCGATTACTGATGGAGCCCAGAACAGTAACTGCAAAAAACAGACTGCGAGTAATAGAACAACTTTCATTAAATAATATTCCAACAGGTGTGATGGTTGCTCCGGTGATACCGGGATTGAATTCTGAAGAAATACCAGAAATTATTAAGTCGGCTTCGGGTTG
>JBBQVM010000347.1:0-3290 GCA_038211525.1 Bacteroidia bacterium
CATCCTTATTTCTTATCAAAAAACCAATTGGCGTTCCTAATGAAATTCCATCTATAATTCCGGAAAGAAATTCCACCCGGTCATCTTCAGTTCTTTGCGATGAAATAGAAGTAGTGCCCGGCTTTCTTCTATCGAGCATCAGTTGAATCCGATCAAAATCGATTTTTAATCCTGAAGGCAACCCTTCAATGATTCCTCCTATGGCAATTCCATGTGATTCACCAAAGGTTGTTAATCTGAAAATTTCACCAAAGGTATTTGCCGACATAAATTAAATAATTTTTGTGAAGTTAAAAAAATTGAAAAATTAGTTTGTGATTACTATTTAATGAATAGATATTTAGCCTAAGAACCAATTATTCTTCTCCTAGTAATCTCTTTTGAAGATCGACCTGTAAGTTGAACCATTCATCAAAATCGGGATTTCCCTCCCACAAATCACGAAGTTCTGAGTCGGTCACAATGGTATCGATTGCATCCGCGGCAATATTTACTAATTGCAAAATTTCAGCAAGTTCAACTGAACCCGCCGGGAGGTGAAGCAATATCCATTCACGGGCATCTTCAGATATATCATGTGCGGGATGTCCATTGGCAGCTGCAATTAATTCAGCTGCAATTAATGCCTCCTCACACTCAGCCAACCCCGGCCTGTCATCCTCATCATTCATTCTGGTAATGGCAATTTCAATCATTCCATATCCATTCATATCAATGTCGGCAATAAAATTGGTTGCCGATTCATTGTCAAAATTGGAAAGTCCAGCTGTTAACATAACATCTTGTATTGTTTTGAAATGCAAAGTTAGCTATTATTTGATGGGTGCTTAGCCTAAATTTCAGGAGAGAAATAGGGAGGTTTTTTGTGGACATAAAAAATTTAATATTGTCTTTTGTATTGCATATAATTGATTAATAATGAAGTAAGGTGTTGAAAACTTATATAAATTTTTATTTAGATTAATTCTAAATAAGAACTATTTTTGCATTCATATTTTAAGAAAAGCCTCATGAATAAAATCAGTTTTATCCTAATCCTATCCTTAATTGCAACAGTTGTTCATAGCCAAGACCGGATTTTCACCTACACCTATCAATCATCTGTATTAAATACTGACCAACGTGAAATTGAGGTATGGAACACCATGAAAACAGGACGGGAAAAATTTTATAGGGCACTTAATTCGCGATTAGAATTTGAATTTGGAGTTGCTAAGAACTTACAAACTGCTATGTACCTCAACGTAGGAAGTAGCGCTGAAGAAATTCACACAATTAATTCATCAGGTTTAGCAGAAGTAACTATTCAATCTGAAATGGAATGGGGATTTAGCAATGAATGGAAATACAAATTTTCAGATCCGGTAGCCAATTCAATAGGATCTGCATTTTACTTGGAACTGGAGCTAGCGCCGAAAGTATTTGCATTAGAATCCAAAATAATACTTGATAAAAATATAGGAATCACCACTCACGCCTTAAATATAGGAACCGAATTAGAGTGGAAGTCGGAAGTTACTACCAATGATTCAAAAGATACTGCTTTTCCTGATAAAGTTGAATCTGAATTTGAATTAAAGGTGGAATTAGATTATGGATTGAGTTTTAAGCTCAATAATCATTGGAATTTGGGTTTGGAAATGCACAACGAAAATATTATTGAAGAAGAAAAATGGATTTCATCTGTGTTATATGCAGGACCGGGGTTTTCCTTTTCGAATAAATTGATTTGGATTAACCTGTCGGTGTTACCTCAAATTACAGGGTTAAAATACCCCAATGATCAGCAGTCAGGATTACTGCTCAAAGACAATGAAAAATTACAAACCCGATTAATTTTCTCGTATGCTTTTTAAATATTGTTTTGTTCTATTATTTTTGGTTTCAATGTTTTATTTTGTCGGATGTTCACCTGCACTTTACAAGCCTGCACATTCTGATGAAACAAATGATGTTACGTATTCGCAATTACTTGAAGGAAGAAACATTTACGTTCACAAATGTGGGAGTTGTCATTCACTTCGACTTCCCGATAAACATACAGAACAGGAGTGGGGTTACTATCTTAATAAAATGCAAAGTCGTGCTAAAATAAGTGACGAAGAAAAGAAATTAATAAAGGATTTCTTAAAGATAGGAGCAAAGAAGAGCGATAGGTCTTGAGAATTTTTCAACTTTTTCTCATACAACTATCAGATTTGTTAAGATATTATTTTTAAATAATCATCATATTTTAGGTTCGAGCCATGCTGTAAAATGGCGAAGGAATTTTGTTTCCTTAATAATTTTATAACCAGATGCCCTTTCTTTATCTTTAATTATTTCACCAAATACTTCAATAACGTATTCAATATGACTTTGTGTGTAAACTCTTCTAGGAATAGCCAACCGAACCAATTCCATAGGAGAAGGGATTAATTCACCTCCATCATTATATTTTCCAAACATAAATGAACCAATTTCGACAGATCGTATTCCACCTTTCAGATACAATTCACAAACCAATGACTGGCCGGGATATTCATTAATCGGAATATGAGGATAAAGTCTTTTTGCATCTACATAAACTGCATGTCCTCCAATTGGCATCATTACAGGGATACCCATTTTATTCAAATTCTCACCTAAGTATGCAGTACTTCTAATCCTATAGTGCAAGTAGGCAGGATCAAATACTTCATATAAGCCAATAGCTATGGCTTCCATGTCTCTCCCCGACAAACCACCATAAGTACTAAAGCCTTCCGTAATAATGAGGAGGTTCCGACATTTTTCAGCAAGTGCCTCATCTTTTAGAGCAATAAATCCACCCATGTTAACAAGGGCATCTTTTTTTGCACTCATAACGGTTCCATCAGCAAGCAGGAACATCTCTTCAGCTATGGCCCTACATGTTTTATTTTTCTGATCATCTTCTCTTAATTTAATAAAATACGAATTCTCAGCAACGCGACATGAATCAAGAATAAAGAGGACACCACATGATTTGCAAAAATCGCTTATCTGTTTTGCATTGTCCATGCTTACCGGTTGGCCACCACCGCTGTTATTAGTTACAGTTAATATTACAGCTCCGATGTTTTCAGCACCATATTTCAAAACAAGTGCTTTCAGTTTTTCAACATCCATATTCCCTTTAAAAGGATATACCAATGCGGTGTTAAGGGACTCGGCAATTGGAATATCAATTGCTATTGCACCTGAATATTCAATATTTGCCCTTGTAGTATCAAAATGGGTATTGCTGATAAATATTTTACCTTTCCCACCTAAAACACTATACAAAATTC
>JBBQVM010000348.1:0-3287 GCA_038211525.1 Bacteroidia bacterium
ATATGGAATAGGTAAATGGACAGATAGCCAATTGATTTATTTTATTAGAACCGGCATCCATCCGGTTACAGGACAGTTTGTGCCGCCCTACATGCCAAAGCTTATTCATATTTCTGATGAGGACCTCAATTCCATCATTGCCTATTTGCGATCCGACCGACCCGAAGTGCAAGGAGTTAAAACGGAATTACCGGCTTCAGAACCCTCTTTTTTGACTAAATTCTTGTGCTTTGTAGCCTTTAAACCCTTTGAATACCCAACAGCGCCCGTTCCCGGACCTGATACCACCAATACAGTTGCATGGGGAAAATACCTCACTCTTTATCAATTGGAATGTTATGCCTGTCATTCAAAATCATTTGAAACAATGAACATGTTGGAACCGGAAAAATCGGAAGGTTTTTTTGGAGGTGGTAACCAAATAGGTACCGAAGACGGTTCTAAAATTTCTTCTATGAACATAACACCCGATGAAGAAACCGGCATAGGAAAATGGACTGAAGAAGAATTTATTAAAGCCGTTCGGTATGGTATCGTTCCCAATGGACCAGCACTTCGTCAACCCATGATGCCTTTTGTTCAATTAACCGATAATGAACTAAAAGCTATTTATGCCTACATGAAAACTGTTCCTAAAATTAAGAATAAAGTGGAACGAGGAGTGTGACAACGGTTGGTGGTGGAGGTATTTAGTAGTACAAGAAGTCTAGCTGAAAAATGTTAATGCGGTCAGCAGTGATTTACTTATTCAAAACTTCATTCAATGGAACTCCCCCTTTTATTCCAAAATCCAGTGTTCGTATTGGGAATGGGATCATAATATTATTTTCATCGTAAGCCTTTTTTATTTTTATGATAGCATCGCTTCCTACTTTTTTGAATAGTAGTTGTTCCGGCGTGTTGACCCACATGCGAAGCATGAAATTGATTGAACTATCTGCAAATTCAGTGTAAAACATAGTAACCTCCTCTTCTGTAGAAAGATTTTCGATTCCTTTTACAGCATCCAAAGTAATCGTTCTTACCTTTTCTAAATCTTCATTGTAAGAAACTCCAATAACCAGGTCAAATCTTCTTTTGCCAAGTAATGAATAATTTTCTATTGGATTTTGAAACACCTCCTTGTTAGGAATAATTACCATCTGTCCTTGAAATGTGCGGATGACGGTATCTCGTAAATTGATTTCTTGTACCACACCCATAAAATCTTTAATTTTTATTATGTGCCCAACATTCATCGGCCTGCGGAATGAAATGAAGATTCCGGAAATAAAATTAGCGGCAATGTCCTGAAACGCGAATGCCAAAGCCAATCCTAAGATCCCAGCTCCGGCCAAAATTGAAGTAACAGCTTTGTCGAGTTTTAAAATGCTTAGTACAGTAAATAAAGTTAGTCCAATAAAAAAAACATGGATAACAGATGAAAAGAGATTGGAAACGATTTGTCTTTGTGTAAATCTCTTCGTTAATTTCTGTGCAAGTTTTTTAATTCGAGAGGCCAGAAAAATCCCTAGCACTAAAACAATGGCTGCAATAAATAAATTCGGTAACAGCCGAATAAATCCCTCCACCCACAAAGTTATTTTTTCGGTAATTAGGTGGTAAGCGTTTTCAAAATCCATAAAGTAGGTATTTTATAATACTAGGTTTTTGGTTGTACAAGCAAAATATTTATCAGTACAACACCATATGCTTTGTTTTAGTTTATATGATAAAAAAGAAAATAATCCTTAGCTCATCATTTTTCCCAAATCAGGAATGTTTTATTCAAAAGTGTGTCATATTGACCACAACAGCTTTTGGTGAATAATTCATTTGTTTTTTTTCGCTTAGTTCAAATATGACTTCAATTGATTAAAAATAAGGGCTTTAGAGATGTAAATTCAATTTCACAGCTATGAAATCCCACAACAATGGTTTTGTTAGCACCATTCTTGAACTTATAAAATCTCTCGTACGGTTAACAGCCACTAAATTCTAAAAACATGAAAAACTCCTTCATCAAAAAAACATTCAAATCCGTGATGTTAGCTGCATTTTTTTGTACTTGTTATACAATGGTAAATGCTCAATCTGAAAATACAGATCTTCAAACGGAATCAGTCTTGAACTCCGACAGTTTAACGATTCCTGAAACTTATCAGCAAACACAAGATCAACAACAGGAGATTAACTCACCTGGAACTGCAACTTACAATATCGTAGACACTGAACCTGGTGTGTCAACAGGTGCTGCCGAATTCCATTCAGATTCGAACGTGGAGAAATTGCGTGTTTACTCAGGGTCGCAGAATGGAAACAATGTAATCAAAACTATTGAAGTGCAAATTCCTCCTGCTAAAGATGGGTCTAATTATTGAATGTTAACAATCATGATCCAAATGTAATTGGTATAACCATAACAACAGATGATAGTTGGCAAGCAGATTAAAATAATTAATCCTTCACTATTTTTTTGACCACCGTTGTTTTGTTAGAAATTAATTTAACAAAATAAATACCGGGTGATAAAGCAGAAATATCAATTGTTTTTTTGAAGGCTGAACTTTTTTCTTTCAATTTGAGAGCATTAATAGTTCTTCCACTTAAATCCGTGAGGGCAATAGCTTCTGCAACTTCATTTGAATTGGAGCATTGATAAATCACATTAATCTTAGAGTTGGAAGGATTAGGATAAACATCAAATTTTACCTCATTCGATAATTCATTAACAGAAAGCGGAACATCAAACACCCAAAGTTCTCTGCCATTAACATCATTCACGGCAGTAAAAAATATTTTCCCCAAGGCATTTGTAAAGTAATATGGATAAGAACCGATTGTTGTTGAGGGATAAATATCCAACACCTTCGAGGTTCCATTTGTTGTGCCATCCGATTTCCATAATTCAACATTATTTTCATAGGATACTCCGTTAGGAACGGTTGCGTAATCATTTGCTGTGAAATAAAAATCATTGCCAATATTAAAGGGAACACTAAATATCCAAGTGTTATATGCATACTGAGCTGCGGTTGAAAATCCTCCTACATTGCCAGCCATTATTTCTTTAACAAGAGAAGTGCCATTAGACGAACCATCTGTTTTCCATAGCTCACGACCGGATACATTGTTAAAAGCAGTAAAATATAATGTTCCGCTGATATCGGTAAAATCAATAGGGTAGGAGCCATCATTACCGGTATTAATATCCTTCACCAAAACAGTTCCACTTGTAGTGCCATCACTTTTCCAAAGTTCTACATCACTCACATTATTTCCAGGTGCAGAAACATAAGCACATGCCG
>JBBQVM010000349.1:0-3264 GCA_038211525.1 Bacteroidia bacterium
AAAAATGGGAAGGCAGGTTGTCAAGATAGTAATACAGCTCCTTTACGTCTTCGCCGTGATTACCTTCTTTGTTTCCAAGTCCGAAAAGCCTTTCTTTAAGAATGGGATCTTTGCGATTCCACAGTGCGATCGCAAAACATAAGTTTTGAAAGTAGTCGGAAATACCGGCGATTCCATCTTCGCCCCAGAGATATGATCGGTAATGTGCATTTTCAAATGGGAAATAATTCCAGGCATCGCCTTTTGTTCCATAGTCTTCTCGAACAGTTCCCCATTGCCTTTCGCTTAGATAAGGACCCCAACGTTCGATCGGTACTTTTTTCGACAGGTTATCGGCAAGCCGCTTGTGCTCAGTCGTCATGGTATTTCTTTGGATCACTAAAATTTCTCAGTTTACGCATTTTACATTTTACACTTCATTCAAGCAATCCATTCAAAAACAAAAACGTCATTTGTAATTAAACTTTTGATGATAATATTTCTTAGTGTTTGGATTTTGAATCGCAAAGATAAAATAGTTCATTCACATGTGCAGGACAGATGAGTGCTCAATGATCAAGACTTTCACAATTTTATTCTTCATCTTTCTGCTCGATATGCAAGGACGCATTGCGAAGACGAAATTTCCCATCATCTTTTGTTCTTGTTAAAAAACCTATTATATTAGCTGCTGCTTACTCAATACCTCCTGCGATTAACCGCATAATTCTCCCGCTTTTCCTGAAACAACCATAATCGATTAAATAAAAACAATCAATTATGAAAAGAATTTTACTTCTCATCGTTTTACAAGTGTTGGTTCTTATCCGTGTGCAGTCCCAGGCGATTACAGTAGACCAGCTTGTCTCTTTAACTTCTATGTCGTCAAAAAGCATCGACCGTTTTATGGAAAAGAACAAATATGTTCTAAACATCGAAGGAGCAACCGGTCATAAAGATTCATTTAGTTTTATACAAAAATTACCGGCAAAAAAGAGAGCTTTAGGAGCGGAAAGAAGCCTCGACCTTTATAAGACGGGAAACAGCCTGTATTATATATATCACACAGCATCAGAAGAAGAGTTTCTTGAAGGACGGCAAAGGCTTATTAAAGACAATTTCTTCTACGATCAGTCAAGGTCTGTATCGAAAGACTCCATCCTTCTTTTTCAAAAAAGAAACATTGCCATAAAAGCAATTCCTTTCAAAAAAGACAGTACCGTTGATTATATTTTTGAATTGGAAGAAAAACAGATGCCTGATCTTGCAAACATGCAGCATGCTGAAGATCTTCTTCGCTTTACTTCCCATGAGTTCCTGGCCAGTTTTTTTGGCGAGAAAAATGTTCAAAAAGATCAATACTTCTTCGCCGAAAATGAGCTCAAAAAATGTTCTGTACTATTTCCAAAAAGCAGTCACCAGGTTGTGTTTGTTTGGGGCGATGAAATCAATTTAAACAACTTAAGTTATATTTTGGTAAGTAACCTGGTGCCTACAGTAAGTGCTGCCAAATATGATGGAGTTTTCAGTAACAATGAATGGAAACTGGAAAATGGAATCTATGCAGGCATGAGTCTACAGGAACTAATGCAACTAAATGAAAATGATTTTGAGATTTATGGTAATCCGTCTGAGTTTTCATTCATGGTGAAGCCGGGAGATAATGGTAAAGTGGATTTTACAAAGACTGCTGTAATGATGAGCTGCAAAGCTTGTAACACGGACAGGCTTTTCGATAAAACAACTGTAAGGGCCAGAGATGTCATCAGGGAGAATCTTCCGATGTATGTTTTTGATATTGTACTGTACCCTACTCATCCTTAGCAAAAAGGCAGCTTTTTTTTAGCTATTTTCAGATCCCGGTCTAAGGCCCTTCACCAGCATTTGCAAAACGTTAGTCAAATCGTACGTCTTTTTTTGTTAATTTTCATTTTCAAAAAAAGCGCAGTGAAATGACATATATCACCAGGAGAAAATTTATTGGAGCTTCGTCGTTATTAATGGCGGCTCCCTTTATACCATCAATTTTAGATGCAAAAAAATACAAACCAAAGCTGGCATTTTCAACGCTGGGTTGTCCTGACTGGACTTTCAAAGAAATCACTGACTTCGCTAAAAAAAATAATTACCAGGGAATAGAATTAAGAGGAATTAAACGTGAGATGGATCTTCCAAAAAGTCCTGTCTTTAATTCTGCTGCAAACATGTCAGCAACATTAGCAATGATGCGCGATAAAAATTTAAAATTCGTTGACCTTGGATCGTCCTGCAGTTTACATTTTGCTGATCCGGCAGTAAGACGAAAAAACCTGGATGAAGGGCGGCGCTTTATCGATTTAGCGGCAAAAATAGATTGCCCTAACGTAAGGGTTTTCCCCAATAATATTCCAAAGGACCAGGACAGGGATAAAACATTTGATCTTATAACAGCAGGTCTCGTTGAACTGGGAGAGTATGCTAAAGGAGGGAATGTGAGCGTGTTGCTGGAAACGCATGGAGATCTCGCGAAAACTGACGACATCGTAAGAGTGATGAAGGATGCAAGCGGTCCGCACACCGGACTCGTGTGGGATATTGCCAACATGTGGGAAGTGACCAGGGAACCACCGGAAATGGTATATCCAAAATTGAAAAAGTATATCAAACATACTCACATAAAAGACTTGAAAGTTGGTAGTGGAAAAATAGAATATGCACTCTTCGGCCAGGGAGATGTTCCTGCTTTTGCTGCAATTGACCTGTTAGCAAAAGATCGCTTTGAAGGATACTACAGTTTTGAATGGGAAAAACTTTGGCATCCTGAAATTGCTGAACCGGAAATTGCAATAGCTGATTTTTCAAAGGTTATGATAAAGCATTTCTCTTAGTGGTGAGACAAAGTTTTTTATTATCTATTTTAAAAAGCATTGCTTTTTAAACTTCTATAAAATGAATACACAATGCCTGATAGTACTTATGTAAACAACAGAGCTAAAGATAAAAATACCTACGATGCGATTGTAGTTGGTTCCGGAATAAGCGGTGGCTGGGCTTCAAAGGAGTTGTGCGAAAAGGGATTGAAAGTTTTGTTATTAGACCGTGGCCAAAATGTTGTGCATCCGAACTATCCGACGGCCATGAAGGATCCATGGGATTTTCCACATCGATTAAATTTAAGCGAAGCCGATAAAAAACGGAGTTATGTACAGGCCCGGCATTTTTCCTATAAGGAAGACAACAAACATTTTTATATCAATGACGAACAAAACCCTTACACAGAGATAAAGCGATTTGACTGGATACGTG
>JBBQVM010000350.1:0-3261 GCA_038211525.1 Bacteroidia bacterium
AGTATTAAATTCTGTTCATCAAATTTTTCGAAATAAATTCAGATTTATTTCAGTGTTTTTTAATTTAAATTATGTTTCGCTGCATATGCTTCAGCAGCAGCTCTAACCCACAATCCATTTTTATCTGCGTTAACACGAGCACGCAATCTGTCCCGATTACAGGGCCCGTTACCTGCAACAACATTTTTAAATTCGGTCCAGTCAATCTCACTATGTTCATAATGGCGAGTTTCTTCATTCCACTTTAATTTAGGATCAGGAATTTTCAAACCGATTGCTTCCGCCTGAGGAACTGTTCTATCGATAAATCGTTGGCGAAGATTATCATTGGAATGCAATTTCACCTTCCACCTCATTAGTTCGTCACTATTGGGTGAATTAGCATCGGGAGGACCGAACATCATTAGGGATGGCCACCACCAGCGATTCATCGATTCCTGTGCCATCTCTTGCTGCTCTTTGGTACCACGCATGAGGTAAGCCAACAACTGATACCCTTGTTTATTATGAAAATTTTCTTCTTTACAAATTCGTATCATTGCTCTGGAATAGGGACCATAGGAACATTTAGCCAAAGCTGTTTGGTTTACAATTGCAGCGCCATCCACCAGCCAACCAATGGAGCCCATATCGGCCCAAGTTAAGGTGGGATAATTGAAAATACTCGAATATTTGGCTTTGCCGGAATGCAATTGATCATTCATTTCCTGTCGGTCGATGCCGAGGGTTTCGGTGGCACTATAAATATATAACCCATGACCCGCTTCATCCTGCACCTTGGCCAATAGAATGGCCTTACGTGCCAGAGATGGAGCCCGGGTGATCCAATTGCCCTCGGGCAACATTCCAACAACCTCAGAATGAGCATGTTGAGACATCATCCGGATCAACTGTTTCCGGTAACGTTCCGGCATCCAGTCCTTGGGTTCAATTACCTCCCCGGAATCAATTTTACTTTGAAAATCTTGTTCTAACTGTGCTTCAGACATAATATTTAAGAATCTAGTTAATTTTTACAAAATTACCGAATTTGCTGTTCAGTACCATGATTATGGTCATTTAAGATAAAATTTATAGAATAATTGATGTAAAATGATAGACGGCACTGCCAAAAACGCAGATAACAAAACATAGGTGGGTTCTGATTCAACCAATATCTTAGAGAAAATTCTATTTATCTGTAATACAATCACTTAATATCAAATCAGATTTAAATATTTCCATCAAATGGAATATTTTAATTTCCATCAAATTACTATCTTTGCGGACTTCATAAAAACGAAGAATACCTCCAAACACTATTCAGGTCATCATCCGGAAAAACCATCTTTACCCCGGGCAATTCCTTAAACTGAAGTTCATGTCGTTATTATCCAAGACTGCCTTTCGAAAACTTAACATTTTTCCTATCGCATTAGTTTCTATTTTATTTTTATTATCCTCTTGTTTATCAAGAAAAGAAACCACCTATTTTCAAAAAATAGATAAAAAAAATGCAACAGAAGATACACTATCTCTCCAACCTATTTTCGAACCCAAAATTCAGAAAAACGATATTCTTCAAATCCAGGTAGCGAGTATCAATCCTGAAGCGGCAAGTTTTTTCAATCCAACCGATAATATTAACGGTACACCTGAAGCCAACTTAACCAGTTACATGGTTGATTTAAATGGTGAGATAGAAATTCCGCTAGTAGGTAAAATAAAAGTAGAAGGAATGACTACTCGTGAATTTCGCGATGTTTTAAGGATTAAGCTCGAGAAGTATTTACAGAGTCCTACAGTTAGGGTTAATTATAGTTCCTTCAAAGTAACTCTGCTGGGTGAAGTTCTTCAGCCGGGGCTCTATCAGGCTACAAATGAAAAATTAACTTTAACCGAAGCACTCGGACTTGCCGGAGATTTAACTATTTATGGTGACAGAAAAAACATTTTATTAATAAGGGATCATGAGGGAACGAAATCCTTCAATTATATCAACCTAACCAACAGAGATATTTTCAAATCAGAACTATTTTATGTACATCCGGGCGATGTTATTTATGTTCCACCGGGAAAAGGAAAAGTTGCTTCCGCAGATGCCTTTTACAGGTTAGCTCCTATCATTTTAAGCTCCCTAACTTTACTAGTTCTAATTGCGCGTTTAAATATTAAATGATCCTCTTCTGCAATGAATAATAACATTAACGAATCTGCTGACCGAGACGAAAAAAAGTTTGATCTCAAATATTTCTTCTTCAACAAGATTGTTAAATACTGGTACTTATATTTAATAAGTATTTTATTTACCCTTGCAGCAGGCTATTATTACAACTGGTATACTACTCCATTATATAATGCAACTTGTTCTATCTTAATTAAAGATGACAAGAGGAGCTTGCTGAATCAGGATCTTCTTGCTCAGGTAAATAATTTTGATAATACCGGTGGTATTGATAATGAGATTGAACTTATTCAGTCAAGGACTATACTTGCTAAGACATTAAGAAGGCTCGATTTTGAAACCAGTTACTATTTGCAAGGAAGTATTAAGCAATTGGAACTCTATAAAAAGGCTCCTTTTAAAATTGTTTACGATTCAATTTCGTTCAAATTATATGAACAACCAATAAGCCTTAGAATTCTTGATGATAAAAGTTATGAATTGGTACATGATGCCCCTAATGGTGAATCCGGGATTGTGTCCACCTACAAATTTGGTGATTTAGTAAGAAATAATCTTGGGAGATTTACTATCGAAAAGACAGCAAATTTCAAAGAAAAAAACTTCAATAATCCTGATTATGATAAGCGGGATTTTTCAATTGTAATCCACAATTTCGATTTTTTAGTAGATAAATATTCCAAGGCATTGGATATACAATTTATTTCAAAAAAGTCGACAGTTTTGTTACTTTCTTTAAATGATCCTGTTCCACAGAAAGCCGGCGACTTCTTGAATATGCTTTTAAACGTTTATATTCAAAGTGGTGTTGATCAGAAAAATGAGATTGCCACCAATTCATTAAATTTTATTGATGATCAACTAGAGTTAATTGCTGTTGATTTGAAATCTTCAGAACAGGATTTGGAAGTTTATAAAACAGAAAGAGGCATTACGGATCTTGGCACAGAGGCGCAATCATTTTTAGGAAGTGTTCAGGTGTATGATGAAAAAATTTCAGAAATGGATATTCAAAATTCTTTTTTGGAATACCTTGAAAAATACATTATTGAAGACAAGCAATTAGATAAAATCTCACCAGCTTCACTAGGAATAAA
>JBBQVM010000351.1:0-3247 GCA_038211525.1 Bacteroidia bacterium
AAAATACCCTTGTCCATCACTTCCGGAATATGAATTTCCTGCATCCACTTGAGCCATTCATCGTGAACGTCGTTTTCAATATTGACGGTAACATTGTAAATAATCATATAAACTCCGGTGTTATTTTTTCGAAAGATACTATTTTACTTAGATTCCAAAAACTGTAGTTACTATTTAAACTGAAAATTAAATCCAAATTTGACAATAAACTTGCAGAAATAGCAGTTAGGCACTTATTTATTTTATTTACAGTTTCAATTTACGCCATCACCTCTTAGCGTTCTGAACCGTTTACGGGCATCAACAGCAAAAAGGGATCCCGGATATTTGGTGAGAAGCATTTCAAAAAGGTCCTTAGCCTTAACTTTATCGTTCAGTTTGGTTTCGGTAACATCAGCCAGGTTATACAGTGCATCGTCACCGAGAATATCGTCGGGGTAGGTTTCAACAATTTTAAGCCATAACTCTGCAGCCTTCTTAAAATCACCTTTTTTATAATAAATTTCGGCCTGCTTAAACCACACTTCGTCAGTAAGGGAGTGTGCCGGAAATTCAGTGATAATGGTATCAAGAGTAGCGATGGCTTTGTCATTCTGGTTACAAAATTCCAGCAAATCGGCTCTTGAATAGATTAAAAGTGGAGTGCTGTTGCTATCAGAATCGAGTCCAAGATTATCCAGAATCAACAACCCAAGTTTCATGGCATCATTAGAAATTAGTTGCGACGTTGCTGCTTTCAAAACATTCAACTGCGCCGCGGCCCAATCAAACTCTCCCATGTAAAAAGAGAGGCGCGCATTGCGAAATTTTGCTTCTCTGCCAATAGCATCGTGCTTGAAATCTTTATCTACCTGTGAATAATAAAGTGATGCATCCCAAACTGCATTTTTTAAAATTAAAATATCGCCAAGCTCTAATTTGCATTCTGCTTGAAAAAGAGGACTTACTCTGGGAAGCGCAATCGTTTCTTCCAATAAGGCAATGGCCTCATCGGGTTTGTTCAGGTAAAATGCTTTTAAGTGAGCATAGCCGCTGATAAGTGGAGCGGTGACGGGTGTTTTGCCCAACTCAGTAAGAGTAGCTTCGTAATTCTGCTCCAGCTTTTGTAAATCGGCAGGAGTATAATTTCCTGATTTAGTAATTTTTTGATCAGCAGCTTTAACTTGTTCAATCCTTGCTGTGATGTAATTCGGATTCATCCTTCCCTTTGAAATAACGTAATTGAAACAATCTTCAGCAACTTTATACTCTTGGTTCGATACACATAACTGTCCCAATGAAATAATACGTGATCCGTTTTCGTCATTTCTTTTGTCGAGTGCTCTTGCTTGAATGAAGGCAGTTTCAAAATCTTTTTCCTGCAACACCAACCAAAAAAGCAGTTCGTTGTAAATAGGATTTTGATTGCCTTTTTGAGTCCGCCTTAAAAGTGAAGTACGAATAATGTCTGTTAATCCACCCTCTAAATCAAAGGCCATTTTATTTTGCAAGATCGCTTGCACATTGGGTAAATAACTTTCATTAAAATCGAGAATGCCAATATACTCATCCACCATTTTTTGAGGTTGTTGCATTTGTCCGTAAACATCAGCCAATTCAAAACTGAAAGGGTAAGTACCATTCAACATTTTTCTTCCTTGCAAGTAAGTTGTTTCAGCATATTCCAGTTTCCGCTTTTCCACAAAAGTGGCACCTAACGAAAGCACCTGTTGCACGTCGGGGAAGAGCGAATTAATTGCTTTATCGTACTGCTGTTTTGCCTCACTCATCTCTCCTTGTATCTCATGCAAATTTCCTAAATCAACTAATAAAATCGCATTGGTGGGAGCTCGCTTGATCTGTTTCTTAATCAACTTTTCTGCTCCTTTGTAATCTTTAAGATTAATCAAACAATTCAGGTAAGGAGTATAGGCGCTGTAGGGATCGGCGTTGTACCATTTCTCATAATAAACAAGAGCCTTGTCGTAATCACCGGTAGATGCATACTGGTTCGCAAGGTCAATATTATTCTGCCCCTGTGCAAACGATGCAAGGGTAGAAGTCATCAGCAAAAGGAGTATAAAAACCGACTTAATTATTCTCATTTAGTTAATTATTTTAAAGCCCGTGTAAGGAACCAGTACATCAGGAACGATAATTCCTTCAGGTGTTTGATTGTTCTCGAGAAGCGCGGCAACTATTCTTGGCAACGCTAATGCACTGCCGTTTAGTGTGTGTGCCAATTGCGGTTTACCTGCGCCTTCGCGGAAACGCAACTTCAAACGATTTGCCTGAAACGTTTCGAAATTAGAGACAGAACTTACTTCCAACCAACGCTTTTGACCGGCAGAAAACACTTCCATATCGTAGGTGAGGGCAGAGGCAAAACTCATATCTCCTCCACATAATTTTAAAGTTCTGAAAGGCAAGTTTAATTCATGAAGCAACCCCGCAACGTACAAACGCATTTCTTCCAATATCTCATACGATTTATCGGGATGTGCTACTTGCACAATTTCAACCTTATCGAATTGATGTAATCTATTTAAACCACGCACATCTTTGCCATAACTACCAGCTTCTCTGCGAAAGCACGGCGTATAGGCGGTCATTTTTACGGGCATATCGTCACTCTTCAAAATAACATCTCTCAAAATATTTGTAACCGGTACCTCTGCAGTCGGTATCAAATACAGATTATCAATTCCAACGTGGTACATCTGTCCCTCCTTATCGGGAAGCTGACCGGTACCAAAGCCGGAATCCTCATTCACCAAAATAGGAGGTTGAATTTCCTGATATCCTTTGGCGGTGGCTCTGTCGAGGAAAAAGTTGATGAGCGCCCGTTGCAACTTAGCACCTTTCCCTTTGTAAACCGGGAATCCTGCACCGGTAAGTTTAACGCCCAGTTCAAAATCGATGAGGTCGTATTTGGTGGTGAGTTCCCAATGGGGTAAGGCATCCGCAGCTAGTTCCGGCAACTTGTCGACCGACTGAAAAACAACTTCATTGTCCTCCGGTGTTTTTCCTTTTGGTACAGTAGGATTGGGTAAATTTGGAATCCTCAAAAGAATATCGTTCAGCTCCTTTTCAAAAGCTGCTAATTTATCAGTCAGTTCTTTAGACTCTTCTTTCAGCGCAGTACTCTTGTTTTTGAGATCGTTAGCCTCCGCTTGCTTGCCGGCCTTAAACAAATCGCCAACCTGTTTCGCTAAATTATTTTGAGCTGCCAAAAGGGCATCCAGTTCCGATTGCGTGGAACGGCGCT
>JBBQVM010000352.1:0-3222 GCA_038211525.1 Bacteroidia bacterium
CGGAGGCAATTACCTCCACATGAATAACGGAGCCATTCCCGGCAAGAAACAAATCCTGGAACCTCACAGTACCGTTACACTCAACAATTACAGCAAAAATACTTTTGAGAATTCCATTCTTTGGGGAAACCTGATTATTGATAGCAAACTACAAGATGCTGTAAATTTTGAAAATTGTTTTCAGCACATTGCGGGCGATCTGGAGTTTAGGGCTACCGGCAGTGAAGGATATTTATATACTACCACCAACGATACATTACATATTAACGGTAGTGTATATATGAAGGGTGGTCGTCTGGTACTTAGTCCGGGCAATAACCACCCTGTTATGGAAATAAAGAATGATTTTATTATGGATAAGGGTTGGTTTACCGACCTACTTCCGGGGAAAAACGGGAAAGGTTATTTGCATTTACTGGCCGGCAAACTTGTTTATTTAAAATCGGGCAACTTTCGTTTGAAGGGTTTGGGATCACAAATAAGTTTTTCCGGAGAGCTGTCCACCTATAACCAGGGAACAGCGGATATAACACTCCCTGATATAAAAATAGGCGTGAATTCCAGATTGAATATCACCGGTGATAAATTTGGACCTATCGCTAAGGAAAAGATAATGGAGATTGGCAAGGATGCTATTTTGAATACCGGAGTTGCAGTTATTTTTGGAGAGGGGACATTCAGCTTAAACGAATACGGCACCATCGCAACAGAACATCCTGAAGGAATTCACTCAGAAGGAGAAAAAGGTTGTATTCAAACCGATAAAAGAAATTTTAGTTCGAATGCGAATTATTCTTTCAATGGTTCTGCTACACCTCAGTACACCGGAATTTTTACTACCAAACCTGAATTAAATTCCATGAACAACCTCGTAATTTCCAAGGCCCGCATTAGCGACGTGGTAATTCTGGAACAAGAGGTAATTGTGAAAGGGCGTTTGTTGCAACAACGTGGTAATATTAATAAGAATTCATTTTCTTTGGAACAATCATCCAAAAAAGAAACAGCTACAACTGCTCATTAAAAACAGTTCCGGAAAGTTGATTTTTGTAATTTAAAAAAAGTTCCATTCCCGATTTCATTTCATCAGTAAAAGCGTAATGCAGATAGTTCTTCAGATATTCTTCTGTCCCTGCAAAGTAATTTGGTGCTACTTTTAATTCAGCTACTACTTCATCAATATGATTTATCCCATAGGCGAGGGCGTTATTAAAGTCCTCTAAAAAATTACTACCCAAAATTTTATTACTCACCCAGCAAGCAAACACAAAGGGTTTACCGGTAAATTTTTTCCATTCACCTGCAAGGTCATAAACATAATTAAACTTATCACGCATTTGCAATGACCTATCGCCAATAACAACTGCTGCAGTAGTTCCTGAAATAGTTTGTTCAAATCCTGACTGAGCATTCACCCAAAGCGGATTAATTTTCCAATAAAAACCGGCTAGTACACGAGTTAAATTAATAGAAGTAACAGAATGATAATCGAGTAAAATCGTTTCTATTTTATCAAGTGGCACTTCGCTTAAAAGCGTCACCGATTTCACATCGCCATCGGCACCAATACACCAGTTAGAAATTGGTGTTGCTCCATTTATAGTGCTGATTGCTGCCACTGGAACCAATCCGATATCTGCTCTTCCTGTTGAAAGTTTTTCGGCACATACGGAAGGTATATCTAAACTCAATGCTATTTTTGATGAAATAGCATGGTGCTTGATTCCATAAACAAACGGGATAGAATTCAGATAAGAAACGCAGGAAATTCTAATTGGATGGAACTCCATTATCAAGACAGTGATGCAACTTGAGGGTGCATTATTTTATAAAC
Organism: Bacteroidia bacterium; assembly: GCA_038211525.1. Lineage (GTDB taxonomy): Bacteria > Bacteroidota > Bacteroidia > AKYH767-A > OLB10 > JADKJB01. The sequence goes on from JBBQVM010000352.1 coordinate 1,835, forward strand.
AAGTTCTTTAAGCAAATCGTTTTCGCTAGTGTTTAAATTGTTCACACCTTTTGACCTAAGATCATATTCATGTAAAAGTGAAATCACCTGTATGGCAACAGGCAGCGGAAAATTTCGTGCGGCAATATCATAATCTTTCATAAAATAGGGATTCACGCCAAGTGCCCCTGCAAGATTTACTCCCGGTTTGCCTTTAAAAACGTGATAGGAAATGATTTTGTTAAAAAAACTATTTAATGTTGAAACGGTAAGTACAAAAGGATTGCTTTTGGGGTTAGCTCCAAAATAATTAATGATGCGATTAACTTTCAAGAGTTCTTTTTTTGATATGGCCGTTTGCAATTCAAAAACGTTAAAATCTTTACTGATCCCAATATTTTTTTCAATAAGTGTTGAATCAATTTCAGCACCTTTCGGGATGTTGATCATTAGTTTATCGAGTTCATTGGCTACCTTCGATAAATCGGTACCAAGGTATTCGGCTAACAAATTAGCAGCATCCTCTCTTATTTTGAACCCAGCATTTTTAACATAAGCCGAAACCCATCCCGCTACCTGGTTGTCGTAAAGTTTTTTGGATTCGAATGCAACAGCATACTTCTCAACGGCTTTGCCTGTTTTAGTGCGCTTATCTAGTTTTTTGTATTTGTAACAAAAAACCAGCAAGGTAGATTTTTGGGGTTTTAATAAATAATTCAGCAATGGATCTGTCTCATCGTTACCTTTTTCATCCTCTTCATCCTCCACAGACCCTTTCTTCTTTTTGAACAAATCCTTAATATCTTGAGCCTCCCGCACAATGACCACCTGATAATTCGACATCATCGGATACCGTTTCGCATGACTCAATATTGTACTAACATCAACATCTCTACCGTACAAAACCGTTTGATTAAACTCCTTTTCCATCTCCGAAAGGACCTTATTTTCAATTTGTTCTGCTAAAAGATCAATAAAATAGGCTTCCTCGCCGTGAAAAAAATAAACCGGGTGATATACCTTATTTTTTAGATCCTTTAAAATAGCTTCAAAAGTTTGAGCTGCCATGTAATTAAAATTTCAAATGCTTAACTGTCAATCCGTTATTAATTAATTCATTTAATGAATCGATACCAATTTTAAGATGATTTTCTACAAAAGAACCGGTTACTTTTTTATCGCTTTCGGCTGTTTTTACTCCGTCTGGAATCATAGGCTGATCGGAAACGAGTAACAAAGCGCCGCAAGGAATTTTATTGGCGAAACCGGTTACAAAAATAGTAGCCGTTTCCATATCAATGCCCATGCAGCGCGTTTTTAGAAGGTAAGATTTAAACTCTTTATCGTGCTCCCACACTCTTCGGTTAGTGGTATAAACGGTACCGGTCCAATAATCTTTACCATGATTA
>JBBQVM010000353.1:0-3217 GCA_038211525.1 Bacteroidia bacterium
TACATAATTATGTACAAATATACGTACAAATATTTAATTATGTTACTTACTTTAATTGTCTTTTACTTTTATAATAATAAACTATTAATCAATACTTTACGAATAAATGCTCACATTGTAATTCGGTTAATGGGGTTGTTATGTGTCCATTTTAGGAATTATCACTCTCCAGCCCGCAAACTCCAAAATTAATTTCCTGACTTTATTTGATTGTTTCAATGCTTTACAAACTTGCTTACCTTATTTCCTGCTTTAACAAAATAAATTCCTGAAGTCAGAAAAGATATATCCAATTCAATTTGCTTTTGCACTTTTTCAGTAAATTGTTTTTGAAATAAAACATTTCCTAAAACATCATAAATAATAATATCTCCAGGACCATCAATAATCAGTTGAATTGAATTGGAGGCTGGATTTGGAAACACACTTAATTCCTGGTTTGATTTCACTTCATTTAATCCTGTTTGCAGATTGAATAAACGTGCAACAAATCCATCCGGATTAGTAGGCCCGGGATAACTTGCATTTTGTATAGTGTAAGGGGCAAAGCTAGCAGTTGAGCCATTAAAAGTACCGGCAACATAAATATCATCAGAATTCCCTACCTCAGCCCGATTTATTAAATCCCAACTAGGGCTACCTGCCTTTATAGCCCAGTTAAAAACACCATTGCTGTCTGATTTAGATACAAATACGTCGTTTGAACCTGATGAAACTAAAATATAACTAAGATTTGGATCGGGATTGAAATCAGCTGAATCACTGAAATTACCTGTTATGTACAAGTTATTCAGCGCATCACTTGCAATTCCATAAGGGTAGCAATGTTCAAGTACTTGAGACCATATATATTCTCCATTAGCATCCAGTTTTATCAGATAACTTGCTTGATAATTTAAACTTACTGAGTTGATTAAATTTATTCCGGCACCCGGATCAGCATCGAGATTACCGACAAAGGATCCTGATGTGATAATATTACCTGTTGAATCAAAAGCAATCGTTCGTCCCATAACATTATTAATATTATTACCATATGCAAATCCCCATTGGAAATTCCCTGCTGTATCCAGTTTACAAATAAATGCATCATCACCAATATTTGCATCCAATAAGAGCGTATCGGGACCGGGATCCAGATCAATATTTTTTTGAAAATAACCGGTTACTACTACTTCCCCATCAATATTTACATCCATATCCTGAATTTCGGCAAGACTAACATTTGCATCAGGAGCTCCGAGAATTTTCGCCCAAACAAAATCTCCCTGATTATTTAGTTTCAGGATAAAAACTTTGTCGTAGTGGCCGGTACCAAGGAGAACAGTATCCACGCCCGGATCAAAATCAACAGAGTCTTGAAAATATCCACCAATATACAAATTGCAATTTACATCGCGACGAATTCTGGAAGATCCTAAAAAAGGAGAATAATGGCCAATAATAGATTTAGCCCATTGAAAAGCGCCACTACTGTCAAGTTTCAGAACAAATACTCCTCGATTTAAAGAATACATATTAAAAATACCCGGCCCTGGATCAAAGTCAACATTCCCTTTAAAATACCCGGTAACATAAACATTCGATGAATCATCACAGATAATACTTGTTCCTGAATCTAAGTCATTAAATCCTATTCTCTTAGCCCAAATAAAATTTTTATTACTATCCGTTTTCAAGATAAAAATATCATAATATCCGAGCAGGGTAAAATCATTCGGTCCGGGATCAAAATCAACAGCATCCGAGAAAAATCCTGTGGTGAATAAGTTACCGGAATTATCTCTTGTAATACTCTCGCAATGTTCGACACCTAGCCCCCCTACTCTAAATGCCCATGACCACGAAGGTGCTTGTGAATGACCGGAAGTTATGGCAAGTAGTAAGATAATTGAAATAAAAACTTTTTTAATAATCATTCCCCCGAACCCCCTAACCCCGATATTAACTTCCGTACCTCATCGTCGGTATTTTTTAGTTTTGCTTTGCAGAGTTGTATGAGATATATAGCACGCTTTACTTTCTCAGACAATACATCAATATCGGTCTCACCGGTCTCTATTTCAGTGAGTATTTCTTCCAGTTCGGTAACTGCATCCTGGTACGAAATAATTTCATTCACTTCTGTTGACTTGGCTTTCAATGGTTCCTTCATAAAATGTTGTTTTGATGCGATCGCCTTCTTTTAAAACCGATGCATTATGAATTGCTTTTCCGTTAATTTTAGTAATTGAAAATCCTCTTTTAAGTACGTTCACCGGATCAAGTATTCGAATGGTAGATTCCGTTTGGGTAATGAGTTCCGACGCTTGTTTTAAATATTTACCCGGTACCGATATTACTTTATTGGTGAGCGATTGTAATCGTTCGTTTTTAATGGCTACTAAATTTTTAACCCTGTAACCCAGTTCACCCGCCTTCAATGTTAAACCGGTTTGGAAATCTTTAACCAGGTTCCGGGTAATAGTATTTAATTGTGTTGCTGTTGCAGATAGTAAATGAAATTCATCCTCTATTTTCTGATTGGTATGAATTTTTAGCTTATCCCAAGCAGTTTGTAACCTGTTTTGTTCAGCAATTGTTGCATCCAGATAGGCCTCGCTAATTCTCACGCCTAATGAATCAACAAACTCCTCAAATTGAAGCGTTCTTTCTACTAAAAAATCGGCCGCATCAGTGGGGGTAATTCTATCTGCGAAAGCTACTTCATCAACAACACTTATGTTGGTGGTATGACCAATTCCGGTCAATACCGGCAATGGAAATCTTGCAACGGCACGCGATAATCTGTAATCATTGAAACAGTTCAAATCGATAGCACCACCTCCACCTCTCACAATAACCACCACATCAAATTCGTCTCTTCTGTTATATATTTGAATCAGTCGGTCAACCATTTCTGAAGAAGCACGATCGCCTTGTAATAGAGAGGTGAAAAGGGTGACATTAAATTTGTAACCGTATAAGTTAGTAACCAACTTATTTACAAAATCTTCATATCCACGAGAATCCTTCGCCGAAATGGCTGCTACCCTCAAAGGCACAATTGGAAATTGAAGATTTTTATTATTCAGGTAAACTCCTTCGGCTTTCAGTCGGGCAACAGTTTGGTCACGTTCTTGCTTTAATAACCCGATAGTGTATTTTGGTTCAATGTCTTCAATAATCAGGTTTAAACCCCACTTCACATCATACCGAATAGCTGCCTGGAATAAGA
>JBBQVM010000354.1:0-3190 GCA_038211525.1 Bacteroidia bacterium
ATTGTGAAGCCACCAAATTAGTTTGATATTCTATGGTGTCACCTTTACAACCTGACTTTGGTCCTGTAACTGTTGGTTGGTTCGGAGGCGGAGCCGTGAATACCATTAAGGATACATCGTCACTGGTACTGTTACAGCCATTTGAAACAGTCCATCTAAATATGTTTGGTGTATTAGCCGCTAATCCACTCACAGTTGTTGTTGGTGAAGAGGCATCAGCTAAAATTCCAGAACCTGAAATTTTTGTCCATGTACCGGCCCCTGAAACCGGATTTGTTGCAGCCAATTGGATAGAAAATAAATTACACACTTCTCTATCTAATCCTGCTGCTGCTACTGAAGAAGGTAGTGGTGCAACAAGTTGTTGTTCTGTGCTTGCGTTACAACCATTAGCATCATAAACTGTTAATATATAAGTTCCTGCTCCGAGATTTACTGCTGTTGCAACATTCTGACCGTTCGACCATACGTAGGAATAGGGCAATGTTCCTCCAACTACAGTTCCCTGGATGCTTCCATTGGCAGATCCAACACATGTCGGCTGAATCACATTACCAATGGTAGCAGTAATGAGAGACGAATAGGCTACAGTTGTTGATTGGCTTGCTGTACAACCATTTAATCCGGTTACAAGCACTGAATAGCTTCCTGCATTAGCAGTAGTGCCCGCTGTAATTGTTGGATTTTGATTGGATGAACTAAATCCTGCCGGACCGGTCCATGCATATGAAGTAATAGAACCGTTTGTGTTTACATTTAGTTGGAGATCATCTCCATGACACAAAGGAGAGTTTGAACTTGCTGAAATAACTGGAGGTGCGCCTACCACTGCGGTAAATGCTGATGACGTTACTGTTGCCGGAGAAGCACATGCATTGGAGGAAGTCATAGTTACTTTCACCTGAGCACCATTTGTTAGTGATGACGAGCTGAAAGTAGCGGTAGTTATTCCGGTACTCTGTCCGTTTAATAACCATGAATAGGTTGGAGTAGTACCTCCATTCACCGGTACTGCTTGCAAATTGATTGTACCATTTGGACATATTGCTGAACCTCCTGTAATTGATACGGAAGGAGTAACTGTACTTCCTGCACCTTCGGTTATATTAAGTCCGAAGCTGCCATAGTTGGGTGAAGCATAACGGTATGCCTGTACGACAACATAGTAAACGGTATTGGGAGTTACGACGAAATTATTTATTTTAGAAAAATACTGGTTGCCATTTACAGTATAACCACATCCAGTTCCGTCATCATTGGATGCAATAACGGTTCCTGCTGCATTTAGTAAAAAAATATAAGTATCGAAGTTAGATGCTGCATCACATGTTGTAACGGTTATGTTAGCAGCGCACGCACTCGTTGTGAACTTAAAGAATTTTGCAGGAGTGGCTTGATTTCCGGTTCCTGAAAACGAAGAGGAATAGCATGCCGTAGAATGAGTGCCGCTATATGGTAGAGTAGTAATAACGAATGGAACAGTAGTTGAAACACCTTGAGTAGGTGATGTTACAGTTACATTGATTGCATTACTATAACTATCTTCACAGTTGGTAGAACTTCTTATCACTCTCAAAGTGTATGCTCCGGATGAATTAAATGTAGTAACAACAGATGCGGAATTGGCTCCTGTTAGAGTTGTATAAGTTGATCCGCCATTAGTTGAATATTGCCATTGATAACTTCCTGATCCTGCCGCACAAGTATAGGTTGTTGATTGACCGCAGCCGGTAGATGTCGGACCAGAAACAGTACCTCCAGATGTTGGAACACCACAAGTTATATAGGTGAGTGTTATTAACCAAGAGGTATTTGATACATAAAGATAAGTAGAGTTACATGCGCTTCCACTATTATTGGTTCGTTCTACACCAATTGAAAAGGGAACTACCCCATTGGAATAATATCCGTTTGCGATAGTGGTACTGTTGGTAGATTGATCGCAAGATCCGTTTGAATTTTGATTACAATAATAATCGCCTATTGTTGCATTGGGCCCTGTATAATTAATTCTACCATTTTTTCTTTTTGTGGAACCTATTGCCTCATAGGAAGATTCAATATAAGTATTGGTTACTGTAGAAAAGGGAGGGATGCTGACATTCATGTTAGCGGAACAATAGGTATTGTAGGATGAACCTATATTGCCTGAAGAATAGGTATTAGTTAAGGTTGGATCTATAGTAATCGGAAAAACTCTGGATGGACTAGTCAGCCAAGAAGCGGGCACTACAGAAGAGATCAAATAGCCACCTTCAATTTTTTCTAACCGATAACCACCCTGTAAATCCGAATCACTTCCTGAATCATAATAGTTCAAATTTTCAAATGTTCCGATCTTAGTTCCTATTTCATTATAAACTTCAAGCACACCAAACCATTGTTTATTTTTATCCTGTGCTACTCCTGCTTTTTTTATTTGCCAGCCGAAAGGCACTTTTACTTTTTCTTTAAACACCAAAAATCCATCCGAAGGAATTCCTGCCGGCAGACTTTTAATAATATAATCAGTTTTAATTCTATCATTTGAAATAGTGTGAAGCCTGTCAACCTGGTTCCAATAATTGGTAAAAAGGACCTTAGATTCTGAAGCTGCGCCTTTTACAGATTTATTTTTCACAATTGATGAGATAAAATTTCCATTTGCATCTGCAATTTCAAGTTGTGTTTCATTTAATATCTCGATGGATTTATTTTCGTCCAGCACCATTTTACTTTCGCCGGTGTTTATATTTACAGTAATGGGTTTATCAGAGTTGATAATACCAAATTCACCCGACATTCTTTCATTAGTAGTCGGTTTTTCGGAAACACTCAACCAGTTTCCACTTGCATCTTTGTAATGAAGAATACCGGAGGATTGAACAGTTGAATAGGAGCCATCAGGATTTTGAAATGTTCTTGAATTAGCAGTACGTTTTTGAATCAATTCAATTGAGGCAGGTGACCCTTTCAATTTTATTTTTCCATACTCGGGATGTGATTTGTATTGTGCCGGTAGGGCATTTTGAAGCATCAATTCGTCAGAAACCTTTTCATTTGGTTTTGAAATAAGTGAAATTGGTGGCTGCTCCTGGGCTATCCTTGATGCGGCGTTGGCAGGGTAACCCGCTTTCACTTTTTCCTGAGAAAAGGCATCGTTGAATTTGACAGCAAAAGTAATGGTTACCAATGCAATGAAAATCCATTT
>JBBQVM010000355.1:0-3145 GCA_038211525.1 Bacteroidia bacterium
GAGGTGAATCCATGATCACAATATGATTGTTGCCCGCTTCTTTTATCGCCGATTTAACAATTGAAACCGGAGAATAGACACCAATCCGCATTCGAGCCTCTATTACAGCAGTTTTGCCGGTAATTGAATAACGGCTTACCTTACCTAGTGAAACATTTTTTTCAGTGATCGCCCCATACTCGCAGGCAACCGTACAAGCACCGCAACCGTGGCACAAATCTTCAATTACCCGAATAACTTTCTTTTCAGGCAAAATGAAAATAGCATTGTAGCTGCAATAATCGTAACATTTACTGCAAAAAGTACATTTACTCTCGTCAATTACAGGGACTTTCTGGGTAACCTCATACGTTTTTTCAAGGTTTCCACTTAAAAATACCAGCGCATTGGGTTCTTCGGCGTCGCAATCGACCAACGTTACGCAGTAATCTTGTTGCTGAAGGGTGTAAAAAAGATTGGTGGAAACCAACGTTTTACCAGTTCCTCCTTTTCCGCTGGCAATAGCAATTTTAATTGATGAAGGTTTAATCATAAGCTAGACGGGTTTGCTCTTCAGAAATCGTTGGAAGAATGGCTTCCTGTAAAAATGCTGAATTCCAGGTATTCAGATTGTTATGTGTTTGAAAATATTTCTGTGGAATCGGATGTGTTCCAAAAACAACTTTCATTCCATACTTTTCAGGAATAAATTTTTCAAAATATTCCATATACGGGCATGGTGGATAACCAACTAAAAAACCGGTAGCAAAATGAATATGTGTCACGCCATTTTTTTTCATCTCTTCAGGAGCATATTCGATGTTGCCACCCGGACATCCTCCACACGAGGTAAATGCGGCTAATTCAACTTCCATGTTTTTATAATCGGAGAAAGCTCCTTCATTATTCTTTAGAGCCCTGAAACATTATCCTCCTGCACAGGTGCGGTATCGGTCACAAATAATAATACCAACTTTTATTTTTCCCATTAATGTTTACATTCATGTTTTTCATCGTGATTGCAGTAGTTGGCCGTCAAAGTGAGTTTATCGGCAATAAAATCGCTAACCAGTTCTTTGGCTGATTTTGCCGGAGCACCAACAAAAACGTTGATTTTTTGCTGATTAAACAATTCAATTGCTTTTTGCCCCATTCCACCACCAATTACATCGGTTACGCCAAACTGGGCAACCCATCTTGGATACAATCCGGGAACATGTTCCGGAGGAGTTAATTCTTTGATGTTGGTTATTTCACCGTTCACAACATCAACAATAGCAAACTGCTGACAATGGCCAAAATGAGCACACAATACTCCTGATTCCATTGGAATCGCGATACATTTATTCATGTTAGTATATTTATTGTTTTATAGCGAGAAAAGAGGGGTCATCTGGCCCCTCCATTTATTATTTATTTACTAATTAGTTTCCGCCTCTAAAGCGATTTTGACGTCCCATTCCCTGGCCTCTTCCACCTCTTCCACCTTTTCCTCGACCGATTCCCATCCCAAGCCCAAAATTGGTATCTGTAAGGTTTTCGTCTGAATTTTCAGTGGTAGTGTTAATGTCGGAGGGTTGTAGCTTAAGTTTTGCTCCGAAATTGGTGCATCGTCCCATTTGTCGTCCTGTTTTGGGGCCTTGCCCCATAGGACCAATTTGATTAAATCCTGGCATTATAACCTCCTTTTAAAAAATATTTAATACTATTAATTTTCGCTTTTCAAGCGTCTTTCGTTCATCCAAATCCCGGCAATTTTGGTTACACCGATGATTAGCACAACCGCCAACCCAACCCAGATTTCATATATTTCGTTATTCATTTTACTTTTTTCGGCCGGTTTGCATTCTCCCATACCTCTTCCGGTCATTGGACCTTCTTCATTGAGCCCCTGTCTGTTTAATCCTGACATAATTTTAGAATTCAATAGTTTAACATTGTAATGATTTCACCGATTGATTTTTGAGAATCATTGAATACTACCAATTGTATTTTAAGACTATCAAATATTGATTTCACCTTGCCTCCAAATTCACCAGAAATGATTTTCTGCACCCCCTTTGATGCAACAAACTGAGCCAAACCTGGTCCGGCACCTTCAATATTCTCTTTACTTGGATTCGGCCAATATTCGACTTCTTCAGTTTCTGAGTTGTAAATCACCACATAAGAACAGCGTCCGAACCGACTGTCAATTTTTGAATCGGGACTATTGCCCGTGGAAGTAATCGCTATTTTCATATTTATAAATTTTTGTTTTTCATTCGGTATTGATACGGCGCATCCTTTCGCTTCAAGTTCCAGTTACAATCAGGGCAAACTGTCATTCTGCACGGAATACCAGGTGTGTGTGGATGTTCAAGTCCGCAAATCGGACAGACACATGTTTTCATATCGATTGTGTTGACCGGATCATTTGCGCCTTGTTCAATATCAGTGGAACCACATAACGAACAGTTCGTAGCTGCAATTTCCTTTTCCTGATGATTAAACCAACATCCACATTGTTTACACGAATACCAGTTACTATCAAAATAAACTTTTCCACCCTCAAAAACGATTGGTTTACCCAACACAAAAGCTTCAGCCACTTTCCGTCTTGCACTTTCATATATTCTCGCATAGGTCGGTCTTGATATTTCCATGATCAATGAAGCTTTTACCTGACCATATAATTCAAAATCGCTCAACCTGAGTGCTTCGTACTCTTCAAAATTCAATATAACCGGAAGAGCATTTTCAGTCAGTCCGACTGTCTTATACCCTTTAAAATGTGGTGGATTATTCATCCTCCTAATTCTTTTTGGCCTTGGCATAATATGAGCATTTGTTCATAACAAATATAAGGAACATTTGTCAATATCACATATTATTCTTAATTTTATTTCAAGTTTTAAAAAAATAACCTAAATAAATTTCACTTATGAAAAAAACCGGATTACTTATTTTACTTGGATTACTTATTTTTTCTTGTCAACCCAAAGAAAAAAAAACATCAGCAGATGCTGTTAATGAACGTGCAACAAAAAGTCTAGCAAATTCTGTCCGCGATGGTGTATTTATCCACATTACCGAAAGCTACAACGATCCACATAAAGTATTAATGCCTCTAAAGATGGCAACCATCATGGCCGACGACAAAGATGTTCTTGTTTACATGGACATT
>JBBQVM010000356.1:0-3138 GCA_038211525.1 Bacteroidia bacterium
GTTCTTCAATCACTCTTAATAATGAACTGATCGATTTTCCGGGTTCTATGGCGCTGTTGGCAAGGTACTCGTCCGACAATAAATTATTGATTTCCCTTTCTGAAAAAAGATATTGTTCCTGAGAAAAAATATGACTGGTGAGATTGGTATCATTATCAAATTCCAATAATTTACTCACTCTCTGATACCGCGACGACATTTTACTGAAAACAGAAGCAGCAGGAGCCCTAAGGGCCTTAATAATTGGGTTACTCAATAAATTAGCCCATTTATAGGAGCCATAACCAAAAAATAATTCGTCACCACCTTCTCCCGAAAGGGTAACAGTAACGTACTCTTTTGCCAGTTTGGAAACCAGCATAGTAGGTATGCAGGATGAATCGGAGAAGGGTTCATCATAGGTGTCTGTAATAGAATCTATGAGGTTCAATGCATCCTTGTAGGAAACTATGAACTCATGATGGGATGTACCCAGGAATTTGGCAACAGCCTTCGCATATTCCGACTCGTTATGACTGTTCTCTTCAAATCCTATAGAAAAGGTATTCACTTTTACACTGCTCAACATCACTGCCTGAGCCGTGATAAGACTGGAGTCAATTCCTCCACTTAAAAATACGCCAAAAGGAACATCGCTTTTTAACTGGTATTGCACAGAACTTATCAGTAAATCACTCAGCTTTACCAATGCCTGATCTTTATGAGTTATTACATTATTTGAAATTTTGGAAGTAATATTCCAGTATTTTTTAATTTCTACGCCATTTTTATTGATTTTCATCCAACTTCCACTCTCTAACTTAAATATTTTCTTATAAATAGAGTGGGGGGCAGGAATGTATCCTAAATGTAAAAATTTTCTAATTGCAGTATGGTTGATGGTTAAATCCAGACCATCCAATTTTTTTAATGCTTTGATTTCAGAGGCAAAAGCGAAATTTTTCTCATCCCAGTAAAAATACAAGGGCTTAATTCCCATTCTGTCACGATAAATGTAAAGTTCTTCGTTTAAAGTATCAAAGATTGCAAAGGCAAACATCCCGTTTAACTCATGCACGAAATTTGTTCCATATTGCACAAAAGCTTCCAGAATAACTTCTGTATCGCTGGAGGAACGTAAAACGGTTTTGCGACCGCTTCCTCCTGCAAACCCTAATTTGGCACCGATCTCTGTAAAGTTATATACTTCACCATTATAAACAATCACATAGCGATTATCGGAAGAGAACATTGGCTGAGCTGCCCTGTCGGAAAGATCAATAATACTTAATCGGCGATGCCCCAAACCACATTTTCCATCAAAATAATCGCCTTCAGCATCGGGCCCGCGATGGCGAATGCTGTCGGTCATCAACTTTAACTGTTCACGGTTAAACAGGCCCTCCACTGAATAAAATCCGGCTATTCCGCACATATCAGCTAATTTTATTGAAGTTCAAAATCACAGTTTTCAGAACGATGTCGAGTATTTATTGATTGAAAGTAGCATCTTTTTTGTCGGATATGGTAATAGAAGCGGGTCCCATTTCAGAAATGCTTTGATAATCACACACTTGATAATCAATTTCGAACTTCGAAACCGAATCGATTCATTCGACCAAATTACGTATTTTTAGCCAATACCGATAATTAAAATTATTTTTGCAGCGCTGAATTCTTTGTAAAATAAAATTGAAGAGTTAAAGTAACAACTACCTGACTAAAATTCGATAAAAGCTAAAATTGACTGTAATTCATTAATTGGGCGAAGTACATCAGTCATAAATAGGAGTTGCTGAAAATAATTGATGAAAAGCAAATTAAAAATAGAATTTAAAGGAAAATATATAACAGGTCGGAATACAATTTTAGTATGAACGAAGGTTTGAAGAATCTCCAATATGTGATTGTTACCTCCGATGAACCCTGGAGTGAGGTTTGGCACACGCAGTTGCACTATGCATACCAACTTTCGAAAAGGTACGAAGTTATTTTTCTTAATCCACCATCATCATGGAAATTTTCTAAAATTTGGAGATGGGAGTCTGAATCAAAAAAAATATACGAACACCTAACTCTTTCCAGGTACATTAATTTTTTGCCCTCTTTTTTTGGAAAGTTTTCAATTTTTGTAAATGATAAGTTAAACCAGCACCTTTTAAGAAAAAAAATTGGTGAATCAGGGGATATGCACGGACTGTTACTGTGGCATTTTGATCCTTTTCGTGGAAGATATATGTTCGATAAACAATCCAATTGTAAACATATTTATCATGTGATTGATCCCATCGCCGGGCATCACCTCGATGTGAGCTTTTCTAAATTTGCTGATCTTTTAATTATAACAAGTCCTAAGTTTAGAAACCATTACAACGAATTTAACAAAAATGTGATCCAGATAGGGCAGGGTGTAGATAAAGAATTTTATTTGGTAGAGGATAATCAGTCAGATATTGATGTAAGTATTTCACGGAATTCGATTTTACTGCTTGGTACCATATCAGATGATATTTTCTTCACTTTACTCGGTAAATTAGCTCTTAAATTTCCTGTTAATCTGGTGCTAATTGGTCCTGATAAAACGGTTAAACCGGAATCGAAAGCGAGGTTTATGGATCTGTTGGCTATTGAAAATGTGCATTGGCTAGGGCCGATGAAACCTGAAGATTTTAGAAAACATATTAAGGTTTGTCAGATTGGGATTATCGCTTACGACAGTTCCAACAACATCAAAAATAATTTAAGATCACCACTAAAAGTAATTAGTTACCTCGCCTGTTTTAAACACATTATTTCTAACATTGATTGCGAAGTTCCTGCTCTGGTAGCTAAGGGAATATATACAGCTACTGATTATGATTCCTATGTGGAGTTGATTGACAAATGTTTTGAAGGAAAGCTAGAATTTGATGTTAACGAAGTAAACAGATTTCTTGAATCCATTGACTACAATAATTTACTGAAAGCTATTTTTTCAGAACTAAAAGAGCCTTTGGCGAATAAAAGATGAAGAAAAAAATTCTGATAATTCTTTATGCTATTACCAAGGCTCAGGAGCACGAGTGGTTTGTGGAAATGATCAACCGTGAAAAATTTGATATTGAATTCGCGCTAATCAATTCTAAAGGTTCTTTTATCGACAATTTCCTTCGAGAACAC
>JBBQVM010000357.1:0-3135 GCA_038211525.1 Bacteroidia bacterium
TCTTAATAACGCATGATGGGAAAAAATGGTTGAGATTAATTCCTTAACAAATCAATCACTATCTTTTTACATCCTCGCTAATTTCCTTTTGTAATATTTGCCTATGGCCCACATAAACAATGGAATGAAGGGAGGGATGAAAATGGCATATCGTGGGAAAAAAAGATAGGCTATCACCATCACCAAAAAAATGGCCGGAACACTCAGAGCCCTGAATGAATAATAGTTACCCAAAGATTTCGGCAGATTATCTGAAAGTTTTAACCGCGGATTTTGAATGTATCTCCAAAGAACAAAATTCATGATTCCGATAAAACAGATATTGCCTGCATAGAATATGACGGGGGCTTTAAGATATTCAAAAATATACTCGCTGTAAAAGGATGTCGAGAAGGGCATCAGAACAATACCAAGCAAAAAAAGCAGGTTTAGCCACAGCAATCGTTGCGTATAGTCTATCACAAAACCAAACAATTTGTGATGAACTGTCCAGTAGAGACCAACTAAAAAAAAGCTTACGAGAAAGCCAATAAATTTGGGAACCATCCTTGCGAGATTCTGCAAGATTGTGATCTCTTTGGCAGGGTGCTCAACTTCCGGCACTTTAAGTTCAATCACCAGCAAGGTGATAGCAATCGCGAACACTGCATCGCTGAACAGGATTATCCTTTCGAGTTGGAATTCTCTTTTACGCTCACTGAATCTTGGAAGGTTCATGAAATAAAGGTAGAGAAAATGTCTATTCGTTTTCCCGCTGGGAATGACATGTTCCTCACCCGCTGTTTGCCTTTTGGATTAACTTTACAATAGATGAAAACCGCTAAAGAAGTATTTTCCTATCCATTTATTGCGATCATTAAAGTGTACCAGTTGGTTCTTTCTCCATGGTTGGGGCCTTCATGCCGTTACACTCCTACTTGTTCCCAGTACGGCATCGAAGCGTTAAGAAAGTACGGACCTTTGAAAGGGAGCTGGCTTACGCTGAAGAGAATAGTTCGCTGCAACCCATGGGGAGGCCATGGGCATGACCCCGTTCCATAAAACGAAAAAGCCGTAATTGCAATAATTACAGCTCATTCTTTAAATATGATTCAATTGATGTCGAGCTTCTTAAGCCTTTTCGAAATGCTCGCTGGCTTTTTCCCAGTTTACAAGGTTCCAGAAAGCTTTGAGATAATCAGCCCGCTTGTTTTGATATTTTAAGTAATAGGCATGTTCCCATACGTCGCATCCAAGAACCGGAGTGCATTTACATTCCGCAACATCCATCAATGGATTGTCCTGGTTTGGAGTAGAGCAGATGCACAGTTTGCCATCTTTTTTACCAAGCCATACCCATCCACTTCCAAAGCGGCCCGCTCCGGCAGCATTAAATTTTTCTTTCATTTCTTCAAACGATCCAAATGTTTCGGTAATGGCTGAAGCGAGATTTCCCTTTGGATTTCCTCCGCCTTTTGGCGATAAAATTTCCCAGAAGAAACTGTGATTCCAATGCCCACCTCCATTATTTCGTACTGCCGCGCTAATGTTACCGGCATTTTTTAATAACTCTAGTATTGATTTATTTTCGTTTTCCGTACCCGCAATCGCCTTATTGAGATTATCAACATAGGCCTGATGATGCTTATCATGATGGATATGCATAGTTTGCTCGTCTATGTTTGGCTCAAGGGCGTCAAAACTGTAGGGTAGGTCCGGTAATGTGAATGCCATAATATTAATTTTTAAAGTGAAGGAAATTGTAATTCAACAAATTTACTTAGTATATAGCAGAGAAGTCTAAGTCAAAATCAATTATTCCTTTTTGCGAAACCTCTCCGTTGCAAGAACATGTTTCACAAACATTACGCCATTAAGCCAAACATAAAAAGTTATGTTCTGTGGTTGATCTACCTTTTGGCCTTAAAAAATTCTTTCAGCAGGGAAAGACATTCTTTGCCAAGCACATTTCCTTTCAGGTCTGTTTTTGGATGCAAAGGAGTTTTATTTGATACGCCCGACGAATTATTGAATGCTGAAATTCCCCCGTGCTTCGGATCGTCTGCGCCATAGACAACCCTTGCGACCTTACTCCAGAATAAAGCTCCGCAGCACATTAAGCATGGTTCTATGGTGACATACAGTGTTGCTTCTGGAATGTATTTTGATCCGAGATAATTAAAAGCGGAAGTCAGCGCGATGATCTCTGCATGTGCTGTTGAGTCATGCAAGGTTTCCACCTGGTTATAGCCCCTTGCAATTATTTTGTTGTTCATCACTATCACGGCTCCAATGGGAACTTCACCCGCTTCCAGCGCTTTATGGGCTTCTTGCAGAGCCTGCTTCATGTAGTGTTCGTCTTCCAAGTAATCGATCTATTTAATTATTCAAAATCTTTTTCCACTGAATACTGTTATCTTAAAAGAACAAATTTAATTGATATGACCGGTTTAGATTCTTCCCTTCAAAGTCTCCAGGAACTTTTCGACAGCAATGCCACGCTCTCTTATGAATTTCGCAGACAACAATTAGAAAATCTTAAGAAAGCAATCGGGAAATATGAGGACGAAATAAACACAGCATTGAAAATGGACCTTGGCAAAAGCAAAGAAGAAAGTTGGGCAACAGAAATAGGTTTGCTGATGTCCGAGATTAAACTCGCGTTAAAAAATTTGCGGAAATGGATGAAGCCGGAAAGAGTTTCGACGGGCTTGCTTACGTTCCCATCAATTGGTAAAATTTATCATGATCCGCTTGGAGTTGTTTTAATTATTTCTCCATGGAATTATCCGCTGCAGCTCCTGTTAACTCCTTTGGTCGGAGCGATTGCCGGAGGCAACTGCGTAGTTCTAAAGCCATCCGAACTCGCACCCGCTACGGAAAAAGTTATCCAAAAAATAATTGAAGAAACGTTTCCTGGTAACTACATCAGGATCGTGACAGGTGACGGCGCTGATGTAGTACCGAAGATGATTCAGGATTTTCGTTTTGCTCATATTTTTTACACAGGCAGCACAGGTGTTGGTAAGGAAGTTTATAAAATGGCTGCCAAAGATCTTGTTCCGGTGACTCTTGAGCTTGGCGGAAAAAGTCCTTGCATTGTTTATGAAGATGCTGACCTGGAAGTGGCTGCAAAACGCATTGTTCTCGGCAAGT
>JBBQVM010000358.1:0-3135 GCA_038211525.1 Bacteroidia bacterium
AGACCAATCACAGTTTTGCCAATCGAACAAACAAAAAAACAGGCTTTCTTAATTTTGATGTTCCCGGTGGTTTTGAAAGAGACATGCCCGAACGTGTAAAATGGTTCCAGGAAAATAAATAGATTAAAGTGATAGTAAGAATTGACACTTTAAAACGATGGCGATTCTTTTAACGAAATGAATTTGATAGAAAAATCTTTATGTGCAAACAAATCAAAATGACAGAAACCTGGACAGATAAATGGAATGAGAGATATGCCAAAGAAACATTCGCTTATGGCGAAGAACCTAACAAGTATCTGAAAGAACAACTGGAGAAGTTAGCGATTGGTAAAATACTTTTTCCCGCAGAAGGCGAGGGACGTAACGCTGTCTTCGCCGCTAAATTAGGCTGGGAAGTTTCTGCATTTGATATTAGCATTGAAGGGCAAAAAAAAGCTCAGCAGCTTGCAGCAAAAAATGATGTCTCTATTGACTATCGTGTTGGAGAATTAGAAACGCTGAAATTCAAAGACGGGCAGTTTGACGCAATCGCTTTAATTTTCGCACACTTCCCGGCAGACATTAAATCTCATATTCATAAGACGCTTGATAAATATTTACGCAAAGGCGGAACAGTAATTTTCGAAGCGTTCAGTAAAAATCATCTTGATTATTTAGCGAAGAATGAAAAGGTTGGTGGACCGAAAGACGTTGCGCAATTATTCTCTATTGACGAAATAAAATCTGACTTTAAAGATTTTGAAATTATAGAATTAACTGAGCAGGAAATTGATTTAAACGAAGGACTATTTCATAATGGAAAAGGTTCTGTTGTTAGATTTGTTGGGCGAAAAAAATAAACTGCCAACTGAAATTCGTTGATGAGGTGAAAAAATAAACGCGAATGTTCTCCTGCAGGAAAGTTACACGAACAATAAAAAAACGCGAAAGTACATTGAACCAAAGGAAAAATATTTTTGCGATCATTGGGAGTGCAAGTAATAATTCCGCAAACGAAAAACTGGTTGAGAGCTTTGCAAATTCCACAACTGAAGTTTTCAATGTGACGGTTTTTAAGGAATTGAAAATGCTTCCACATTTTGATCCCGAACTTTCGATAGATAATCCTCCGAAGGAAATTATTGAATTTAGAAAAAGTATTGAAACAGCCGATGCTATTATTATTTGTACGCCTGAATACGTTTTTAGCATTCCGAGCGGACTTAAAAACGCAATTGAATGGTGCGTGTCAACGACTGTTTTTTCAGATAAGCCGGTTGGACTCATCACCGCATCTGCAAGTGGAATCAGAGGTCATGAAGAGTTACAGCTAATCATGAAGACAATAGTAGCAAAATTATCAGGCGAAACAACTTTGCTAATACAGGGAGTAAAAGGAAAGGTAAACGATCAGGGACAAATCACTGATGAAAAAACACAAAACGATTTTCGAAATTTTATTGAAGCATTTAAGGTAATGCTCATGGACAACCCATGACCAGCGTATGCCTCAAATTTCCTAACTTAGAGAACACGTTTACAAATCTTACTTATGGCAATCTTTAATTTGAACATCAATGGGAAAAAACAGAAGGTGGACGTTGATCCGGCTACTCCAATGTTATGGGTGCTACGTGACCATCTCAATCTTGTAGGTGCCAAGTATGGCTGTGGTATTGCGCAATGTGGCGCCTGCACAATTCATCTTGGCGATACAGCCGTTCGTTCATGCCAGTTACCCGTATCTTCCGTAGGAGAAAAGGCAATCACCACGATTGAGGGATTGTCTGAAAACGGTGACCATCCTGTGCAGAAGGCCTGGCTGGAGCATGATGTAGCACAATGCGGCTATTGCCAGGCTGGACAAATCATGAGTGCTTCAGCTTTATTAAAATCGAACCCTCACCCTGGTGATGCTGATATTGCTGCGGCCATGAATGGGAACATTTGCCGTTGCGCAACTTATGTTCGTATCAAGGATGCGATTAAGACCGCAGCGGGATAATAAATGCGAATAGCAGGTTTCCCTGCGAAGTTGTGTTGCAGGATTTTAAAATATTTCTTTTCCGATTGCTTTAAAAAATTATCATCATGTCAGTTATAAAAAAACCTTACAGCAGGCGTTCGTTTTTGAAAGCTTCCGCATTGGCGGGTGGCGGAATCATGCTAAGCTTTAGTTGGTTGGCCGGATGCAAGCCAACACCCGAAGAATTAGCAACGCTTCCCAAAGAATGGTTTGGATTGAACAATTATATTAAGATTGGTGAGAATGGTGTAGTCACATTGATGGCTCCTAATCCTGAATTCGGGCAAAATGTAAAGACCTCTCTCCCCATGATGCTTGCGGAAGAATTGGATATCGATTGGAAGAACGTTATTGTAGAGCAGGCTGATTTTTTTCCTGAAAAATTTGAGCGACAGTTCACGGGCGGAAGTACAGCCATGAGCAGGGGATGGAAACCTTTGCGAACTGCAGGAGCCACTGCCCGCCAGATGTTGATTAATGCGGCTGCTCAAACGTGGAATGTTCCCGCTGATGAGATTACCACTGAAGCCGGCACTTTACATCATAAAAAGAGTGGCAAGAAAACCGGCTATGGTGATGTTGCTTCGGCAGCAGCAAAGCTTCCTGTGCCGAAAGATGTTCCTGTGAAAAAGATAAGTGACTTTAAGGTAATTGGTAATTCTAAGAAAAACGTGGAAGGGTTGAACATCGTAACAGGAAAACCTTTGTTCACGATAGATTACAAACAACCGGGAATGTTGATAGCGATGATTGCGCATGCTCCTGCATTTGGTTTAAAAGTAAAAACGGTAGATGACAGTGCAGCGAAATCGATGCCGGGCATAAAGGATGTATTCGTTGTAAAAACATTGAAAGATGATTATGAGCGAAATTCTTTTGATGTTGCAAGCTTTACCGACCTGGTAGTGATAGTTGGGAATTCAACATGGGAGGTGATGAATGCGAAGAAGGCTTTGAAAATAGAATGGGGAAAAATTGGTGACCTTACCTTAACTGTCAATGGTAGGAAAGGTAAGGAAACGGTTGATGTTCCCGGCGATTTGGAGAGTACAACCCGTCACAGATTCCGGATGGCTGAAATGGCAAAAAAGTCGGCGAAAGAGCTTCGCAAAGATGGCAACCCGGAA
>JBBQVM010000359.1:0-3113 GCA_038211525.1 Bacteroidia bacterium
GGCACCTTCAATTCTTTGTTACAGGCCTCTCAATTTGTGCAGGTTATAGAGGAACGCCAGGCATTAAAAATTGGTTGTATTGAAGAAATAGCTTTTAGAAAAGGCTTCATTAGTCGGGAAGCACTTAATAAAATTGCCGAACCCTTATTGAAAAGTGGCTACGGTGAATACTTACTCAACTTACAAGATTAACAATGAAAACCCGAATTTTAGTTACCGGAGGAGCCGGATTTATTGGAAGTGCCATAGCCGCTAAACTCGCAGAGAATCCTGATAATTTTGTAGTTATTGTAGATAATCTGCATACCGGTTCAATGGAAAAAATACCGGATACCTCACACGAGAATGTAAAGTTTATCAAAGCCGATGTTAATGATTTTAGAGATATCTCGAGTATCTTTAATGCCTATCGGTTTAGTTACGTTTTTCATTTGGCAGCACTGGTAGGAGTGAAGCGTACTCTTGAATATCCGGTAATGGTGTTAAACGATATTACAGGAATTAAAAATGTTTTAAATTTGTCTAAAAATACCGGTGTAAAAAGAATTTATTTTTCTTCTTCTTCTGAGGTGTATGGCGAACCTGTTGAATTTCCGCAAAACGAACATACCACACCGTTAAATTCACGACTGCCTTATGCAATTGTTAAAAACGTTGGAGAAGCATTCCTGAGAGCTTACAAACAGGAATTTAATTTAGACTATACAATTTTCAGATTCTTTAATACCTACGGACCAAAGCAGAGTAAAGATTTTGTGATGTCAAAGTTTATTCACGCAGCTTTAAATAATCGTGACATCACTATTTATGGCGATGGTAGCCAGACAAGAACATTTTGTTACATTGACGATAATGTGGATGCTTGTTTAAGTACTTTTTATGGAAATCAAATGATTAATGATGTGGTGAATATTGGAACCGATATTGAAATTTCCGTGCTAAATCTCGCCCATAAAATCATTGAAGTTTCCGGTTCTAAATCGAAAATTATTCATCTCCCGGCTTTGAAAGAAGGTGACATGACTCGTCGTTGTCCCGATAATTCAAAAATGAAGCAGCTTTTGAACCGACCACTTACACCCATTGAACAAGGCATTAAAATACTGATTGAATCAAATCAATTAATGGAATCCTGATTTTGATATGCAATCTATTTCGGAATTTAAAAATATTATTGAAGCAGAATTGAGTGCGCTTTCGCTGAATGCATCGCCTAAAGATCTGTATGACCCCATTGTGTATCTTCTTGGACTCGAAGCCAAGCGCATGCGTCCGGTGGCATTGCTTTGCGGATGTGAACTTTTTGGTGGAGATTATAAATTGGCACTTCAACCGGCATTAGGAATAGAGGTTTTTCATAATTTCACATTGATGCACGACGACATCATGGACAATGCTCCGTTGCGCCGCTCGAATGAAACGGTGCACACCAAATGGAATACAAACATCGCAATTCTGAGTGGTGATACGATGTTTGTTAAGGCTTGTCAGTTGATGCTGATGACTAGCGACACGGTTTTGCGACAGGTGATGGAGCTTTTTCATAAAACTGCTATCGAAGTTTGCGAAGGACAACAACTAGATATGGATTTCGAAAGTCGGGATGATGTTTCTATTGTTGAATATCTTGACATGATTACTTTCAAAACAGCAGTTTTACTTGCCGCCAGTCTGAAAATTGGTGCTATAATAGCTGGTGCCACTAAAGAGGACGCACAGCATCTATATGAATTTGGTAAACATTTAGGCATCGCCTTTCAACTCAAAGATGATTTGTTAGATGTTTTTGGTGATGATAAAAAGTTTGGTAAATTTAAAGGTGGAGATATTGTTGCGAATAAAAAAACCTTCCTTTTGCTTGAAGCAATAGAACTTGCTAAAGATGAAAATGCTGCTGAGCTTCAAAGGTGGATGAACACAACTGATTTCGATGCTAAAGCCAAAGTGGCAGCCATCACTTCCATCTATGAAAATTTAAACATCAAACAACTTACCGAAGTGGAAATGGAAAAACATTATACCACTGCCTTATCACACTTCGATGCCATTAATGCACCCCCCTCTGCAAAAGCAATTTTATTGGGTCTATCTGAAAAATTAATGATACGAGAGGCCTAGCAGAAGAACCCTTCGCCAATGCACTTGCAACAGCAGCTAAAGAATTAAAAATGGGATTTAGTCATTGTCTTTTCTACAACTATTAAAATCCGTAATCCGTAAAAATCCGTAATCCGTATCTTTTTAACAGGAAGCCCCTCGCAAAAATAAATCCGTAATCCGTAAAAATCCGTAATCCGTATCCCATTAACAGGAAGCCCCTCTTAAAAATAAATCCGTAATCCGTAAAAATCCGTAATCCGTATCTTTTTAACAGGAAGCCCCTCTTAAAAATAAATCCGTAATCCGTATCTTATTAACAGGAAGCCCCTCTTAAAAATAAATCCGTAATCCGTAAAAATCCGTAATCCGTATCATCTGGAAACAGATATCCTTTCGAAGAAACTAATTCCCTGTCAAAGCTTTCTTGTAAATACCCAAACACCTTTCCCTGGCAAATTTATGATCCACTATCGGCTGCGGGTATTGGAAATCCTCGAATTCGGGAACCCATTTACGAATGTACTTTAAGTCGGGATCGAATTTACGGGTTTGTTCGTAGGGATTGAAAATACGAAAGTAGGGCGCAGCATCGCAACCACTTCCTGCTGCCCATTGCCACCCACCGTTATTGGAAGCCAAATCAAAATCGAGCAGCTTTTTTGCAAAATAATGTTCTCCCCATCGCCAGTCGATAAGGAGATGTTTGGTTAAAAAACTCGCTGTAATCATTCTCACCCTATTATGCATAAAACCCGTTGCATTCAATTCCCGCATTCCTGCATCTACTATTGGGTAACCGGTATTGCCATCGCACCAGCACTGAAACTCCTTCTCATTATTTCTCCAATTAATATGATCATAGGCCGGTTTAAAGGCACTCGTTGCTACGTGTGGAAAGTGCCACAGAATCATCTGATAAAAATCGCGCCAGATGAGTTCATTCAACCAGGTTTCACTTTTAAGAGCAATTGCCTTCAAAGCTAATTCACGAATACTCACGGTTCCAAACCGCA
>JBBQVM010000360.1:0-3103 GCA_038211525.1 Bacteroidia bacterium
AGTTTTGTTCAATTCGTAATCAACAGAAAGTTCACTAAAAAAAGCTCCCAGTTCGCTAACGTTCTCATTAAAGCGTAGCTCTTCCGAAAAGTTCAAATCGAACTTTTTCGTAATCTTTTTGGTAATATTAATACCTGTCCACAAACCGGCATCATTAACTTGTGCTGAAAGCCAAAGAGGTGCCAGCACGCAAACTGTTAAGATAAAGAATAACTTATTTCTCATAGTAAAAAACATGAATCTGCGCTGCATCGCGAAGGAAATCAATTTTACCAATAGTAACCTGATTGATCTTCACTCCCATTCTGTTTTCAAGATCGGCAATTAGTAATGTTTTATTTTCAGGCTTTATCAATTCAATATTTTCATACATCACTATTTTAGAAACTTCCTTTTTAATGAGTATATTACTTTCAAGAAGATAGGTGATCAGAATAATAATTGCCATGAGTAACGATAATTCATCCCAGTTACCTTTACTCACCGCGTTAATCAAGCCCATTGCTATTACCAGAAACATGTAGGTCATGTCTTTAATGGATATGTCTTCGGTACGATAGCGGAGCATGGAGAATACGGCAAACAATCCGAAAGCAGCACCCATGCTCATTTCTACCTTATTCAATAAATAAGTAATCAGAAAAATGATAATATTAAATATGAAGAAAGTAAAAACATTTTCGCGGCTCCGGTAAATAGGAAAATAGATAAACCTAACCAACACAATCACTGCGACCAAATCAATTCCAAGCCGAATGAAAAATTTTGGTGATAATTTTTCAAAAAGAGTGAATGTTGTCTCAATCCCATCCGTATTAATATCCTGCAGTAGAAGCATCAATTATTTTATTTATATTATGAATATGAGGTTTGAAGTTATTAGCTCTTATATTTTTAAAAAGCGACACTACTCCAAAGCAATATTTTCTAATGGTACCTACTCTTACATGATATTGTTTCATTAACTTGCTGAAAACAGATTTGCCGGCTTTACTCTGTTTTAATTCGGCAATCACAATGTTATGAATAGTCTTTTCCTCTTGATCATTTTTGAAAGTAAGATCGAGATCGAAGGTGAGTCGCTCTTTTAAGTCGGAACTAACTAGTGTAATTCTGGTGTAATTCACCCAAAATTTGGCATCCAGTCCACTGTGAGCCAACGGTGAATGTGATTTCAACAGACTCATAGCATCTCCTGTAATCTCATTGCTGGAGTTGTGCTTAATTCTGCTTTTAATAGTACGCCCTTTATTTGTTTTAAATTTAATCTCAAAAAATCCTAAGTTACTTTCCACATAACGCCTGAATCGAACCTTGTACCTGTTTAATTTTCCACAGTAATGTGCATTGAACAAATCAAAATTTTGAGTATCAAAATAGAGTGAATTGTAATGAAACATCCTGTTGTTATCAATTTCAAGAATGCGGTAATCTGAACTTAATTTATTCAAAAAAAATGGAAGCTGGTCTGCTGTAAAAGCATATTTGGTATCCATTCTATCGAGCAATGCTACACGATCAAGCTCCATCAAACTGATAGGTGCAAACTGCTCCAATTGCTGTTTACAAGATGTTACTTCATTCGTCATCATTAAAATCAATCCTCGGTGGAAGTAGTTTTGTAATTGTATTTCTTTACTGATATCAGTACATCATTTCCATCATATACTTTTTTCTCTTTCTTTAAGCTGTTTTTATCATAGGTGAACATCGACTTCCGTAAAGTTTTGCCCTTTTCATCTAGTTGCAACTCAAATATTTTCTCACCCAACGAATTATAGCCGGATTTCATCCAGTCAACAACTTTACCGGATCCATCTACTGTTTGCTCACTCGTTTTATCACTATTTTCGTTATAAGTAAAAACTGTCTTCTTCAGCAATGTACCGGCGGCATCAAAGCGCGATTCCTCCGTTACATCACCTGATTTATTGTATTTACGTGTCTCCTTTTTCTTAAAAGTGCCGTCCTTATTATATTCAATCGATTCGATAGTATTTCCATCGGCATCGTATTTTTCAAGCAGCTCGTTATGGACCTGTTCTTTTCCATTAACAAAGTCGGTAACGACCTCGGTCTTCGCTTTAATTTTATACTTTTTCAGCTCTTTTCTGCCTTGCGATAAGCCCATGAGAGGAATAAATAGCAAAAGCAACAACGATACTCTATAAGTTGTGGAATGAATTTTACACATATAAAAATTAGCTTTTCTTAATTTCAAAAATACCGGCATCCACTGTTTTTTTATTCCCTGTTATCTCAATTTTTTTTGAAACAACCGTTTTACCTGAAAGCGATGTATCCTGCGAATAGACGTAAATTGTATAACTTCCCTTACGGAGATATTTAAATTCGAAGTTACCATCCGGGCCTGCTTTTAATTTATCACCGTACGATATATCATTTCCATAAATGATGTATACATCTTCATCTACACCCGGGTAATCTCCCTGAATGATTACAAAAGATGCGTTGTAATCGGTTACATGAATATTACCTTTGATAGCTGAATTTCCTCCAACTCCTGCATCTTTTTCACAGGAGGTCATCATTATAGTCAGCAAAACGATAATCAGGAAATGTAAATTTTTTCGAAGAATTTTCATTAAATTTCTTTGATTGAATGTTTAAATAATCAGTAATATTTGATTCAATTTTTAATTATTGGTTTGAAACGAATTCTTTATTTAGGGGTATAAATCACTTTTACACTTTTGTGGAAATTGCCTGCATTAAATTCTAATAAATAGATTCCACCTTTGAGTGAACTGCCTGCCAAATTCAACTCCACAGTATATTTTCCCGCTGGTAGCAATTTATCCTGACCTTTAATTTTTAAAACTTCCGCGCCAAGCAAAGAATGCAACTTCATAGTAACAGTTGCTTTTTCAGGAAGGTAAAAATCAATTGTTGAAGATGCATCAAATACTGTTGGATATACCGTCACTGATGGATCCATACCTGCAATTTCAGGAAGAGATGAAGTGGAGAGAAAATGAGCCACAATAGAATCGGATCCACTTAACGTAAAGTCGATATCGAGTGCTGTATTGCCAGGGCTAAATACCTGGTTGTTGGAGGTCCAGTTGGTGAAACTAAAGTT
>JBBQVM010000361.1:0-3100 GCA_038211525.1 Bacteroidia bacterium
TGAAACGAGCAGCAGGATTTATTTATCATATTCCAGGTGAATGGCACCATTGGAGAAAAATGAGAGCCATAGCTGCGGGCGACACTAACCAAGCTCACTATTTTATGGATACTGCTAAATCTGCAAAAGCATTTGATGAGGCAGCCAACGATTACGACAAGGAATTTACATATACAAAAACAGGTACGCTTCAACGTGAAGTAGTACACCGTTATCTCAAAAATAATATTAGTTCCGATATTTATAAAAAAGTGTTGGAATTAAATTGCGGCACCGGTGAAGATGCAATTTGGCTCGCTAAAAATGGCCACGCTGTTTTAGCAACCGATGCCTCCGAAATTATGATTGAAAAATCGAAACAAAAGTCGATTCAAAGTAACTTTACTGAAAATGTTTCTTTCAAAAAATTACCCTTCTCTCAACTAGATGATCTTAATGATGAAAGTTACGATCTAATATTTTCTAACTTCGGTGGCTTAAATTGTATTAGCAGTGATGAAATTAAATTATTGTCGAAACAACTAAACCGATTGCTCAGACCGGGAGGAAAATTTGTTGCCGTTTTAATGGGGCGGAAATGTGTGATTGAAAAATATTATTTTAAATTTAAAGGCGATAAAAAAAATAGCTCCCGCCGTAAGTCACTCACTCCTGTGAATGCGCGTGTTGCCTCCTCAGAAATTCCTATTTCTTATTATTCGCCTAATGAGTTTTCGAATTTACTCGCTCCTCACTTAAGTGATCCTGTTTTTCGCCCCGTAGGATTATTTGTTCCTCCCTCCTACCTCGAAAAACCATTCACTGCAATACCGGGAGTAAGTGCTTCGGCGCGAATGCTGGAACGTTTTGTTGCCATCCGACCAGGCTGGTCCGATTATGCCGATCATTACCTTGCTGATTTCACTAAAATATGAACATCCTTTTAACGCACGCTTATTATATTAACGAAGATCCCAAAGAACTGGCGATCATGAAACCTTATGTGCCGCTTGGTATTCTGTATATCGCTGCGTTTTTAGAAGAACATGGATTTAACAATTCTGTTTTTGATGCTACCTTCTCGGATTTTGATTCGCACAAAAGTTATCTGCTTACCAATAAACCTGATGTAGTGGCCATTTACACTAATCTCATGACAAAAATAAATGTGTTGAGATTAATACGATTTATCAAGAGTGAAAATTCATTGCAGCATACTAAAGTGATTTTGGGTGGACCCGAAGTTAAACATCATGCTGAAAATTTTTTAATTCATGGTGCCGATTTTGTCGTATTGGGTGAAGGTGAAGAAACCATGCTGGAACTAGTTACAACATTACAATCAGGTGGATCGGATTTTAATACCATCAATGGTATTGCTTTCCGCGAAAGCGACAAAACAATTTTTACAACAGGAAGAAATAATATTCGCGACATCAATCTACTTCCTTTTCCCGCAAGGAAAAAAGTAAACCTACAACTTTACTTTGATGCCTGGAAAAATCGTCATGGCGAGAGCGCAGTTTCTGTTAGTACCATGAGAGGTTGTCCTTATACCTGCAAATGGTGCAGTCGTGCGGTGTACGGACAAAGTTATCGGCGACGCAGTCCGGAATTGGTTGCTAAAGAATTGGAATGGTTGAAGAATAATTATGAGTTCGATACCATTTGGTTTGTGGATGATGTTTTTACGATAAGTCATAAATGGTTGAATGAATTTAATGACGCGCTCAAAAAACTAAATGTTAAAGTAAAATACGAATGCATTACACGCGCCGATCGTATGAATGAGGAAGTTTTGCAATTACTAAAAGATTCAGGTTGTTACCGTGTTTGGATTGGTGCCGAAAGTGGATCTCAGAAAATTATTGATGCCATGGACAGGCGTGTTGATGTGGAACAGGTTCGTGAAATGATACGAAAAAGTAAGGATTATGGAATTCAATCGGGCACGTTTATCATGATTGGCTATCCGGGCGAAACAGAGGAGGATTTGGTGGAAACACTTCATCATTTAAAATCATCCAATCCTGATTATTATACCATTACTATTGCTTATCCTATTAAGGGAACGCCGCTTTATATTGAAATGGAACCTAACTTCACGGTTAAACCGGAATGGGATGAGGGAACAGACCGACAGATTGATTTTAAGCGGAACTACGCAAGAAAATATTATGATTTTGCAATCAAATGGATCTATAATGAGGTTGCGCTTCATAAAAATCAACTTAAAAAAGGGCCAATACATTTATCGGCTAAACACACTATTAAATCGGCTGTTGCCAGAAGTGCTATGACCTTGGTTAGAATGGGAGGAAAAGCATAGGTGGTTTTGCAGAAAGTTTGTAGTTTTGAGCCTTTAAATCCAATAAATACAGCAAACGATGGGACGCGCTTTCGAAAAACGTAAACATAAAATGTTCGCCAGGTTTTCAAAAATGGCGAAGCAATTCACCAGAATTGGAAAAGAAATAGCCATTGCCGTTAAAGCAGGTGGACCAGAGCCCGATAATAACCCGCGGCTCCGGATGGTCATGGTGAATGCCAAAAGCTTAAATATGCCCAAAGATCGGGTGGATGCTGCAATAAAACGTGCCAGTTCAAAAGATACAGAAAGCTACGAAGAGGTTGTATTTGAAGGATATGCACCTCATGGAATTGCGATTTTAGCCGAATGTGCCACCGATAATAATACCAGAACCGTTGCCAACATAAGAATGTATTTTTCTCGTGGTAACGGGTCGCTCGGCAAAACAGGGTCGCTTGATTTTGTATTCGATCGTAAAGGCATTTTCAAATTAAAAAATACGGGGGTAAGTGTTGAAGAACTTGAACTGAACCTGATTGATTTCGGCGCGGAAGAAGTATTTGAGGACGAAGGGGATATTTACGTGTACACCTCTTTCCAAAATTTTGGTGCGATGCAAAAGGCTTTAGAGGAACTAAAAGCAGAAGTGATTAGCACAGAATTGCAAAGAATTCCAACTACCCTGGTTGAATTAACAGAAGATCAACAAAAAGAAGTGGAAGCGCTTATTGAAAAAATTGAGGATGATGATGATGTTCAGGCTGTTTACCATAATATGGCCTGAAAATGGTCATTGATCATTGATCATTA
>JBBQVM010000362.1:0-3086 GCA_038211525.1 Bacteroidia bacterium
CACCATCCTAATGAAGCAAAATTACCTGTATTTAAATTTCCACCGTTTTGCATTGTATCTCCAGTAGCATTGGCAATCCAGCAACCATTACTGACAATAATCAGGTTGCCATTTTCATCTGAAATATTTCCTTGAGTGGCAACAAAAGGCATTTTTCGAGCTTCAGGAATTATAGATAAACTGTTTGAATCATATAACAATTTTGCTTTTGTTGCCGTCACATTTGTATCGAACAATCCAACATCATAGCCTATAAGCCAATTATGATTTTTTCCTTGTGAAAAAACATTCAAGGAATGCACCATCATTAATAGCGTAAGCAGAAAGTTCAGTTTTCTCATCTCGCTATAACTAGTTTTACAACGTTAGTAGCAAGTGAACCAGCAACAACCTTAACTGAATAGATACCCGGGGTTAGATAGAATGTATTAATACTAAATGATTTTTCTTTACAGTTTCTGATTTCTGAATATACCACAGAACCCAGAGAACTAGCTATTTCAATTTTACAAATCCCCTCTAATTCCTTGTTAATTTGAATGTCTATTTTACTATCAGCAGGGTTTGGAATTACTGCAATCAATGGAGTTGTTCTAATATTTTTAAAAGACTGTTGAATTCTCAGTGAACCATTTTGAATACACGCATTTTCATAATCAATAGTATCATTAAACAAGGCAACTAATGTTCTAGCCCGGTAAACGGCAGGGCCACCTGTGGAAGGGCATTGCAGTGCAATTTGTAGTATTTGCGCAAAGTAACTCATTAAAGTATCTTTGCCAAATTCCATTAATTCGAAATTCATTTGATTGATGAAAAGCTCATTCTCCTGAGGAATTTGGTCTGGCAGTACACTCTGATTTTTCAAGCTTGCTGAATACAGATAAAGCTGAGCGTTCAGATTTCTTTGAATCAATAGATCTTCCAATGCACTGGCAATGCTATCAACCTGACCAGAAAGAAGTTCCCGCTGCAGCGTGTAATCAATTTGTAAATTGACCTGTGAGAGGCTATCCAGTTCGTACAAGCTCAAAACTTCATTATTCAAGGCGCTCTCAATAGTTGCAATTGAATCGGTAAAAAGAGTTTCGGGTTGAAGCGCTAACTTTATGTTGCCTGTGACCTCGTTAATTTGACCAACCGCTCCGGTTTGATGGGACAAATAAAAATCTTCAAAGGATGTTTGGCTGTGAAGCATGGCGGAATCTCCGGCTAATAAATCATATAAGTACTGATCTGCCACAACGGCATTTTCCTGAGTTGATTCATAAGTACCTTCAGCAATCGACATCTCAAGGCTTTCATCACGTGTTGTATCAATCAATTCTTGTACATCACAGGAATGTCCACATCGTTCTTCCGTTCCAGCTAAGGGTACAAACCAACCATTATCCCATGTTGGAATATCTGGCCAATAGGCACTGGGTAGAAGTCCACTAGTTCTAAAAAGGGAAAGTTGAATTAAGGTTAAACTT
Organism: Bacteroidia bacterium; assembly: GCA_038211525.1. GTDB lineage: Bacteria > Bacteroidota > Bacteroidia > AKYH767-A > OLB10 > JADKJB01. The sequence goes on from JBBQVM010000362.1 coordinate 1,476, forward strand.
GTATCCCAATGCACCGCCCCAACAGTATCTCTATAATTTAACCAAAAATTTCCTTTATTTTTTTGAACTCCTATTTGTGAGGCTTTTTCAATCTCTAAGCCCCAAAAATTATTCTGCATGGTATTAGCACTTAAATTTAAGGGTGATAGTCCTGAAAAATGAAATCCAATTTGACAAGAATCAATCTCATTGCAGGAAATGGTAGTGCCTTTTGTTGCGCTGACATGCATTCCATAAGTAGCTGTATAATTGATGTCAAGAGAAGTGACTGTGTTGCATTGCACCGTGCCGGTAGAATCATTTTCTAAGAGAATGCCAGAAGTTTGAGGTGTCGCAACTCCATTCGTGTTTTGATAAATGGTGTTCTTTAAAATCAAGGGATTGTACACATTTCGAGCTCTGATACCAGCCATACCGGATATTATGGTGATGTTATTATTTTCTTCAATTAAATAATTTGGATTGCCCGCAGTGGTGAGTTCTTCCAAATTTATTCCCACACCAAATTTAGAACCTGAAATAGTAATAGTATTACGACTTGCATTCATAAAGGTAGCCCCCGAATTTAATCGCCAATCGATTCCATAATTACTAGCCTCTATATTACAATAAGATACCGAACTAGACATGAAGCAGTTCAATGATGCTACACCAGTGCGCATACCGGTCATATTCACCTGATAAACGATTAGCTTTGAGTGTTCAGTATAAACTCCGGTCAGGCAATTTTCCATTGTCCATGAATTAGAACTTACAGGTAATACCTCTAACTTCCCGGGCACGGTACTTATTCCTATGGATGAAACAGCCATTCCATTCCAAGGGTGTGGCTGGATTAAGTTGTCGGGCTGAATATCCTTGTATTTATTATTGTGAACTTTTAGTGTGGATCGGAATCCAAGAATACCCGTATTCATATTGAAAAAATAATTACTATCCTGCGAAGCAGCACCAATTTGCATCACCACATCGTTTACTTCAATTCCAGAATAAGGAACACTTCCAAACGCCGGTTGACCGGAATATTGTTGTTTGAAACCAGCTCCAAATAATCCGAAACGGTTACCATATATAGAACAGGAGATGTTGTTGCCGCTGACATTGGGTGGCACATAAAGTCCTCTCACATTGTCTTCATAGGAAGAATTGAGCAGTTTTAAAGTCGTTTTGTTATTGGCATAAATAGCTTTGTCGGCATCACGAATGATGCTGTGCTTTACTACTCCTAAATTAGAATTTGTTTCCATATAAACACCTTGCCACATAAAGTCACAGCCTTCTATCAGCGAACTATCCACCTGTAAGGAAGTGCCCGGTAATAAAATAATTTGACCTCCTGCGTTCACTAAGATAGTGCTATTTTGGAAAATAAAGTAATTGGTATCCACATAAAACCTGCCATCGAGGTAAATGATTTGATTTACAAAGCCTCCCGGATAACTGCTGGCAAATGACGAATCGGGCACAATTGTACTCGCCTGAGCGGCACAGGTTGGAAACACCTCAATGCAGGCTGAGGATTCCAGTGAGTCCTGATTATAATATATGGTGGCTGTATTAATAAATGTGGAATCGTTACAATTTCCGGCTTGGCTGTAAGTTCCTGCAACC
>JBBQVM010000363.1:0-3081 GCA_038211525.1 Bacteroidia bacterium
TATTTGTATTCTTCTTCCTGTTGCCACAGACTTTTAATATAGCAACTTCGCTCTATAGCGTAATTGATAGCCTTCCCCAAAAGGGTAGCATTAAAAGTGCCTTTTACCAGGTAATCCTGAGCTCCATGCTTCATGGTTTCAATCGCAATGGCCTTATCCTGATGTCCTGATAAAACAACTACAGGAATCTCGGGTGCTATTTTCTCGAATTTATGAAAGGTTTCCATGCCACTGCTGTCGGCAAGATTTAAGTCGAGCAGAATAATAGCAATGTTGTGGTTTTCAAGAATTGTTTTCGCTTCTTGCCAACCTGGCGCCCAATGCACTTCATCAATAATGATTTCCGAATTGTTTAAGTATTCCTGAACCAGAAAAGCGTCTCCGGGGTTATCCTCAACAATAAGAACCTTCATTTGGCCTGGCTTGATCATACTAAAACAGCGGGTAAATTTTCACAAAAATAATCAATACAAAATGAAATCAGGAGATGGTAAATTCCTCGAAGGATTTACACACTATTCCTTTGTTAAGAATATCTTCAATTTTTTGAATCAATTTGACATAATCCTCATTCCTGTCGGGCTTTGTAGCGTACCAATCTGCACCAAGCAGATAAACCTCTCTAATTTCTTTTTCAGAGGTGGTGGAAGAGAATACAACAATGGGAATTTTGCTCAGTATGGAATCCACCTTGATGATGGATAAAAATTCTTTGCCATTCATCCCCGGAAGGTTAATATCGAGCAATATGGCTCTTGGTAATAGCGCGTTAGGTTGCTTACTTTGATTTTTGAGATAAAACAGTGCCTCTCTTCCTTCACCAACTACATTAAAAAATATTCCCGTTTGCACCGAAGCCAAGGCCTCTTTGGCTAATACAATGTCACCCTCATTATCTTCAACCAACAAAAGTGGAAGGTTTTTCATGGAGTTTATCGTGATTAAATTATCTGAATTGGATTTACTAAAATTAGTAAAAATTCTGAATAACCAAACATTAATAATAATTCCTAATTGAACTTTCGCTTTACGGAAAAATGCGCGTCAAAAATCGTTCTTGCTTTTTCTTTGCGGAAACTGATGTTGATAAAAATTAGTCAGCTACTTTAGAAATATAAAAATCTTAAGTATCAGTATTCCAGTACATTAAAGACTCCATTTGAAACTATAGTTGAGCCTCCTGAAAGTGCGTTTGTTCCTAAAAACTGGTAGGTGCCGGATACTGTATGGGAGAGGGTATCGAAGGTGGAAAAGGAGATTGACCCTCCCGGTGCAGAGCTGAATAAGTTGCCGTTTTCGTCGCGCAGCTCCCCGGTGAATTGAACTCCTGTGGCAACAGTGCCGGCTACAAATGGACCTGAATAATTGAGTGTTATATTTTTGACTGAATTGGTTCCATAAATTCGCAAGGCTCCTGGCGAAGCAATAAATGCATTGCGTGATTGCGAATTCCAGGTGGTGCCATTGATGGAAGCGGTTAATCGCTGATAGCACGGATCACAAGGTCCACCGCAATCGACTGCCGTTTCCCCTTGGTTCATAATTCCATCTCCACAACTGGCACAAATATTTCCGCAAGGACCACCACAATCGACCCCTTGTTCACCCTGATTTTGAATGCCGTCGGAGCAGGTGCCGGTGTTATCTATTGTTTTGGAGCAGGAAATAAGGAGGGTGATGCAGACCATTGAAAGGGTCCATTTTAGCATTTTCATGGAAGTGGATTTAGTGGTTGCGCATACGAAAAGTTGCATTTATGGTTTCACATCAGAACCGATGCCATCCTGCTAAAGCAGCTAAATAACGCCTTTTTCCACTCTTGCAAGCTCCTTTTGCGTAATTTTGAACCGTGAATTACTTAAGTGCAGAAGGCCTTTCTAAAGCCTATACCGAAAAACCGCTTTTCAGCGGAATTAATATCTCCCTTCAAAAAAATCAAAAGATGGCACTTATCGCTGCTAATGGCAGTGGGAAGTCGACCCTTTTAAAAATCATATCCGGCTTAGAAGTGCCCGATGCCGGTACCATCAGCATCCGTAACTCTATTCAGGTGGGATATCTCGATCAGGAACCCTATCTCAATCCCGGTTTATCGGTTATAGACACCCTTTTCGATTCTAATAATCCCCTTCTTAAAGCCCTTGGTGAATACGAGGCGCTGAATGATATGGGTGAACATGCCGATCAGGATAAATTGCAGGAACTAATTGATACCATCGACTCTTTAGGAGCTTGGGATTATGAGGCCAAAGCCCGAGAAATTTTGTCGAGGTTGGGAATTCATGATATGGAACAATTGTCAGGCAGTCTTTCCGGTGGACAAAAGAAACGGGTGGCATTGGCACGATTGCTCATCCAGGAGCCTGATTTACTGCTTCTGGACGAGCCTACCAATCACCTCGATCTTGAAATGATTGAATGGCTCGAGAGCTATCTCTCTAACCTCAATAAAACAGTGCTGCTCATTTCTCACGATCGTTATTTTATTGATAGCATTTGTGACACCATTGGCGAACTCGAAAGCGATAAAGTTCATATTTACAAAGGCAATTATGCTTATTTTCTGGAAAAAAAAGCAGAACGCGAATTTCGTGACGAACGCGGTGTCGACAAAGCCCAAAATTTGATGAGGAAAGAACTGGAGTGGATGCGTCGTCAACCCAAAGCCAGGGGTACCAAACAAAAGGCCCGTATCGATTCATTTTATGATTTGGAAGAAAAAGCAAATTCCGGAAAAGCCGAAGACAAGATGCAAATTACCATGCAGATGTCGAGGATGGGAAGTAAAATTCTGGAACTCGAAAACGTTTGCAAATCGTACAGCGATAAAAAGCTGATTACCGACTTTTCACACACTTTTAAACGCGGTGAAAAAATTGGAATTGTGGGTAAAAACGGTTCCGGAAAAACTACGCTTTTGAATATGATTATGGGATTGGTGAAACCAGATGCCGGCAGAATTAAAGCAGGGGAGACGATGGTGTTTGGTTACTATTCGCAAGAAGGAATGAAGCTGGAGGAGGATAAACGGGTGATTGATGTGGTGAAAGATATTGCGGAATATGTGGATACCGGTGGAGG
>JBBQVM010000364.1:0-3060 GCA_038211525.1 Bacteroidia bacterium
GATGAACCTATGCAGTATTTATCAAAGTTTGAAGATGTAACGGTGGCTGTATGTGAAGATAGGGTAGCGGGAGCAACCAAGCTTTTCGCAATGATTCCTCCACCTGAAATCATCATTATGGATGATGGTTTTCAGCACAGGAAGATCAATCCCGGATTCAAAATATTGCTCACCGATTACTCCAATCTTTTTACTAATGATTTTGTATTACCTGCCGGCGATCTTCGCGAAAAACGTTCCTGTTATAAACGTGCCAATTGCATCATTGTAACTAAATGTCCCGATTCAATAACTGATTCGGAAAAGCAAAAAATAACACAAGAAATTCGTCCTCACAATCATCAATCACTTTTTTTTTCAAAGTTTAAATATGGTGATTTAAGCGCAATTGCTTCCTATGAAGTGTTGTCGGTGAGCGAACTAAAAAATAAAAATGTGCTGCTCTTTACAGGAATAGCAAATCCAAAAATTTTGAGTGCTTTTTTGAAAGGTAAATGTTTGTCGGTTTCTGAACACCAGTTTCCCGATCACCACACATTTTCGGAAAAAGATATGTTGTTGCTGAAAAAAAAATTTGATATGTTTGCTTCCGGTTCTGCGGTTATGGTAACAACTGAAAAAGATTACCAACGTTTGAAAGGAACGCCCTTGCTGAATTTAATAGCCCATCTGCCCTGCTATTTTATTCCACTGGAAATTGAAATCGATAAAGAGCAGGAATTTAATTCAATCATTAGAAAGTATGTTGCAGAAAATTAAGGAAACAGCAGATTTTATTTTAAAAAAAACTGGTTTTCATCCTGAAATTGGAATTATTCTCGGTAGCGGATTAGGCGGATTAGTTAATCAAGTACAGATTGAGCATACTATTTCTTACGCGGATATTCCTGGGTTTCCGGTATCAACTGTTCAAGGTCATGGCAGTAAACTTATTTTGGGTACCCTTGGCGGGAAAAAAGTAGTTGCTATGCAGGGTCGATTTCATTTTTATGAAGGTTATACCATGCAGGAAGTTGCATTCCCGGTTCGCGTGTTGAAATACCTCGGAATCACGCACCTGTTTCTCTCAAATGCAAGCGGTGGAATGAATCAGAGTTTTAAAGTTGGTGATCTAATGATTATTGATGATCATATCAACTTGATGGGAATAAATCCCCTCATTGGTAAAAATGATGATCAGCTTGGCCCACGTTTTCCTGACATGAGCACCCCATATGATATGACTCTTGTAAGAAAAGGAATGCATATCGCAAAACAACATCAGTTTCGTTGTCATACCGGAACCTATGCAGCCGTTACAGGTCCCTGTTACGAAACACCTGCCGAGTACCGTTATATCAGAACAATTGGTGCCGATGCAGTGGGTATGTCTACTGTCCCCGAAGTAATTGTTGCACGACACATGGGACTGCCTTGTTTTGCCATTTCTATTATTACTGATATGGGAGGGACCGACGAGGTGCAGGTGATTACTCACGATGAAGTGGTGAAAGTGGCCAATGAATCAGAAATTAAAATGACTACACTTATTATTGAAATGTTGCTATCATTGTCTTAATTTATTATTATGAAAAATTCATTAATTTTACTAGGTTTAATTATTCTTTCTTTTTTGGGTTGCAAAAAAGATAAAGAAGATATTGCTGTTCCTGCTCCTACCACAGGAAATATTGTTTTTGTTTTTAAAAATGAGGTCGATGGGGTGCCCGTTCAAATGGGACCGATGAATTTCACTAACGAAGCAGGCAATGTTTACAGTATCGATTATTTAAAATACTACATCAGTAATATCGTATTCATTAATTCAGATGGTTCTGAATTTAAAGCCAACAATTATGAATTGATTGATGAAGATAAAAATGAATCTAAATATTTTACTGTTGAAAATGTTCCTTTTGGAAACTATGATTCACTTCGGTTTTATATGGGTGTGGATAGTGCAATAAATACTGTTGGTGCTCTTCAAGGTGATTTAGATCCTGTTAACGGAATGTTTTGGGATTGGCAATCAGGTTATATTAATTTTAAGCACGAAGGATCATTTGTGGATTCACTTGGAACCACTCAGAGTTTGATTTATCATTACGGAACATTAAAGGCCTTAGTGACAGAAGTGTTGCCTTTAAATCTGGAGTTTAATTCATCAAATAAAATTATTACTATCACCTTTAATCTCAATAAGGTTTACCGTTCGCCTAATTTAATCGATTTTAATGGAGAAAACATACATCAATCAACCGGCCCGGGTGAAAATGGATGGTTGCAGTTGATACGGGAAAATTTCCAAGGCGCCTATGAAATTACTTCTATTCAATAGTTCGCTAATTTCAATTAGAATTAAGAACCCCAAATGAGGAAAGCATCATAAATAAAAAAAGCTCCTTACGGGGAGCTTTTTAGTTAACTTTTGATTGAGTCTTAATTTTTTACTGGTTTCTTCTCTACGCTCTCATTCTTTTTAGTTGCATCCTGTTTTGCATGTGCATCTGATGTTTTGCTCATCTCATGATGTTTATGCGATTCGCCTTTTTTTGCCCGATGCGTCGTTGCAGTTTCTTTCGATTTAGTAGTCTCTTTTGCTGCGGGTGTGGTTGTGGTAGTTGCTTTTACAGGTGCTTGCTTTGTCTGACTCGTTGTTTGAGTTTGTGCGGAAGGGGTACTCTTAACCGGTTTTTTTTCAGTGGCCGGAGTAGTTTGTGCAAAGGTTGCTGAAGTGAATCCGGCAACCAGGATCATTAACAATAGCTTTTTCATTTTTATTTGTTTTTTTAGTGCGTCAAAGTTGCCCTCGCTCACATGAAGGAAAAATGAGGTTTGGATGACGATTGGATGAAGACTAAAAATAAAGCTAGTTTTATATTCTTACCAGATTTAATCCAAATTTCATTGTTTTTGAATTTTCATTTACATTTGATGCCAATTCAAAAAAATTAGCCTATGAGAAAGTTAATAAAAGTACTTGGAATCCTTGTGTTTTTCGCACTGTTTTTCATTGCCGGATTTTGTTCTTTCATTGCCATTAGAGGTGTTCCAAAGTACGAAGCCAAGGTGCCTCAAGTA
>JBBQVM010000365.1:0-3051 GCA_038211525.1 Bacteroidia bacterium
TTTGGATGGTTGTTTTCAGCATGTAGTCCTGTTCGCGATTTAGGTGAAAATTCATATCTATTAAACAAGAACATCATTAAAAGTAATAAGAAAGAACTTAATGAAGGAATTGAATCGATTTTAAAACAAAAACCGAATAGGCGAATTCTTGGGGTATTCCGATTTCATTTAGGAGTATATTCATTAGCAAACAGAGGCAAACAAAATGGTTTTAAAAAATGGATAAAAAAAACGATAGGAGAAGAACCTGTTTTGCTAGATCAGGGACTGACGAAAAGGTCGAGGTCACAGGCTGAGGTATATGTCCAAAACCATGGTTATTTTAATGCTGTTGTTACTGATTCAACCGTATATAAAAAAAGAAAAAAAGCCAACGTAATATATACTATTAAAACCGGATCAGAATATCGGTTAAAAAACATTACGTATTCCATCCCCGATAAAGTTGTTGAGTATTTTGTGCTTGAAGACAGTGCTTCCTCCGTTTTAAAATCGGGAGCTATTTTTGATGCCACCAAATTTCAGGAAGAGCGTGAACGAATTTCAACCACCTTAAGAAATCTCGGGTTTTATGAATTCAATCAATTGTATATTTCGTTCGATATTGACACCGCCTTAAATTCTAATCAGGCTAATGTAAAACTTATTATTGCAGGCACCAGTTCCATTTCCAGCACAGGTGATACCCTAAGCAATGGAAAGCACAAGTTGTATCGAATTAACAATGTATACATTCAAACAGATTACGACCCACTGGCTAAAACGTTAAAAATACCTTCAGATACAGTGGTGTACAAAGGATATTATTTTCTGTCGTCGTTTCATAAATTACAATACAAGCCTGAAGCGCTGCTTGCAAGAAATTTTATCACGAAAGGCGATTTTTATAAATTAAAAAATGCCGAATATACTTACAAGAGCTTGTCTTCACTCGGCCTTTTTAAATTTATAAATATTCAGTATGCACCTGCAATAAATGATACCCTTCAAGGTAATTGGCTGAACAGTTACATCTATCTGAGTCCTGCACCAAAACAAGATTATAAAATTGAGGTGGATGGCACTCACAATGGTGGCAATTTTGGTATAGGAGGAAACATCACCTACAGAAATAAAAATTCTTTTCGTGGGGCCGAATCCATAGAATTAAGGTTAAGAGCAAGGATTGAATCAATACCGGATTTTGTTGATACCACTTATCAAAGTGGTAACGGACTTTCACTTAACACCTGGGAGGTTGGGCCTGAAATTACGTTACGTATTCCACGATTTTTGTGGCCGCTTAGCAGATTTAATCATTCTAGCTTTGCTGAGCCGGTTACGCTTTTCACGACTTCCTATAATTACCAGAAGCGGCCCGAATACAACCGAATCCAATTGGTGCTGTCGAGTGGTTTTGAATTCAGGGAAACAAAATTTAAACGGCATTATGTATATCCTGCCGAAATAAACCATTCGAACTTTACCTTATCAGATGCCTTTGTTAAGAAGTTGAATGAGATTGATGACCCAAGGTTAATTTTATATTACCGCGATTACCTCATCACCAATGGAAGGTATTCATTTGTGTACAATACGCAGTTGCCAAATATTTACAGAGATTTTTGGTTTTTCAGATTCACCTTCGAAATTGCAGGTAACTCTGTTCGCTTACTTGATCTTTTGACGAAAAAAAATTATTCAAAGGACGAACAGTATGATTTTGCGGGTAATCGTTATTCACAATACATCAGACCAGATTTCGATTTCAGGTATTACCAGGTTTTTTCCTCACACTCCTCCATCATTTACAGACTCACTTCAGGTATTGGTATTGCTTATTTGAATTCGCAGTTCATGCCTTACGAAAAAACATTTTTTGCGGGAGGTGCGAATGATTTACGTGCTTTCAGAGCAAGAACAATTGGGCCGGGTGCTTACCAAACTGATAACTTTGTGGAACAACTTGGTGAAATTAAAATCAATTTAAATCTGGAATACAGATTTGATATTTTTAAAATTCTGGAAGGTGCTTTATTTGTTGATGCAGGAAATGTTTGGTTGAGAAAAGATAACAAAACCATTCCAAAAGGTCAATTTAGTTTTGATAAATTTCCCGGAGAAATGGCCATCGGTTCCGGTATTGGTTTCAGATTGGATTTTACTTTTTTTATCTTTAGATTGGATGTTGGAGTGCCACTTAAAGATCCGGGAAGGGATGCAGGCGACCGCTGGGTCTTGCGTGACTTAAAACCCTCTTCAATTGTATATAATTTTGGAATTGGGTATCCTTTTTAAGTACTTCAACTTATCACTTTTTCATATTGTCAATTTTAAGTTGAAGGTTAATTGCCCGATCATCTTTCCCCTTATACTGTCATTCACCTATTCAGAGTTGAGACCTAATGCCGCCAGTGTGTTATAGAGGTTAGCGACGAAGGACCCATTTTGGGGTTCAAGATATTGATATTCAAAATATTAACGATTCAGAAATTGAAATGAATTTTTTAGTAGATTTGCTGCATTAACTTTCAACAAAATAAATCCAATTATTAAGTATGAGTATGATGAATATAGCTCAAATTGAAGAACTTTTAGGTAAAGATGCCAAATCGCTATTGGATCACCAGTGCAAGACTGTTTCGAAGGATCAGCTGCACTTACCGGGTCCTGATTTTGTGGACCGGATTTTTATTAATTCCAACAGGAGCAATAATGTGTTAAGAAATTTAAATTCCATTTATAACTCCGGACGTTTAGCCGGAACGGGTTATGTTTCAATTTTACCTGTTGATCAGGGAATTGAACATTCAGCCGGTGCTTCATTTGCACCGAATCCAATTTATTTTGATCCTGAAAACATCGTGAAACTGGCCATTGAAGGTGGATGTAATGCTGTTGCATCTACGTTTGGAGTCTTAGCTACTGTTTCCAGAAAATATGCACATAAAATTCCTTTTGTGGTGAAAATTAATCACAATGAATTCCTCAGCTACCCCAATAAGTATGATCAAATTATGTTTGGCACCGTGCAGGAAGCGTATAATATGGGAGCAGCAGCAGTAGGCGCCA
>JBBQVM010000366.1:0-3047 GCA_038211525.1 Bacteroidia bacterium
CTTGCTACACCGAATCAGTTAAATGAAAATTATGAATCTATTCTTATTCAAATTAACAATGTGACATTTGCAAATGCAGGTGCTACATTTCAAGGCAATACTAATTATAATTTCTCGGCCAATGGTCAATCAGGTGTGGTATATATTCGCTCCACGAATCCTTTGGTGGGACAAACAGTTCCGGTAGCAAATGTTACTCTTTACGGAATCTGTTCCCAATTTGGTAATCAATACCAGGTGCTACCACGGGATATGAATGATCTTGTTTCCAACTCGTCCATAGCAATAACAGTTCCTCCGTTTGCACAAAATATTTCTACTTCAGGCTTTGAGTTAGCTTGGAACACCAATATAAACGGAAACAATTTTTTGCGCTACGGACATACTCCCAATTTAGAGTTAGGTACGCTAAATGGACCAACAAATTCAAGTAGTCCTGTTGTCACAATTACCGGAGGTTTAGCATCGCAATTATATTATGCCCAGGCCTTTTCTGTTTCAGGAACCGATACAGCGTTCTCCAATGTGCGTTCTTACATCACCGCATCTAATTCTACCGGCGATATTAAAGTTTATTTTAACCGTCCCGTTGATACTTATGTTGCTAATCCTTCTGGCAATAATGCAACGCAATTGTTGAATGCCTTTGACGATACCTTGAAAGCATATATGGATCGCTCTGTATCAACATTGGATATTGCAATTTACAGCTTCGATAATAACGGTACCGCTAATATTGTGCAAGCTGTGAATGATGCCTATAGCAGAGGAGTTAGAGTTCGTATAATAACAGATGGAAGCAATACCAACGCAGGTTTGCAATTGCTGAACCCTGCCATTCCTGTTCTGCTTTCTCCTACAGTGCCTGTTTTTTATTTTGGTATCATGCACGATAAATTTTTTATTATTGATGCCAACGACAATAATGCAAACAAACCTATAGTTATGACCGGTTCCACCAATTGGAGCAACGATCAATTGTATAACGATAGAAATAACCTGGTCTTTATTCAGGATAAATCTTTGGCGCAGGTTTATCAATTGGAATTCGAAGAAATGTGGGGTGGAAGCGGCGCACAACCTAACTTGGTAAATTCAAAATTTGGTCCTGATAAAACAGACAATACACCTCATGAATTGGTTATTGGTGGCAAACGTGTAGAGAGCTATTTTAGTCCGTCTGATAATACCAACAATCAGATTATCCGAACCATCGAAACGGCCGATCAGGAATTATACTTTGCTACCTTGGTATTTACCCGATTTGATCTTGCCTACGCGGTCGAAGAAAGAGTGAATCTTTATGGCGTTTATGGTGCAGGAATAATGGATGATTCTTCCGGTGGAAGTGGCACCTCATTTCTTATTATGCAGGGTGTAATGGGAAATAATTTGTTATTATTCGATCATCCTTCTCAACCGGGTATCATGCATCATAAATATCTTATTGTTGATCAGGCTAACGCAAATTCAGATCCTGCGGTACTCACAGGTTCACACAATTGGAGCAGTTCGGCAACTCAAAAGAACGATGAAAATACCGTAATAATTCACGACCAATTAATAGCGAATCAATATTATCAGGAATTTCACAATTTGTGTAATGATAATGGAGGAACGGTTGGTGTGGAGGAGACAATTATTCCAGATGAAGATGTAAAACTATATCCGAATCCATCGAATGGAAACTTCAGTGTTGTATTTGTTTCGAATAGCAATGAAACTATTCAACTATCAGTACATGATTTACAAGGTCGTGAAGTTTTTGAAAATAAATTCAGTGTAGTAGTAGGAAAAAATGAAATTTTAATCGATGATATTCATCTTATTTCAGATGGTGTATATTTACTGAAAATGGATGGAAACATTACTCACCAGGTTGAAAAATTAGTGGTTAGAAATTAGTTTTATCATTGGTCTTAAAAAAGCTGGATAAATTAATTAATTAATTCTTAATTTTGAATTGATTCAAGAATTCTTCTACTACTACTAACATCCATTCCGGATTATCCGCATGCACCCAATGTCCTGCACCTGGTGCCGTTTTAATTTCCACATTTGTGAATATCTCAAAAATTTCGCGCTCATCATCGTATTTAATGTAATCTGATTTTTCGCCTTTGATAAATAAGGTCGGTTTGGAAAAAGGAAGAGAGTAGGTTATTTGTCCTCCAACATTTTCAATTTTGTCATTAATCACTTTTAAATTGAAACGCCAATCGAGTCGATCCTTCTCTTTCCAATAAAGATTTTTCAATAAAAATTGGCGTGATCCAATATCCGTAATTCCTTTTTTTAAAAGTTCTTCAGCCTCACTTCTTGATTTAAGTGAATTGGTGTCGACTTGCAAAAGCGTGTCCAGAATTTGTCGGTGATGAACGGCATATCGCCTTGGTGCAATATCAACTACAATCAATCCATTTAGTTTTTCCGGAAACAATTTCGCAAATTCCATCGCCGTTTTCCCGCCAAGGGAATGCCCCATTAAAACCACATCAGCTAAATTCTCACCATTAATCAATTCTTTTACATCATTGGCCATTTCTTCAAAAGTAAACGCTTCTGCATGCGGCGACAAACCATGATTTCTTAAATCAACTAGCACCACCCGATATCCTTTCTCAGCTATGTTTTTCCCAAACGTTTGCCAGTTGTCTGAAGAACCGAATAGTCCGTGAAGAATTATAACAGGTTGGCCGGTGCCGATTTCGCGAAAATGTAATTTCATGCCACAAAGATAGTTGAAAAGAAAAGTGGAACGATTCAATCAATTTGTAGGATTACGCGAAATGATGTAAGTTAAGTGGACAGTCTATTGTGAAATTGATCGCAAATAGCTGGTAGTGCCGGTTTGGTTTTATAATTGAATAGTTTTAGCATGGACGAAATTTTCCCCTTTTTGTAAGGCATTTAACTAGGAAACAAGAGGGATATCTTGGTTATAATTCAGTCACTTTCAGCGTCTATGCAGTTTTCGAAAGTAAAATCTTTTAACTTGCAACTACTATCCGTAATTTCGCCCTTTCAAAACAGACTATGCAAACGAT
>JBBQVM010000367.1:0-3043 GCA_038211525.1 Bacteroidia bacterium
CTTGTCCAGCCTTTACCATCTGCGCCAAGCCCAAGCCTGTTAATTTCCAACGACTGACAAGCTTTTTGAAGGGCTTCACTAAAACTACGACCTATTCCCATGGCTTCGCCCACCGATTTCATTTGTAGTCCCAGTGTTTTATCGGCACCCGGAAATTTATCGAAATTCCATCGAGGGATTTTCACAATTACATAGTCGAGGGTAGGTTCAAAAAATGCAGATGTAGAGCCGGTAATTTGGTTCTGCAATTCATCGAGGTTATAACCGATAGCCATTTTGGCCGCTATTTTCGCGATGGGGTAACCGGTAGCTTTAGAAGCAAGGGCTGAAGAACGGGAAACGCGGGGATTAATTTCTACTGCTATAATACTTTCATCTTCCGGGTTAACCGCAAACTGCACGTTGCAACCTCCGGCAAATTCACCAATTGCACGCATCATTTTGATGGCGAGATTACGCATGTGCTGATAGGTTTTATCACTCAGCGTCATAGCAGGAGCCACGGTAATTGAATCGCCTGTGTGCACGCCCATAGGATCAAAATTCTCTATGGAACAAATTATAATTACGTTGTCTTTATTATCACGAAGCAATTCCAGTTCAAATTCCTTCCAACCTAAAACGGCCTTCTCAATGAGTACTTCGTGTATTGGAGATGCTTGCAAACCACGCATCAGCTTATCTTCAAATTCATCCTTCTTAAAAACAAAACTAGCACCCGTACCGCCGAGTGTATAAGAGGGACGGATAACGAGAGGATAACCCAATGTTTGTGCGATCTCTTTTCCTTCGAGGAATGAATTCGCTACTTTGGAAGGTGCCACTCCTACTCCAATATCAATCATCAATTGACGAAAAGTTTCTCGGTTTTCAGTGGTCTCGATAGCTGCAATGTTAACACCAATAATACGCACCCCGTATTTCTGCCAGATCCCTCGTTCATCAGCCTCTTTTGCAAGATTCAATGCTGTTTGTCCGCCCATAGTTGGAAGTACCGCATCAATTTTTCGTTCTTCAAGAATTTGAATAATCGATTCAGTGGTTAGGGGAAGAAGGTAAATATGATCGGCAGTGACCTTGTCGGTCATGATAGTAGCCGGATTAGAATTAATCAGGGAGACCTCAATACCCTCTTCTTTCAATGACCGGGCAGCTTGCGAACCGCTGTAATCAAATTCACAGGCTTGTCCGATAATAATGGGTCCGCTTCCTATAATTAAAACAGACTTAATGGATGAATCTTTTGGCATGGAGAGCGCTTAGAAGTGGGAAATTCCGGCCGGTTTATCCGTCTTTCGACCAGGGTCATCCGGCCCGGGAAACGGCTGCAAAAGTACTTATTTAATTTAAGAATTCATGATTAGCCGATCGGAATCTGTTCATCTCATAAAGTGTATAAAGTCTGTAAATCGTTGGCAGATGCGCCTTTGTCCTTTCTATAAGTTGAAAGGAGTATATTTGTTGAAAAGTTTTTATAATTTGAGTTACCAACATATCCAACAAGGTGATTTCGACTGGCATTGGAAAGAATACGGCTCTGGCAGTAAGTTACTCTTAGCCTTTCACGGTTTCAACCGGAGCCCCGATGATTTTCATTCTTTTGAAAAGTGGCTCGGTCAAGAGTATACCATCTTAGCCTTCGACCTGTTTTATCATGGAAAAAGCGCAGTGAGAAATAATCATAATAATATGGCTATCAATTTACTGGAACTAAAATCATTGATAGATGAGGTGTTGTTCAACTACAATAAGGAGGTTTTTGAAATTGTAGCTTATAGTTTTGGAGGCAGATTGGCACTTAATTTAGTTGAAATTTATGGTAAGCGGGTTCAGGGTTTGTATTTGATGGCACCTGATGCAATGCGTTTCAATCCAGGATTCTTTTTTATGGTTCAAAATGTCATTGGAAGATTTTTGTTCCGCTACTTTCTGCGAAAGCCTGATACTGCAATTAAAATTATGAAGGCAACAGCATCCTTAGGATTTTACAACAAGAACGCAATGGCCTTTTTTGTTAATCACATTGAATATGAACCGTTACGATACAAGGTTTTTAATGTGTGGATGTTACATCGGGGAACCGTGCCTAATTTGAATAAAATTGCAGCTATTATTAAGAATAATCAAATTCGATTACTTCTGTTTTTTGGAAAATATGATAAAGTGATTCTTCCAAAAACAGGTGTTCGCTTTGCGCGGATGTGTAACGCTATTCAATCATTTCACTTGTTGGAAATTGGTCACCGTTTGCCGGAAAAACATGAGGAGATTTGCAACATTATTAAAATTAAAAATTAATCTTTTAATTTTTCAGGTAGGAATTTTTAAAGTCATAAGAATAAAAGCAAAGGTGGTTACAGCGATAGAAATTAGCACCAGCATTCTCCATTTAAGATAAATTTTTTTGATTTCACCAAAGTCAGTTGCTTCACCGGAAATCATTCCATTTAAAATTATATCGAGGTTTCTTTGGGCAGGAACAATTTGACTGGAAAAAATAATTCCGACAAGCAAAAACAACACAATCGATCCTAAAATCCAACCGGTATCAAACATAGGCAATTGTCCTTTTGAAGAGGCTAAAAATCCAAATATAAAAAGTAACAGTGCACCGGGAATGGTGAACAAGATATCGCTTCGCCTAACTCCTTTAATTGTATGTGATAATATCTTAATGTCTTTGGTATTAAAAGCCAGATGCATCCAAAAAAGTCCTGAAAATATATTTCCTAAAAAGATTACCACTGCTAACAAATGCAAAAGTTTAAGGTATCCTGTAGCCATTTTAATACATAAAAATCAGGGGAGAAAATTCAAATTTCCTCCCCTGATTAATTAAATTTTTACAAATCGTTTCACATTGGAAACAGAACCATTTCCGGAAATTATTTTTACAAAATAAACGCCTTCACTCAGTTGCTGAATGGGTAAAAGAATGGTATTTCCAGCACCTTCAGAAATAGCATTAACGAGTACAATTCTTCCACTTACATCGCTAATAACTATCTTTTGTGAATCGCGGGTTTGATTTAACTCGAGTGTA
>JBBQVM010000368.1:0-3014 GCA_038211525.1 Bacteroidia bacterium
TGGAATTGGTATCGAAAAGCAACATGTGAGTCGTTTGTTTGAACGCTTTTATCGGGTGGATAAGAGTCGCTCACGGGAACAAGGTGGAACAGGACTGGGATTGGCCATTGTAAAGCACATTATTGAAGCTCATGGTGAAAAAATCTCTGTCGACAGCAAACCTGGTGAAGGAACCCGTTTTACTTTTACCTTGAAGAAAAGTCGTTAATTATGAAAACTGATATGAGAACTTTATACCTCGTTCGCCATGCCAAAGCAGCTAAACTGGGCACTACCATTGAAGACGTGGACCGGCCTTTACACGAAGATGGGGTAGTAGAAGCCTATGAAATGGCAGTAAAGTTATTTGGAACAACGGATGTTCCTCAGCTCATTATCAGTAGTCCGGCAGCCAGGGCTATCTGCACAGCCCTCATATTTCAAAGAGTGTTACATGTGCCCAATAATAAGGTAATTATTAATGAAAAACTTTACGAAATCGACCTCAATGAGCTTTATGAATTGGTAGCCGAATTAGATGATAAGTACCATTCAATCATGCTGTTCGGTCATAATCCCTCATTCACACAATTGGCTTCTAAATTGGAACCCTCTATCATTCATATGCCTACCGCTTCGGTAGTGAGATTTGATTTTGAGGTGGAAAAATGGAGGCATAGCAGTTACATTAATGCCGAAAAAAAACTGTTTATTCACCCTTAATTAAGGTTGTGTGAGTGTTAATTAAATATTAAATTTATTCTCAAAATTCAAAACAAAAACTATTTTAGCAATATTTACAAACATTACCCAAACTGTAAAATAAGAAATAACATGAGCAAGGATCTAAGAAAAAAAATTGAAACAGAACTGTCTTCACTGATCAAAGATGCATTATTAGTTTATGATAAAGTAGCTGCGGCCGAAATTACCAAACACATCAGAGATGGTGTGAAAGGAATTGCCAAAAAATTTGTGAAAAACATTCCAATGCCTCCAAAGACGAAAGCTGCTAAGAAGAAAGTAACTTCCTCAAAATCGAAAAAAACTACTTCAAAAAAGAAGAAACCCGCTCTCAAAAAAGTAACTTCTACAAAAAAGCCTGCACCCAAAAAAACAATTTCCGATAAAAAACCTGAATAAATTACCAGGCATTTTTCTTTTTGTTATTAATTTATTTTTTAATTCACTCGCAGTGGAAAAATTTAAATTTGACATGATTTAATATTTCCATTTACCTGGAGAATAAGTCGAAGTAATTCTTTATGAATAAAAAAAATGTTTTGTTAGTAAATAGAGAGTTGAGCTGGCTCTCATTTAACGAACGGGTTTTGCAGGAAGCTGCCGATCCTAAAGTGCCTCTTTTGGAACGACTCCGTTTTCTGGGGATTTATTCTAATAACAGAGATGAGTTTTTCAGAGTAAGAGTTGCTACTGTTAGGCGATTAACACGCTTTAATAAAAAGCTGGATATATTGCAAGGCGAGGATCCAAATGAACTGCTGGAGAAAATTCAAAAGGCAATACTACAACATCAGCAAAAGTTTGAAAAAATTTATGAGGGTATCCTGCTGAAATTAAAGCAGCATAATATTTTTATAGTTAATGAAACACAGCTAACTGTAGAACAAGGTAAGTTTGTACGAGGTTATTTTAAGAGTGATGTACAGCCTGTTTTGTTTCCCGTTATCCTCGATAATAACCCTCATTTCCCTTACCTGAAAGATAGATCTATCTATCTGGTCATTAAATTGATGAAAGGTGCAAAAGAGAATAAAGTAAAGTATGCAATGGTAGAAATTCCTACCAAAACCCTTTCCCGTTTTTTAATTTTACCATCTCAAAAAGATAAAAAATTTATCATGTTGTTGGATGATGTGATCCGTTATAACCTGGATGAAATTTTTTCAACATTGGAGTACGATCATATTGAAGCTTTTGTAATGAAAATTACTCGTGATGCTGAGTTGGATCTCGATAATGATTTGTCGAAAAGTATGGTAGAGAAAATTTCCAGGTCACTGAAAAATCGTAAAAAAGGACTTCCGGTACGTTTAGCTTATGATGGGAGAATTTCTAAAGATACTTTGGAAATGCTCATATCGAGAATGAAATTTCGTAAAACAGATAATCTAATTCCTGGAGGAAGAGT
Source organism: Bacteroidia bacterium (assembly GCA_038211525.1). GTDB lineage: Bacteria > Bacteroidota > Bacteroidia > AKYH767-A > OLB10 > JADKJB01. Next base: position 2,132 of record JBBQVM010000368.1, read on the forward strand.
ACATAATTTTAAAGATTTTATTCGCTTTCCTGATGCAAATGGTCCCGCTCTACATTATAAAAAAATAACGCCATTAGAACATCCTATGTTGCAGGGAAAAATTTCTCTTTTCCCGGTAATCAAGGAACGTGATGTTATGTTGTTTTTTCCGTACCATTCCTATCATTACATTTTAAATCTTCTGCGTGAAGCATCTATCGATCCAAAGGTGGAGAGCATCAAAATAACGCTCTACCGAATGGCAAATAATTCCATTGTGGCTAATGCATTGATCAATGCATTGAAAAATGGCAAGTCTGTTACCGCAGTAGTTGAGTTGCAGGCTCGCTTCGATGAAGAATCAAATATTTATTGGGCAAATCAATTGCAAGATGAGGGCGCAACTGTAATCTATGGCGTTCCCGGATTAAAGGTGCATTCGAAATTATTTTTAATTACCAGAAAAGAAGGAGGACAAACTGTTCACTACTCTCATATTGGAACGGGCAATTTTAATGAAGAAACAGCTCAGGTCTATTCTGATATTAGCATCCTTACCGCTGATGAGCGAATCACCGAAGAGGTGGTGAAGCTATTTAGCTTTTATGCCAACAATTATAAGTCGGAATCATTCAAACATTTAATTGTTGCTCCATGGGATATGCGCAAAAAGTATATTCACCTCATTAATAAAGAAATTGCAAATGCTCGCGATGGAAAAGTAGCTTATATTTGGCTTAAATTAAACAGTTTGGTAGATGTGGAAATGATTTCTAAACTCTATCAGGCAAGTCAGGAAGGTGTGAAAATAAAAATGATCATTCGTGGAATTTGCTCTCTGGTGCCAGGGGTTAAAGGGTTGAGTGAAAATATTGAGGTAATTAGTGTTATTGATAAGTTCCTT
>JBBQVM010000369.1:0-3011 GCA_038211525.1 Bacteroidia bacterium
GTCATAAAAATCAGTTAACTTCATTACCTGCGTTGCCGGCAGGACTCCAAGAACTTTCTTGTTATCAGAATGCCATTACATTGATACCAACTTTACCAACAACTTTATATTTGTTTAGTTGTGGCATCAACCAACTTACCAATCTACCAATTTTAACTAATTGCACCAACCTAACTTTTTTGGATGTTGATCACAATCAGCTCACCACTTTACCTTCTTTGCCATTATCATTGTATTCACTTAATTGTGATTTCAATTTTTTAACTTCATTACCAAACTTGAATGTTCTTGGTTCCCTAAATTGCTCTGATAATCTGCTTACTGCATTTCCTCCGATTTCATTGAACATGCAGAATTTGTTTTGTTCTAACAATCAACTTACTTCATTACCTCCATTACCCGACGGCATTGATATTCTTTGGTGTAACAACAATCAGCTTACATCGTTGCCGGAACTTCCTGAGACCATTGTAAATCTTGATATTTCAGATAATCCTAATCTTCTCTGTTTGCCAAAACAAAATCAACTCAGTAATTTTACCTGGTTCAACACCGGAATTATTTGTTTGCCAAATGTAATGACTGTAAGTAATTCCAACCCGCTGATTGATACTGTTCCGATTTGTGATTTATTTAATGCAACCGGTTGTCCTGTTAAATGGAACATTAGCGGACGTGTGTATTCCGATCAAAATGCTAACTGTATTGCTGAAGTTTCTGAACAAGGATATAAAAATATAAAGATTAATTTATTTCAGAATAGCAATTTGATTCAGCAAACTTTTACCAGTGCATTAGGTGAATATACTTTCGATACCGATACCGGAACGTTCAGCTATTTCCCCGATACCACATTTACAGATTTTGACATAACTTGTCCTGTTAGTGGAAGCTATACAAGTAACATCACATCGATTGATTCACTCGATTATGATAGAAACTTCGCGATTGAATGCCCCGCCTCGTTCGATTTGGGCATTGCAGGAGTGGTTCCTTACGGTATATTTCGTCCTGGAAATGTTATTTATTTAAACACCCTTGCCGGCGATTTGAGTCAACTTTACGGATTAAATTGTGCCAATGGTATATCCGGCAGCGTTAAACTCACCATAAGCGGACCGGCATATTATACAGGAATTTTACCTGGCGCATTAACTCCAATTGTAAATGGTGATACGCTTGAATACCTAATTGCTGATTTTGCAAACATCGACATCAACCATGATTTTGGAATTGAACTTACTATTTTTTCGAATGCCGTTATTGGCGAAGATGTTTGTCTTCTTACAGAGGTTTTTCCTTTGGCAGGAGATATAAATCCCGTAAACAATATGTATAGCTTTTGCGCAACAGTAGTCAACAGTTTTGATCCTAATGACAAACTAGTTAATCCTGATGGCATTATTGATACGAGTCAACAATCATTAAATTATACTGTACGTTTTCAGAATACCGGCACCGCTCCGGCGCTAAATATTTTCATTATCGATACCCTCGATCAAACTATTGATGAAACGAGCATCCAATTAATTTCATACAGTCATGAGCCGTTCATTCAGGTAAATGGAAATATTATTAAGTTTAAATTTCAAAATATTAATATCCCCGACAGCATCAGCGACGAACCCGGTAGTCATGGTTATATACAGTATCGTGTAAACTTGAAACAACCCTTAACCATAGGAACAGTTATTGAAAATACCGCTTACATTTATTTTGATTTCAATGCGCCGGTAATTACCAATACCACTTTCAATCAGGTGGATGCACTATCCGGTCAGCAAGAAATTCAGACTACAACTTTTCAAGTATTTCCTAATCCCTGTTACGATTGCACTGCACTCACACTAAAAAATGTCGCATCCGGAATATTTAAACTATATGATGTACAAGGTAGGATGCTTTATCAGGAAACTATAAAATCAACAGAGCAAAAAATTATACTTCCGCCACTTTCAAACGGAGTCTATTTGTGCGAAATAGAAAATGAATTTACTAAAAGTTACTCGAAGGTAATGGTGATTGGAATATTTAATTAATTACCGTGATTAGAAGTATTTGATTTCATCCAATACATAGCAATAGTTTTGCTTTACGCAACCATAATTTGAGCCTTAAAGTCATTTAATCTGATTAAATTTTTAGTTAACGAAATTTTCCGGGATGGAAATTCAAGGCGTGTGTGTGTTAAGAACACATTTCAACAAAGCAAAACGCAACAAAATACGAGTACACCTTGTTGCGTTTTAATGGTTCCATCCTAAACTTTAATTTTTTGCAGAAAGTTTAAAGACTGTTTTAGAAACTTTAAATCTAATTATTCGAATTTAGATTTCTTTCATCGCAACAATTTCTATTTTTTCAATTTTCGGCGGTGCTGAAAACAACTCATCCGCTTTAGCCATAAGTGCTTCAGCCACTTTACCATTTAGATGTGCATCTCTGCCCGATTCATCATCAAAAGTATCGAATATACCGTATTTGCCATCTGCTGTTTTAAATGCAAACCAATGGTTTGTTTTTGGTTCCTGTAGAACTAGTTCCAACCCACTCTTTAGAAATGATTCTACATCGGATTCTTTTCCGGCTTTTGATTGTAACGTTACTAATAATGCTAATTTTTCCATTTTATTTATTTTTTAATTAATGATTATTCCTGTAAACATTCTTTTAAATTTCAAGCTAACGCATTGATTATTTAGAAACATTTAAAAGCATAACAAAATTTTTGATCAGTTGCTTCAAAAAGAATGCCATGACAGTAAATTTCGTTACTTAAATGCCATCACTCGTAAGTCATAAAGCTCCTTTCAGCTGCTAAAATCGACTATAATTTTGAAAATATTAATTCCACTCTAATACGTTTATAAAGTAGTATAATCAACAAGATGGTTGGGCACATTATTGCTTAAGATGAGGAGCTTCTGACTCGTGACCAAATACTAATGGCTCAAAATCAGTAACCTCCTTTATAATTTCGCCATCTCTGCACCAATTATTTTTAGGTCGCT
>JBBQVM010000370.1:0-3007 GCA_038211525.1 Bacteroidia bacterium
ATATCGGTTCCTTCCCAGGCAGGAAACGATTCCAGCAATTGCAATCGTGTTGAATGTGGATCGACTTCAATTTGCACATTACTACCATCAGCAGCAGGTTTTTGAAATCCTGCATCTTCCACATCAAAACCTTTCATAGGAAGTTCGATCCCTTGAGGTTCATCAAGTTTTATTTTTTCACCATTTTTCCCGGTGATAAAATCGGTAAGCGGATTAAATGTTAAATCACCTGCGATAGCCAATGCCGTTACAATTTCCGGAGATGCAACAAAAGCATGTGTGTTGGGATTACCATCATTTCTCTTCGCGAAATTTCTATTGAAAGAAGTAATGATAGAATTACGTTCTCCCTTATCGGCATTATGGCGAGCCCACTGACCGATACATGGTCCGCAAGCATTCGCTAGCACTACTCCACCCATTTTAGCAAATATATTCAGGTATCCATCTCTATCAACCGTGAAACGAACTTGTTCAGAACCGGGCGTAATGGTAAATTCTGATTTTGCTACTAATCCTTTATCAACCGCTTGCTTTGCAATAGAAGCAGAACGGGTGATATCTTCATAAGAAGAGTTGGTACAGGAACCAATTAATCCAACATCCAATTTAGCAGGCCACTTATTTTCTTTAACAGCGGCAGCAAATTTGGAGATAGGCCATGCCAAATCCGGAGTAAAAGGACCATTTACATGCGGCTCCAATTCATCCAAATTTATTTCAATAACCTGATCAAAATATTTTTCCGGCTGACTATAAACTTCATGATCACCGGTAAGATGTTCCGCAATTTTATCAGCCATGCCGGCAACATCGGCACGACCGGTAGATTTCAGATAATCGGCCATTTTAATATCATAACCGAACACAGAGGTGGTTGCACCAATCTCGGCACCCATATTACAGATGGTTCCTTTTCCTGTGCAGGAGAGTGAGCGGGCGCCATCACCAAAATATTCCAAAATAGCACCGGTCCCGCCTTTCACAGTAAGGATACCGGCTACTTTTAGAATAACATCTTTGGAGGAGGTCCATCCATTTAATTTACCTGTTAGTTTAACGCCAATAAGTTTAGGAAACTTAAGTTCCCAAGGTAATCCGGCCATCACATCACAAGCATCGGCACCACCCACACCAATAGCAATCATACCTAATCCACCTGCGTTCACTGTATGGGAGTCGGTACCAATCATCATAGCACCCGGAAAAGCATATTGCTCCAGAATCACCTGATGAATAATTCCTGCACCCGGCTTCCAAAAGCCGATACCATATTTATTAGAAACCGAAGCAAGAAAATCGTACACCTCTTTATTGGTGTCTTTGGCAGTTTGCAAATCCGCAACAGCGCCCACTTTAGCCTGAATAAGGTGATCGCAGTGGACTGTGGAAGGAACAGCCACTGTAGGCCGGCCCGCCTGCATAAATTGCAACAGCGCCATTTGAGCAGTCGCATCCTGCATGGCTACGCGGTCAGGATTAAAATCTACGTAAGAATTACCCCTTTCATAGGGCTGAGTTGCATTGCCCTCTGTTAAATGGGCGTAGAGAATTTTTTCAGTTAGGGTTAAAGGTCGTCCTAAAATCTTGCGAGCAGCAGCAATTCGTTCAGGTAAGCCGGCGTAAACCTTGCCAATCATGTCAATATCAAAGGCCATTTTTATAATTTATTAAGTTGATTATTAATTAGTTAACTTCGTTAAAACTAGTTTTAAACAGTACTGCAAGATACAAATTCATCAGGTTCTTGTAAAATAACCCAATGATGTTGTGTCATCTTTATAACAAATCACGGATTCCAGGCGTTTTTAAAAAGTAACCAAAGCCCAATTTAGTACGTAATAAGAAAATTCAAATTGTTAAAAATGAAAAAAGAGTTTGAACTGGAAACCCTGCAGCGTGACTATTTTCAGCGTTTGCTATCCGATCAAAGTGTGGAGGACAAGATGCCGTTTTTTACTTACGCGCAAAAAGTATTTCAACTAGTAAATAGAAAAGTTCGAAATAAAAGAAGATCGAAATAATTTTTTAAAAAACTTTTTTACAAAACTTTACGCAATTGCTTCATTAATATCAGGTAATCTACCGAACCTTTTCAGGGTGTTCATGTGAGATTTAAAAGCGATTCCAAATGTTTTATTTTCCATGTAGGGAATTCCGAATTCTTCAGCAGTGGCTTTTACTATTGGAGCTATTTCAGGATAATGCACATGACAAACTCGAGGGAACAAATGATGTTCTACCTGATAATTTAATCCACCTAAGTACCAAGTTAGAAACGGACTACCTTTTGAAAAATTAACTGTGGTATTCATCTGGTGAACGGCCCAGCAATTTTCGATATCACCTAATTCATTCGGTAACGGATGCGTTGTTCCTTCAACAGTATGTGCCAGTTGAAATACTACTGTAAGAATAATTCCGGCAGCAAAATGCATAATCATAAAACCTGTAATCACCTGCCATACCGGTAGTCCTAAATAGATAGGCAATCCAATAATTGTTACAAAATAAATTGTTTTAACAATTACCATTCTGGCGATTGTTGCAATATTTTCATTTTTGGTTCCAGGATTTACACCATTGTTTGTATATTTCACAAACTGGATAAAGTCTTTCAATAATACCCAATACAATGTTAAAATTCCATAAAAGAAAAAAGCGTAAACATATTGAAGGCTTTGATATTTTTTAACTTGAGTATGCGGATTAAAACGAAGCACCAGTTTATCAGCAATATCATCATCCATGTGAACAATATTGGTATACGTATGATGGAGGATGTTGTGTTGAAGCTTCCAATTAAAAACAGAACCACCTGCAAAACTCAGTGAGTGTCCTAAAATATAATTAATAGTTTTGTTATCAGAATAGGCACCGTGATTTGCATCGTGCATGATACTCATTCCAATTCCGGCTAAACCGAATCCCATGAGCAACCACAGAAAAGATGCGATTAAAAAAGTTGGCTGAAACAATACAATTATGGCGAAGGGAACAAAATAAG
>JBBQVM010000371.1:0-3005 GCA_038211525.1 Bacteroidia bacterium
AGTTTTCTAAAACCTCTTTGGTTCCGTCTTTAGAGCAGTCGTTAACCAGAATAATTTCTTTTCCTACATTTCCCGATAATTTAACCGAGTTCACTTTATCTAAAATTTTATGAATAGTTTTAGCCTCATTATAGCAAGGGATGATGATAGAGAGCTTCTTGAATTCAGTCATTGATAATCAGCTATTTAAATAAAAGTTTTGATTTTGTGCAAAGATAGAATTTTGAAATGAAAAACCCATCTCACATATGATCTTGTTTTCAGTTATATTTATTTAATAATCAATAATTTAACCAAGTAGGATGCAGCAACGGTTCCCCAAAAATTTTCAAATAGCAGTGCTACTTTTTTGTTTTGTATTTGCAATGGCTGCATTTTCGTTAGTGAAGCTGAAAGTGAAAAATAAGGATGTTACTTCAGGTTCAACGGAAATTAATTCGTGGTTTTTTGATTTGGAAAGTAACAGTATTCTTGAGAATGGTTCCACTACTAAATCGGGATTAGCCCACTCTGGTACTCATAGTTGTAAGATGGATGAAAATACCGAATATTCCTCCACATTCATTTTTAATCAGGAGAATTTATCAAACAGGTCATCATTTAGAGAGGTTGTATATTCATTTTATATATTTGCAGAATCACCGGTTGATGGAGTGGAGGCAGTTTATTCATTCGAAACAGTAAATAATAAAAAAAGTGATTGGCAAAACCAGGCTTTTAATATTAGTAGTGGTGAATGGAAAAAGTACGAAATTATTTTTCCATTAAACAATGATTTCCGGTTATATGATGGAGTGATGAAGTTGTACGTTTGGAACAAGAATAAACAAAATTTTCTGATTGATGATATTGCAATTAATTTAAGGTAGAAGTTGAAAATCAAAAATAGTTATAAATGTAAATGAAGAAAATAATTTTAGTTTTTGTAGTGCTTTGTTCATTTGGTTTCGGATATTTTTATTTTAAAAGTATTTCCGACGATTACAGTAATTTGCCTACAAGCATTCATTTTGTATCCATGAAGGACGGCAAATTCCGTTTAGAAAACAAAGAGTTTTATCCGATCACCTTGAATTACATGATTTCTATGCAAACAGATAAAAATGTATTCTGGCCATCAGCTTTTAAAGGCTATGATCCTAATGGAAACTTTGCATACACAAGTAGAAATGAAAGTTTGAAAGAGTTGCAGAATGATTTCGATTTAATTAAAGACATGGGTTTTAATTCTATCAGGCTTGCAGGAATAGGAGAGCAGCATGTTGATGATAAAACTACCGGTGTTTTGTCGGTATTTGCGAGTATTGGAAATGAGCGCGACACTTCTCTAATGTTGTGGAGCGAAGAAAATTATCAAAAGTATTTTAGCGCTCTGGAAGATTTATTTCACGTGGCCAATCAAGCAGGATTAAAAGTTATTTTTTTAACGAGGTTATTTGATGAGATCCCTTCTACAGAAGATCATCTTGTTAAATTAATGAAACACTTTAACCAAGATTCAACCATCATGGCTTATGATTTATTTAACGAACCATTATATTTTGATTCGCTTGAGCGGAAGAAAAGTGATGTTTATTATATCACAAAAAAATGGAATAAACTCGTTAAAAAATATGCTCCGAATCAATTAAGTACCATTGGACTCACAGGTATTCGTGAAGTTTTTGAGTGGGATCCTAATCTCTTAAATGTCGATTTTTTGTCAATGCATCCCTATCAATACGAACCGGAACAAGTGCTTAATGAAATTTATTGGTATGGGAAATATATTAAAAAACCATGGATGATTGGCGAAACTGCAATCCCTGCCGATAACGATTCTGTTAGTTATGAGGAACAGAAAGTATTCGCCGAAAACACCTTAAAACAAGCATGTAATTGTGGTGGTATTGGTTATTCCTGGTGGCAATATAAAGATGTGGAATGGTTCGATTTTCATGCAAATTTTTTAGGAATTTTGAACCGTAATGGTGAAACAACAGATTCTAAAGGTCACAAAATTTTCGGAACCCCAAAACCTGTTGCTGATGCATTTAAAAGTTATCAGCCATCACCCCAAAAAGAGGGATGCCTCACGCAGGATAATTACTACAATTATTCCAACTTTAACTCTTCACGATTAATAGGGATAATGTTGAATGAGAAAGGTATTCCTATTGAAGGTGGTGTAATACTGGCTTGGAACGAGGGTTGGTCAAAATCCTATCATACGGTTACTAAAAAAGACGGAAGTTTTGAATTGTTCGGCCCATTTACATTTTATCATTGGATGGCATCTGCTACCTTGCACTCTATGATAAGAGGAGAAGTGCTGCCTGATTCTTCCAAAGCCGGTAAGGGCAATATCCCTACTGTGGATTTAGGTAAGTTGACAGTTGAAGATTTGGGATTGCGAGAATGAATACACTCATTTTGTTATTCTAATTCGTTTGGAATGTCTCAATAATTTTGTAAGTTTTTACCTCATAGTAAGTCTCCAATACCTTATACTTATAAAATTTCTCAATAAATTCTTTTTCATGATCCTGTATTGCAACAACTTCCTGGCCGGGTTTTAAGTATCTGCAATCAATAATGGAACAATCCATTCCTTTATCTCTCAACATATATATGTAAAACAGAATGTATGATTTATTGTATTCGTCCTGATCAAAGCAAACATCAAAATTGTGTCTTTTAATAGGGTTATTTGCGATATTTCTTAGGAAATAAGATAATCTGTAAAATTCTTCTCTGTCTTCAATGGGCGACCTTGTTTTGCTTAGTATGTTTTGATAAGGTTTAGTAAAAATGAGAATTAGAAACAAAACAGGAATTAAATTGACAGTAAATTGGTTATTAAGGTGTTTCCATTGACGAATTTGAGTGAATATCCAATATAGGGTGATGGCACATAAGATAGACAGAAAAGGGTACATGGGTAAGTCGTACCATTCAAGTTTTGTTTTCGCTAAGGAAATAATCAACCAATAAATAACAAGATTAATTGAAGAAAAAATAGTTAT
>JBBQVM010000372.1:0-2971 GCA_038211525.1 Bacteroidia bacterium
CGAAGGGACATCTGCAATTACATAATAACTTATTATCCATAGCAAACACAGACCATTGTTGAGTCAGGTTGGGTTAACTTCAACTTTCCACCACACACATGTTTTCTGGTATCCAATGAACAAGTTTAACAAGTAGTAATTATAAAAACCAAAAACAAGTAAAAATTTTGCTGACCTTTTTTTCTTAAAACATTCTTTAAAACTAATAATACTCACTTTAAAAAATCCTCAATAAAAGCCATTTTTGGATTTACGACAGTTTTCTCCCAAACGTCTTTATAGGCTAATTGCGTAAAATGATGGGCACGATAAGGATCAGTAAAAATATATCTTTTACCCACAGCTTGATTAAGCGCTGCAAATACTGCTGAAGCAGGACAGGTTTCATCAATCAAGCCAATTTCAACTACAAGTGTTGCTTTAACACCTTTCAAAAGATGTGCTACGTCAAAATAAGGCAGAGTAGCTAATAATTTTTTCCGCTTAAACCCTTGTTGAGCAAAGGGGTTGGGCCAAGCACCCTTACGACCAACTAGTGTTCCTCCCCAATCGCACATAGCAGGCACCGTTGCAACAACCGCAGAAACTCGAGAATCTAATCCTGCGGCAGCCAAGGCTTGTCCTCCACCCTGGCTTTCACCAATTACTAAAATTCGTTTCCCATCCCACTCAGGTTGGCTGCAAAGGAAATCAAGCGTACGAATAAGTCTTAGATACATTCCTCTGAAATAAAAGTTCCTTTTGCTTCCTAAACCGATAAATTGATAGTTTTTTAAATTCGTATTTTGAAGGTTATCATAATACAAATCTGGTTGACCATTCAACATCCCATGAGCATTCAAATCAAAACTTAAGGCACCCTTACCCATTTTAGCATATTTTATTGCATTCTCAGGTTTCGAACGAACCCATGAGGCGGAGATATTTCCTGCAGCATGGAGAAAAAGTACAATCGGAAGTGACTTAGGACTTGCTGATCTAGGTTTTGCAAAATAACCTCTCGCGGGTTTTGGCCCTGTACAATTAATGTTGGTATCAAAGCACCAATAGCCATTTTCGACTGAAGATAAAGTATCTTCTTTAACAGCCATAGGTAACATTTTCAAGACAAATTTCTCGTGTTCCCAATACTTATCAAAATCTTTTGGCCGGATCGTTCCAGGGGTAAAAATATTCGGAGAAACTATAGCTCCTATACTGGCGCTGTCATAAATTGTGCTTACTTGAAATATTATATTGCCAGGACTCTCAAGCGTATCGTTATAGATTACAAGAGAATCTCCATTATAAGGCAGCGTTTTTAGAATATATTTTTTATTAAAATTTTTCCATATTTTAACTTGGACATAAGGTGTCGTATTTCCTTTCAAGAAAGCAGTTACACGTATTTTTTCGCCTTCTTGATAGGTACCAGAATTATTATGAGTCTGCCTCAAAAAAATGTTTTGGGCATTCCCCATTGAAAAAATGGCTACGAAAAAAAAGGTTATGACTATATGGCGTTTCATTATAGTATTTGCTTGTATTTAACTAAATAAACATGGTTCTAATAAACTTTACAGAATAATATATGCTACAAATACAATCTAAAAGATCAAATATGAAAATTAATAAAAGAAATATGAAGAATAGCGAAACATCTATCTAGAGGTAAGTTTGCTTCCAGCATTTTTTAGTAGCCTTTCGAAATATGCACCCGTGAAACTTAAACTTCCATCAGGTCTAATAAGCCAAAATCCTCGCATTTCATTCGTTGTTCTTGTATCATTTAAGTGCCTTAAATTTTCATTTTTGGGCTCATTGCAATAAAGTTCCCACTGCAGAATATAAGGAACATCTAAGGCAAAACAAACACCCATATAAACATCCCAATTATGGATAATTGCATTACGACTTTCTAAATTTGTATAACGTTGCTCAGGAATTCCGATTTCACCGAGAAAAACAACCTTTTTCCCTCTCATAAATTCAGTTGGATGTAATTTTTTTTTAATGTACTGAATCCCTTTGTAAAGTTTTAAACCATTATCCGGACCGTCAGTTCTTAAAGCATCATAACAAGACCAGGAAGCCATGTCTGTTTTAATGAATGGTAATACACAATTCACAATTCCAGGTATCCCATACTCCATTGCATCCATTACTTTATTTGCTTCTACTGCTTGGAGAACTTTGCATTTCGTGTTTTTCACTTCATTTCTTGCACTATCAATACCGACTTGCCTGGAAGTAAACCATTCAATCATTGCCCTACATCTTTGTAAAGTGTCAGCAGGTACAGATACTGTTTCTCTTTCACCATCTACAGCATGGAGGGGTACTCCTGGCTTCCTTGACCACCTTGCAAAACTTCCAGTACCACCTCGCATAATCCAATCGCCTTCCCAATTCTCAATGATAAAAGTTATATTACGATGTCTATATTCCTCAAGCAAATATTTAGTCAAATCGTAAATTTCCTTTTTTTCATTTGCTGCGGTTTTAAGGGTTGTATTAACACCAGCACCATTGACTACCAAAATAATAGTAGTAAATGGCATATTAAAACATTTTTTGTAATAAGGATGTTGTGCCAATTGTTTCAAAGTGACTTCAGAAGGGAGATTCCAATTTGAATTATAGGGATAGCCCCCCGGACTTTTGCTAAACCAAAGTTTAACAACCTTATACCCCATATCTATTAATTTATTGCACCCTTCAATTATGTATGGATCTTTAGTAAAATAATACTTTCCCGCTACATGTGTTGCTCCAAGACGTTCGTTTAAATCAGATGGAATTAACGCTCCCTTTGTGGGGCGATGTTTATAGATTACGCTAATAATAGACGAATCATTTTCTGAATTTTGAGAGATAGTTTGTGACCACAAATATTTAAAAGGAATAAAAAATGTAGCAACACATAAAAATATCTTCATTGTTTTAGACTTTAAATTATTGGATTAAAGAATGGAGTTGCCTTAAATCGTAA
>JBBQVM010000373.1:0-2953 GCA_038211525.1 Bacteroidia bacterium
TCGGCACAGGTGGTGGTTTCCCCGGAATTCCGCTGGCTATCTTTTTTCCGCAAGTTAAGTTCACGCTGGTGGACTCAATAGCCAAAAAAATAAAGGTGGTAGATGACCTTATTTCCAGACTCGATCTAACCAATGTTACTGCCATTTGCGACAGGGTAGAAAATTTAGCAGGATCGTATGATTTTGCTGTTAGCAGGGCAACCGCTCCGCTCAATGAGCTCTATAAATGGAGTAGGGATAAAATTTCAAGCAAACAAATTAATGCCATCCCTAATGGGATCATCTGTTTAAAAGGCGGAGACCTTGCTGAAGAAATTGCCCCTTTTAAAGGCAGGACCGAAGTGGTGAATTTGAGTGATTATTTTAAAGAGAATTTTTTTGAAACAAAGAAATTATTGTTCTTAACTATTTGATAGTCAAAAAAGTATAATTTTTTTTAGATTATTGCATTTGTGAAAGAATATTTAATGTATTTTTGCACTCCTGTTTTAAGAGAAATACTATGTTCAGAACGTACCAACCATCAGTAAGAAAGAGAAAAAACAAGCACGGCTTCCGCTCCAGAATGGCTTCAGCTAACGGCCGTCGCGTATTATCAGCAAGAAGAGCAAAAGGACGTCATAAACTTACCGTTTCTGATGAAGATAGTTTGCGCAGAAAAAGTTAATTCTAAATTTTAAAGATATTTAGCCGCTATGTTTATGCATAGCGGCTTTTTTTTGGTGCAATTTTTAATTGAATATTTTTGCTAATATATTTAATTTCAATAATATAGCATGTGTTTTAAAAATACCCTGCCTCCTCAAAAATCATTAAATGTGTTTAAATTTAAAGTGATAAAATGTTTGGTTTTTTATTCATCAAAATAATTACATTTACACTACCATCTATCTTAAAAAAACTAATCTTATGAAAAAACTTTCACTTACGTTGATATTGTTTTGCTTTCTTTTTGGCAATCTTAATGCCCAATGGGTTGCCCAACCATCTAATATTACTCCCGGATGGTACGCCCAGTTTATTGACGCAGTTGATACTAGCGTAGTTTGGGCAATAGCAGCTGACCCCGCAAACCAATTAACACCCGTTCAAGAGTTTACAAAAACTGTTGACGGAGGAAATCTCTGGATTGCAAATCCTATTAATAATGCTACCGGTTTAAGCCCTTCAGGAATATTTGGTTTGAATGCCGATACTGCCTGGTCAGTAATGTTTAATGGTACTGCCGGTGGTGGTGCAATTTTAAAAACAATTGATGGCGGACTAAATTGGAATCAACAACCTACAGCAGTATTTGCTGCTCCGGCCGGATTTCCGAATATTGTGCATTTTTTTGATGCCGATAACGGAGTTTGTATGGGTGATCCTAACGGTGGTTATTTTGAAATTTATACTACTGCAGACGGTGGTGCAAATTGGATAAGAACTCCTCAACTCAACATTGCTGCTCAGCAAGCAGGGGAATTTGGAGTAACCTCGGTTTATACTTCCTGGGGCGATAGCACCCTTTGGTTCGGAACTAATTTGGGTAGAATTTATAAAACTACCGATCGTGGTTTTAACTGGACAGTTGCTTCAACGCCATACACCGGTTTATATATAGGTGATATTGCTTTCCGCGATGCCAACAATGGTATTGCAACTAATGGTAGCCCCGGAGCATTAACCGATGCTGTGAGAACTACTGATGGTGGTGCAACATGGTCGTTAATTGCTGCAAATACTGCGGGCATTGGTAATAAAGTGTTATCCTATTTGCCGGGCACTGATTCTACTTATTTTTTATCATCACCTCAAGTTGGGGGAGGAACAGCCTTCTCGTTAACAGATGCCAATTCATGGGTGTTAGTTGATAACTTGATTCATTCCGATATTGATTTTGTAACCTCCACCATTGGCTGGACCGGCTCTAATGAATTGAATGCACCCATGTTTAAATGGGATGGCCCGGTTACAGTGCATTGTCTTTCTTTATTAAGCGAATTAGAATTTGCAAGTCCCGATTCTATTTGTGCATTCGATTCCGTAATATATTCTATCCATATCGACAGAGCTAACGATCAAATGATGAACCTTGGTTTTAATGCAGTGTTTTATGATGAAAACTTTACTCAGATTGGATCACAATCGGTTCCTAATTTAGTATCAGCCGGATTCCCAAATCAATTCATACCAGATCCGGGAACGCCTGATATTGGTACTTTCCAATTTACCATATTCTTTACTCTTGCACCTACCAGTGAAATAGTACACTTCGACATTCAGGTTTTCCCAACTCAGTGTAGTGATGATACCTCTAACTTTGCTTTAAACAGCGTTTTTCAAGATGTAAGCGGTTGTGCAACGGTGAATATTTCGTCGTCGAGTGCCACAGTTGATTTAAGTGGGTGTCCGCAAACAGGATTGGTTAACTATTCCTATTCTTATTCGGTAAACGGCGGTCCGTTAATTCCCGGTAATCAATTTAATTGTACTGCCAATGGTGTGAGCGATATCATATTTTACATTGATAACGGTGTGTGCATAAAGGAAGTTAGTGCACAAGTTATATGTACCGGTGTTGGTTTAGATGAAACCGATCAGAATAGTTTCCTTCTTTATCCTAACCCTGCACAAGAAATTCTTACACTCGAGTTAAATCAAACCCGCGATTCACAAAAGATAGTTATTAGCGATGTAAGTGGAAGAATTGTACTCGTTAATGCTATTTCT
The DNA here is from genome assembly GCA_038211525.1 of Bacteroidia bacterium. Lineage (GTDB taxonomy): Bacteria > Bacteroidota > Bacteroidia > AKYH767-A > OLB10 > JADKJB01. Next base: position 2,713 of record JBBQVM010000373.1, read on the forward strand.
GAAGGCGCTGGAAATACCTTTCTTTTACCCATTCAACAACTTAGCGAAGGCGTTTATTTTGTAAAAATAATTTCTGGAAATGGTTCTGTTTCCAATGTGAAACGGTTCGTAAAAATTTAATTTGATCAGGGGAGGAAATTTGCATTTTCTCCCCTGATTTTTATTTATTAAAATGGCTACAGGATACCTTAAACTTTTGCATTTGTTAGCAGTGGTAATCTTTTTAGGAAATATATTTTCA
>JBBQVM010000374.1:0-2927 GCA_038211525.1 Bacteroidia bacterium
ATTATTTCAGTATCTCTCTCGAAATAACTAATTTTTGTATTTCTGAAGTTCCCTCACCAATGGTGCATAATTTAGCATCGCGATAAAATTTCTCGACCGGAAAATCCTTCGTATATCCATAACCACCAAAAATCTGAACTGCATCGTTTGCCACTCTCACGCAAACCTCCGAAGCATAATATTTCGCAAAAGCCGATTCTTTAGTAACTTTTTCGCCTCGATTTTTTAAATCGGCCGACTGCAAAATCAACAGTTCTGATGCTTCAATTTCTGTTGCCATATCAGCAAGTTTAAAGCTGATTGCCTGAAATTCAGAAATTGGTTTTCCAAACTGTTCACGTTCTTTCGAATATTTTAATGCAGCATCAAATGCACCTTTTGCAATTCCCAACGACAGTGCTGCGATTGAAATACGACCACCATCCAGCACTTTCATCGCCTGAATAAATCCATCACCTATCTGACCCAACACCTGGTCATTGTGAACTTTGCAATCTTCAAAAATCATTTCAGCAGTTTCCGATGCACGCATCCCCAACTTATTTTCTTTCTTTCCTCCTCTAAAACCCGGTGTGCCTCTTTCTACTACAAAGGCAGTTATTCCTCGCGAGTCGAGCAGTTCACCGGTACGCGCCAGAACAACAGCTACGTCACCGCTTTTTCCATGTGTAATCCAATTTTTCGCTCCGTTGATGATCCAGTAATCTCCATCTTTTTTCGCAACACATTGCATGCGCATAGCATCACTTCCGGTGTTCGCTTCTGTTAAACCCCATGCACCAAGATGCTCGGCAGTAGCTAGTTTAGGTAAATATTTTTTCTTTTGTGCTTCATTACCAAACTGCATAATATGGCCGGTACAAAGTGAATTATGCGCAGCCAGTGAAAGACCGATGGACCCACAAACGCGGGCCACTTCAGAAATAGCGGTTACATATTCAAAATAGCCTAATCCTGCGCCTCCATATTCAGTTGGAACCAATACACCCATCAAACCCAGTTCACCAAGCTTTTTAAATACTTCAATTGGAAACTCCTGTGATTCATCCCATTCCATCATTTTCGGACGAATGTGCTTCTCGGCAAAGTCACGTACCGTTTGAGCTATTAATTGCTGATTTTCGCTTGGTTGAAATTCCATAAAAATATTGGTATTAAATAAGATATAAAGGCTTAAAGAGTGTGTTTAACGTTTATTACAAAGGCTGCAAAATTATTCAAAAACGACGTAAGGAACAAGTTTCACCAGCAATTCATGATCAAGTAGACTAATTTGCTGAAGTTGTTCTATGGTTTTGATGTCGCCATGCTGCTGGCGATAGGCCTGAATTATTTTTATAATTTGTTTGTTCAAGTAGGGATGTTTAAGTTGATCGTTGTTGATATTAAATTTTCGCACTAAACCGGCATCGATAACAATTAATGGTGCAATTTTTAAAACAGTTGCTGAATCCATAGTAAATACTTCTAGTAATTGGTCCTGATGATAAAAACCACCAAGCGCTTCACGATACTTGAATATCATACGCGCCCTGCCAGGTCCTATTAAAGGTAGTTCTGCAAGTTGAATCGTATCGGCACTGTTGAGGTAAATCTTTTTTATTTCTTTGGCAGGATATTTTTTATATGTTGGATGATCACTAAAGGTAGTATTTTTTTGCGGAATATCAATATAAGGTTCCAGTTGTTGAAAGGTAGCAGGCGGTATTCCATATATTTTTGAAAAAGATTCTTTATTTCTGAAGACTCCACCCTTGTTCAGAAAATTCCTGATGATGTGCGTTTGTTTTTCAGATAATCCTAAATTTTTCCATTCTTCATCACCTATGGTATTTGGATTAAATTTTTTAAGCACCGCCTTAATGGGAGGAGTAAATATTTTTTTATCATAATTACTATAGCGGTTGCTTTGCGCTGAATCATATTGCTGAACTTTAGTTTCAAAATTCGAAATTTCAATTTTATAATTTTCAACGAATGAAATATCAGGTGTTCGAAAATAATTCATCCAGATAATAGCAATCAATTGAAAAACGAGAATAATAGCAAGCACTATGGCGCCTTTGCGTTCTCTGCTTGTAAGTGTGAAATAATCCCTTGTAAAGGATTTTAATCGTGAAGGTATCATACGTAGAAAAATTTTAAAAGCTGTTCAAAAAGCAGACAGCACTATTCAAAAAAAATTAAATTATTTAGCGTTCTTCATCATCATTATCGGTATACGAATCCGGTTCATTTCTTGGTGGAATAGTTAATACTTTATAGAAAAAATAGGCATTAAAGCTAATCACAATTACCATTGTGACTATCATAAATAGTAGCGCGGTAGAGTTCATCATATTTTTATTCTTGCTTTAATTCTTTTTTTGTAAGCGATATTTACCAATACACTAATAAAAACAAACAACCCTAACAACATAAAACGTGCAAATATAGTGTGTGAATGTTTATCTTCAAGAATGGTTTTTTGTAATGGATCTAGGGTTAAAGCAATCTGTTCTTTCAACCCTGATTGACTAATTTGTTTAATAATGGAGCCGTTATCTAATACCCAGCCATTGTGAATTGCATTAACCCAATCGTTATTTTCTGGCGTGATGAGTGAGCCTAAAAACACAAACAGTAACAGGAATGGAGTAACCCATTTAATGATGAACTTATAAATATTAGGAACTTTAATATCGCCACCCCTATTTATTTCTGTCCAACCTTTTCCCATTCCAAAAATCCAAGCGAATAAAATGGTTTCCGCTAAGGCAAATACCACCAAGGAAACTGTTCCAGCCCAATAATCATATTCATCAAACACACCTTGCTGAAAGAAAAATACAGTAGGTAATCCCATTATTAAAGTAATCAATCCAAACGACCAGGCTCCTTTTTTCTGGTTCCACTTAAATTCATCACGCATAAACCCAATCCAAGGG
>JBBQVM010000375.1:0-2913 GCA_038211525.1 Bacteroidia bacterium
AAAGGAAACAAATACAGGTTGATTGTAAGGATTAATTTTTACCATCAAATGATCTGGATACGATTTGTAGGAACACATAAGGAGTACGACAGGATTGATGCTGCTAAAATCTGACTACTATGAAATTAAAACCGATAAAAACTAAAAAGGACTATCAACAGGCTTTGGAGAGGCTGGAAGTAATTTTTAATGCCAAAAAAGGGACCGAAGGTGATGAACTGGAAATATTAGGAATTTTAGTCGATCAATATGAAAACGAACATTTTCCCATTGATTTACCTGACCCTATTGAAGCAATTAAATTCAGAATGGAGCAATTGGGTTACACACAGAACGACTTGGCAAATGTGGTCGGACTAAAAAGCAGGGCGAGTGAAATATTAAATAAAAAAAGAAAATTATCGCTCGAAATGATTCGACAACTTCATGAAAAATTGAATATCCCAACGGATGTACTAATTCAGCCTTATTGATAAGGGACTGCTATGGCGCGACCGCCTGAACAAAACGCGGAGGTATGCCGCTGCTAATTGACCAAACGGGAGTATCTCCAAATCAAAATAAACCACTCTATCTAATCAACCCGGATTTCATCTTGTTTCCGAGCCACACAGGGTGGATTCGTATCGGTCAATATCAAACGCACATTGCAAACTTTGCCAGGGTGAAGTAACTTCCGGCGCAATAAGAATATCCAGGATATAATGTGCCTTATATTCAATGGTTGTGCGTTTATGCTTGCAGACACTGCGCACCTGAAAGTGATTTCAGAAATTTAGGAACTGCACTTTAAAAACTTTTAAAAAATAAATGAATAAAAGCGGAGCAATTATTATCGTAGAGGATGACAAGGACGACCAAGAGATGTTTCGTGTAGTATTTAAAGCACTCAATTATGATAATGAAATTATCTTTTTTAATGACGGACATGAAGCCCTTACCTATTTAACGGCAGGAAGCACTGAACCATTCATTGTCTTTTCCGATATTAATATGCCTAAATTAAATGGTATTGAATTACGAAAGCAAATTCATGAAAACGAAAGCATTCGAATAAAAACCATACCCTACTTATTTTTTACAACAACTGCCGAGCAAAGTGCTGTTATTGACGCTTACTCAAAATCAATTCAAGGATTTTTTATCAAACCTTCAAGTTTCGAGGATTTAAGAAATCTAATCGAAGTTATAGTGGAGTATTGGAAAAAGTGCGAATCTCCTCACTATGTTAAGTAACTTGAATACTGAAACGTTTACTTCTAGATTCTAAGGATAGTTTATGTCTTTTTTTTAACGAAATCCTTTCGTGGCAAGAATAGCGCGAACGCACTGAACAAAAATTATTATAAATTCAAGAAAAATGGAGGCAATTGAAATATTTCCGAAAGGACAACCATTACCAAAGGAGTGGTTTAGTGGAAATGCATTCTTATCACCACTGGTTGCCAAAGACAAAAACAACGAGTTCTCAGCAGGCAGTGTAACCTTTGAACCAAAGGCAAGAACTCATTGGCATACCCACCCCAAAGGTCAAGTATTGATTGTAATTGAGGGCAACGGCTTTTATCAGGAGAAAAATAAACCATCACAACAGATTAAGAAAGGTGATGTCGTGAACATTCCAGAAGATGTAGTGCATTGGCACGGAGCATCTGGAACAAGTAAAATGGTTCACATCGCTATTACCAATTACAAAGACGATGTTCAGGTAACCTGGCTTCAACCGGTAACGGACGAAGAATACGATGGCGTAAATTAATAAGAACGTAAAAACAATAGGCAACAGGGTGACTTTAACAACAAGTAATCAGAAATTATAATAAATCTCTATGCAAACAATCATCGGATCTGGCGGCACGATCGCATTGCCTTTGGCAAAAGAATTAGCAAAATACACCGACAGGGTAAGGCTTGTAAGCAGGCATCCCAAAAAAGTCAATGAATCAGATGAATTGTTTCCATTAGACGTAAACGAATTATCACAGATTGACAAGGCCGTTGCCGGCAGTGATGTGGTATATGTTACCCTTGGGTTTGACTACAATCTTAAAATCTGGCAACAGTCCTGGCCTCCTTTTATGCAAGCTGTTATTGAGGCATGCAAATCACACCATGCAAAGCTCGTCTTCTTTGATAATGTTTATCCTTACGCGACGTCAGCGATACCGCACATGACGGAAGATTCCCCCTGGCAGCCACCCAGTAAAAAAGGAGCTGTGCGAAAGAGCCTTAATGAAATGATCATGCAGGAGGTGGAAAAGAAAAATCTCACCGCCATGATTGTGAGGGCCGCTGATTTTTACGGGCCGGACACCAATAAAAGTTTTCTTGGCGAGACGGTGGTCAAGAACCTGCTGAAAGGAAAAAAAGCGCAGGCATTCGGTGATATCACTAAAATTCATACCTATACTTTTACACCGGACGCGGGCAAAGCAACCGCCTTGCTTGGTAATACACCCGACGCCTACAATCAGGTCTGGCATTTACCAACCACCAAAGAAAAACTCACTGCCAAACAATGGATTGAATTAGTGGCGAAAGAAATTGGTACCGAACCAGGAATACAAAAAGTACCAACATGGATGTTATATATCCTCGGAATCTTCATTCCCGAATTGAAAGAATTCCCGGAGATGATGTATCAAAACGCAATGGACTATGTTTTTGATAGCACCAAATTTGAAAAGCGCTTTGGAATTATGGCTACTAAGCCGGCGGAAGGGATACGGATAGTGATTGAGAGTCTTAGGGTATCGAAGAAGTAGCAATGCAGCAAACAATGAACACCATATTTCCTGAAGCACTGTGATCCAACCCTGATTTAGCTTTTCAACCTAAAAAATTGAGGAGAAGCAAAATACCTGGTTTATGAATACAATAGAAATCAGGGCTGACCTTCAGCAAATAATTAAG
>JBBQVM010000376.1:0-2899 GCA_038211525.1 Bacteroidia bacterium
AGTCGCACCAGGAGGGCAATACCAATCCCTGACGAGCATCAATAATAGTGGCGATTCCGGCAGGATCGTTCTCTTTCATAGCCGAATGAAAGTTTTCCATAGTTCCCCACGAATGAAATTTTCCATCGGAGCAGAATAACCAAGCGTTTTGTAAGGTTGGCAATTCGCTCATTTGGGCACCCATTACTTTCAAAGCGCCCGTCTTTCGTGCCTGTAGGAGCCAACTAATATTTTTTACAACCAGATTCATCTAACAAACTAATTTCTGCAAAAGTAGGAAATTAGAGTCTGTTACTTTGTTGATAACAGATTCAGAAAACAAATATTTAACTCCTATCTTTTTTTTCGATTTTCTACTTTTGTTGAATGGACTATTTAGAGTTGGAGTGTAAAGTGCATCCCGGAGGTGAGAATGTGGATATTCTGGTGGCACATTTGGCAGATATCGGATTTTCGATGTTTGAAGAAACTGAAGAGGGAGTGAAAGCCTATATTGATGTGGCTATTTTTAATCAAGAACAATTAGATGCACTGCCAATTCTAAACACCAACGAGTTGTGTACGGTTCATTATACCATCAACGAAACGGAGAAGAAAAACTGGAACGAAGAGTGGGAAAGTAATTTTCATCCCGTAGTTATTGGAACTGAAATTTATGTACGTGCCGAGTACCACGCTCCCGATCCTGCATTTAAATACGAATTGATCATACAGCCTCGAATGGCATTTGGTACCGGGCACCATGCTACTACTTCGCTAATGATGGAAGCCATGCTGGAAATCGATTTTGAAAACAAATCGGTGCTTGACATGGGATGCGGCACCGCAATACTGGCTATTTTGGCCGAAAAAAAAGGTGCTTCGAATATATTGGCTATTGATAACGATCCTGTTGCGGTGGAAAATAGTGTGCTCAATTGTGCCATAAATAACGCAGTCAAAGTTAATTGCCTTACCGGCGATGCCACAACTCCCGGAGAGGAAAAATTTGATGTAATACTAGCAAATATCAACCGGAATATCATTCTCGCTGATTTACCGTTCTATGTTAAGAATTTGAAATCAGGTGGATTTTTACTGATGTCGGGTTTTTATCTTAAGGATTTAAATGTAATCGAGGAAAAAGCAGGTTTATGTGGATTAAATTTATTGCATCATCGTGTTTTGAACGATTGGTGCCAGGTAGTTTTTGTAACTAATAATTAATAACTGAAGTCATTAATGGTAAAACTAAATATAAAAAAAATCGCTTTCCTTATAGTTGTTGCGCTGCTTTCGTCGAACGCTTCATTTGGTCAGGCTATAAAAAGTTTCTCTCACGATCAGGTTACGTTTCTTACAGAAATGCAAACTTTTCTGGCAGCGACTAATAAAAAAGATGCAGAAAAGCTGATAGAAAGATTTATGATTCCATGGAATGGTGGAAAATTTTCAGGAGATCAGAAAGAACGTATTTACGCTACATCCGATGCGATGCTTAAAAAACGGTTGAAGGCATTTCCTGATTTTAGTAACTATATTAATGCATTAATTGGATATTCTGAAAGTAGTCAGACCGGACAAAGTTTTGAAAACTGGCACACCGGTATTGATAAACTGTTGAAAGGTTCCGTACGGAATTTTAGTAATTACCTGGAAATATGTTATGATTTATTTGCCACCAATACACTCTATTCCTCCTCATCTACCATATGGAAATCAACTGAAAACAACTATTCATTCGAATTTGATTCCTTACCTAAAATTGTATTTGGAAAAACGAACCTTATTTGCATTGCCAAATCCGATAGCTCTATTATTTCAGCCACCGAAGGAGCCTATTATCCCAACTTGAAGCGTTTTTATGGTAATGGCGGTACAATATTATGGACCCGTGCCGGACTTCCTGCCAAAGATGTTTATGCAGATTTAAAAAAATATGTTATTGATGTATCGGGATCCGATTTTGAAGCTGATTCGGTTAACTTTTATAACAAACAAATATTTGCGCAGCCTTTGGTTGGAAAGCTAACTGAAAAAATACTTGCTAATACCACATTTGAAAATGCGAGCTATCCAAGGTTCCGATCCTATAATGTGAATTTGGAAATTAAGGAATTGGTTAAAGATGCCAGTTACCGTGGTGGATTTTCGATGCAAGGATCCAAAATGATTGGTTCGGGTGGAGCAGAGCGTGCCGCAACACTTACTTTTAAAAGAAACAATAAACCTTTTTTGGTTGCTGCTTCGCAGAGTTTTGTAGTTCGACCCGATCGTATTGTTTCAGACAATGCTGCCGTAACTTTTTATTTTGATAAAGATTCTATTTATCATCCGGGTGTTGAGCTAAAGTTTATCAATAAGGAACGGGAACTTTCGTTGATACGCCCTTCAGGAAAATCACAAGGAACTCCCTACTATGATTCTTATCACCAAATTGATATGTATTTTGATGCGCTCACCTGGAAAATTGATGATCCGTTAATGGATCTTAAAATGATTAGTGGTGAGGGTGAGGTAAAACTTTCGTTTGAATCGGCTAATTTTTTTAGAGCGCAGCGCTATCAGAGTTTGCAGGGCTTTTCGGAAGTTAATCCACTATACACTTTGAAGCAATATGGAGAAAAATTCCAAACACGTGAAATCAGTGTTTCTAGTTATGCATCCTATCTCCGTATGAGTGAATCAGAAATACGTGGTTTGTTTTTGGCATTGAATAGTAAGGGCTTTTTGGCTTATAACGAAGCAACCGATAAAGCAGTGATTAAGGACCGCCTTTATTATTACCTAAGTGCCAGTGTTGGAAAAACCGATTATGATATTATTGAATTCTCATCACTCATAAGTGGAAAACCAAATGCCACCATTAATTTATTGAATTACGATATCAATATGAGAGGTGTTTCACGGGTGAGTTTGA
>JBBQVM010000377.1:0-2898 GCA_038211525.1 Bacteroidia bacterium
TATATTAATAACAAAAGGGCTTTGAATTAGTTCAAAGCCCTTTTGTAAATTATAGTTAAAGTTTGTTGAAGCACAACATGATTAGTGAATCACTACATCATCAAGTCTCCAGGTGGTTGTATTTGTTGTGCCGTCACCTACATATTTAAATCCTATGTGTGCAGCAGTTCCGCTAAACGAGGTTAATGGAACGTTCCCTGAAGGAACCCATACATATTGTCCATCTGCCTGAACAGCAAGTGTACATGTAATTTGAACCCAGTTCGCAGTGGTAACATTGGTTCCATTAAAGTTAGTTGAAATCCAAACACTTAGTCCATTATGAACAAAGAAACCCCAAGAAGAACGGAAAGATAAGGTATCAAGAGTAGCTAAATCAAAGGCAGGCGTAATCAACCATGATTCCATTGCAGGAAGTCCACTACCAAAAGCAGTTGCTTGCGCATAGGTATCGCCACTAAAAACTGCGGCTCTCCAATAACGGTTTCCAACCGCTGAAATATTATACCAACCTGGAAGACTAATGTCTGTATTAGTAGTTTGGCTGCTAAAAGTTTCATTTATTCCGCCACCGGGAGGAGGTGGTCCACCATCGCAACGAACACCATTCATTACAGCGTCATACGTATCGCGAACAACTAGTTGTGCTGTAGAAGTAAAGACAGTGAATACCGCCACAAGTGTACCGTTATTATTTGGAACATTTTTATTTGCAAAAGATGAATAACCACTGGTACGCACCATCATTTCGTCACTTGAATTACAATCTTGAATATATAATTCACCTGAAAGCAGTAATGCTGCATCGGCCCAAGTTTTTGAAGTGTCGTTATCTTTAAACTCAACACCGGAAAGCACAACCAAACGATTTTGATAAGCATCAAAATCATTTAACAAATCGCCCATTGTTACCGGAATTGGTATAACCGGCAAGCTGCTTACACCTGGCAAAATGTAGGTGTCAATTAATGTGGTTGGAATTGGAGCCACTGATGGTTGTGTTGGATTAGTTAAATCAGCAAAACCACCAATTTGAATCAAATCCGCATAGTCACCAATTACCAATCCTTTTAAGCGTACAAAAATTCGTCTGCCAATAGGAAATTGTCTCCAAAATTCAGAACGATCAATACGAATTGAAATCCCTGCAGTTCCATCATCAATAACAATTGTTTTATAAAAATTTCCAGACTGATCATCAGCGATTACAGTTCCGGAAATATTCCAATCCTGGTTAATTTTAACAATTGCATTGTTGTTAATGATGGTATCACGGTACAAATCTTTGAGTCCTTTAATAGTCATATTCACAACTATATTGGGATCCTGTCCGCCTGATGGAGGACTATCAAATTCGTCTTTCCTACAGGAAGAAACTACTACCATTGCACCAAGTACAAAAATAGCAAGCAAACTCTTTATTGAAATTTTCATGTTATATTGATTATTTTTTTTAGTTCATTCTTAATACTAAGTTCACGAAATAGGTTCTTCCAAAAGAATAGAAATACTTTGGAGCGAACGAATTGGGGTCTTTATCCTGAAAATCATAACGTAGTTGTTCGTAACCTCCTGTTACCTGCTCCTGATTATCGAGCAAGTTAGAAATACCAACGTTAAGCACCAGGAATGTATTTCTTTTTATAGAAGGGAAGAAGTTGTTCAACTTCCATGATTTACCTCCAAAGAAATCCATTGTAAACTGACTATCGGCTTTTTGCTGATCAACAATTGCATGGTACTGATCACTACCTTCAGGAACCAAATCAACTGCATCAGCAGTTCGGCGTGCAGGGTTAAATTCGATGTAAGTATTGTCGTAATAATTCAAATTCAAGTTAACAAACCAGAATTTTTTAGCACGGTAACTTAATCCTAATGTGTAAGCATTTTGAGGCGTTCCGGCAACATAAAAATTCTTTGCATAAACAGTTTCATTGTCAGCCAGAACTGCTGATGTATTATCAACAGTAATTGTTGCATTGGGACGATCGGTGTAATAATACTGACCGATAGCAGCAACCACATTAGCAGAAAAACCTTTTCCGATATTGTAATCAAATGCCAATTCAGCACCAACATGACGTTGATCAATATTAGTAATCGTATAATTTACAAAATCACGGTAATCGGAATGATAGAAGCTAACTGTTTTAGCCTGATCATTAAATTGGGTAAAGTAAAATACGGCTCTTGCTTTCATTTTCGGTGCACGTAACAAATATCCGCCCTCAGCCGAAAATATTTTTTCATTTTTTAGATCGGGTGCAAGTTGATCACGTGTTCTTACCGACACATACGAATTTTCAAAAAGTGGAGCACGGGTAGCAGATTCCACGTTCGCGAATAAATAATTTCTTCCATTCAGTTTGTAAGTAGCGCCTCCTTTTAAAGCATAATTGAAAAAAGATTGCGTTTCCGATTCGCCATAAGAGGAGAATTTGAATAATCCATTTCTAACATTTCCAATTCTTTTGAAAGCCGACTGTGTTAATTCTAAGGCAGCAAAGAAATCGAACTTCTCTAATTTATATTGAGCCTGTGCCCATCCTCCACCTTTAGAAATATCAGAAGTATAATTGTATCCAAATTTATCGCCCTCATGTAAAATTCTGTTTGGGTTGTTCAAATCATTTTGCAAGGCTTCTTCGTTTCCACCAAAATCCTGTTCTGCATATTGATTAACATCCACATAAAATTCACCACCGAGTAAATCTCTAACTCTCTTGAAATTATCGGTTTTTTGTTTCATATAAAAGATTCCTGCATTCAACTGAATTTCATCAGTAAGGCTGGTACTGTAGGTGGAATTAAAATGAAATTTCTTTGTACTCGCAACACGATCTTCTTGAATGTAAGCTGAACGTTTACCGGAAACAGTGGCACCCGTTATTCCAT
>JBBQVM010000378.1:0-2889 GCA_038211525.1 Bacteroidia bacterium
TAAGAGCACTAAACATGTTAATTCTTCCTTTTCCAAGTTTGTCGATGTACACGTTGTTACTTGGTATGGTATAAATATTATCACAGGTAACACGTAATTTTTCACCCACCTGCAATGCATTGTATGTTGGAAATTCAGACAATACAATTGCAGCAGCACCGGCGGCAATAGGGGAGGCCATAGAAGTGCCGCTCATAATTCCATAGGTATTGTTTGACATGGCTGCATAAATATTGGAACCCGGGGAACAAACATCTACTTTAGCTCCATAGTTCGAAAAGCTGGATTTCGCATCACTGTTGCTGGTAGAAGCTACTGATAAAACATAATCGTAAGAAGCAGGGAAGAAAGCCTCTTCAATTCCATTGTTTCCGGCAGCAGCCACTACTAAAGAATTTTTATTTATAGTTGCGTAGTCAATTACACTTTGACCAAATGAGCCACCACCATTTCCACCCCAAGAGCAATTAATGATTTGACATCCGGCATCAGCCGCATAAACAATTCCCTCATAAGCCATTGTGAGTGCACCACTTGCATCGGCAATTTTAACAGGAAGGAATTTACAGTTATATCCCGGAGCCGCACCACCTGTTCCATTGTTGGTTGAAGCCGCTGCACATCCTGAAACATGTGAACCATGGATACTTGCATTCACACTTGGATCATTATCATTTTCACCTAAATCCCAACCTCTGAAATTATCGGTGTAACCATCCCCATCATTATCAACACCATCAATTGGGTCGGCGTAGTTGTATTTAATATTATTTACTAAATCGGGATGATCTGTATCAGTTCCGGTATCGGTAATTCCAATCACCACAGTGGTGTCTCCTGTTTGAAGATCCCATGCTGCATAAGCCTGAATTTTGCCCAGGTGATATTGATTTCCAATGTTTGGATCGTTAGGAGTGAACAGTAATTTAGGAAGATACTTAGGTTCTGCGTAAAGCACTATTCCTGTGCGTAATAACGAATTCATCACTTTTTCAACAGGTAGGTCGCTGGTATAATGCACTTCATAAATCAATGAAAGGTCTTCCATTTTAAAGCCAAAAGCATTTCGCTCGGAGGCAGGGGCTTCTTTGGCAGGAAATTTTTTAATTACTTGAGTGGCTCCAATAACATTCAACGCATCGTTAAGCAGATCATTGGAAATGGAGTTAATTCTTGCTGATGATCGAAACTCCGGTTTCAATTTCAACATTAGTGTGCCCGGAACCATGTCGGATGCTGTTACACCTACAGGTAATTTGAAATTACTGCTGATGGGTTTTTCGGATGCATGAATACATGGAATGCTCAAAATCAATGCAACAGCAGAAATTAATACTTTTTTAAGGTTCATTGGATGGTTGTTAATGGTTGTTTGAAGTGTGAATATTCTTGTTAATAAACACGAATGTAGCGCAAAATCCATTGACCTGCAATACCCTGAGAATATTATTGAAAAAGTTCAAAAATTTATTCTTGTATTCCTGTTTGAGGTGCCTGCTTTTATTGCTACATTTCGACTCTTTTTAGAGGAATAAACCTTATTGCTATGAGATTGTTTGCATAAATGAGATTATTTGAATAAAAACACAATTTTGATTAAAATAATTAGTTCAGAATACGATTCATTTCACTGGTATTTTGCCAACATTGAAATGTGATAATAAAGTAAACCAAGTGGCATTAAATTTGTTGCATAACAGCGAGCTTCTAAAACCCTAATAAATAGATGAGACAACTAAAAATTACCCCTTCAATTACTAATCGTGATAGCGCTTCTCTAGAAAAGTATCTCCAGGAAATCGGTAAAGAGTCGATGATTGCCCCTTCTGAAGAGCCTATATTGGCACAACGAATCAGAACCGGCGACGCGGCGGCACTTGATAAACTCGTAAGGGCGAATCTGAGATTTGTTGTTTCCGTTGCTAAACAGTATCAAAATCAAGGACTTAGCTTGTTGGACCTTATTAATGAAGGTAACCTCGGACTAATTAAAGCAGCAAAAAAATTCGATGAAACCAAAGGCTTTAAGTTTATCTCTTATGCCGTTTGGTGGATCCGTCGGTCAATTTTGCAGGCTTTGGCAGAACAAGCTCGTATTGTCAGATTGCCCCTTAATAAATTGGGAGCCCTGAATAAAATTAAAAAAGCGTTCGTTCAGCTGGAGCAGAAATATGAGAGAGAGCCTAGTGCTGAAGAACTTTCTGAAATTCTTGAAATGTCTGAAGACCAGGTTTCTGATACTCTTGGCGTTTCCGGAAGAGCGGTGTCTGTAGATGCCCCCTTCGATAGTAAAGATGATCAAAGTAACCTTTTAGATGTGTTATCGAATCCCAATTCACCATCTGCTGACACTGAGATGATTGCAGAATCAATGCAACAGGATATCATCCGTTCGCTAAATACGCTGCCTCCGAAGGAAAGTGATGTGCTGAAATTGTTTTATGGAATTGGTCACCAAAGAGCACATACCCTCGAAGAAATCAGTATGAAGTTGGATATGACCAGAGAACGCGTTCGTCAGATTAAAGACAATGGAATTAAAAGACTTCGCCATAACTCTAGAAGTAAATTACTAAGAACTTATTTTGAATAATAAATAAGTGCTTTGAAAAATGCCTCGCAACCGCGGGGCATTTTTTTTGTTATTTTTATTTTCATCTTCCATCCAAAAGGGAGTTATGCTGCAACTATTTTTCAAGACAATTTTGATAGTGGAACAGCTAGTCAATGGACTGAGACAGCAGGTGTATGGATGATACAAAACGGTAAATATGGGTATGCAGCAAATACACCCGAAACGAGTTCCGAATCAATTGCAAACCTAGATATTACCACTCCAAATTATACGATTAATCTTGATATGTTTCCGGTCAGAGGCATTGATAGAAC
>JBBQVM010000379.1:0-2864 GCA_038211525.1 Bacteroidia bacterium
AAGAAAGGGGAGGTAGTTTGTGAATATGAGGGAGAGATGATCACCTGGAATGAGGCAATTGACAGAAATGAAGTTGGAAAAGGTGGTTATGTTTATTTTATCAATAAGAACAATTGTATTGATGCTTTCGATTACAAAAAGTCTTTTGGAAGGTACGCAAACGATGCCGCAGGATTGGGTCGCATCAACGGGCACCGCAATAATTCAACTTATCACGAAAAGAAAAATAAAGTTTTCATCAAAGCCACACGCAATATCATAGCCGGCTCCGAAATTTTTGTAAGTTATGGTCGCGCCTATTGGAACATTATGAGGGAAGAATTAGCCGAAAAAGTAGGTAAGAAAACAAATAAGAAGAGTGGTAAAAAGTAACGCTTGCAATTCTCCTTTAACACTCATTAAAGCTACTATCTAGCTTCCAAATTTTACCTGAATCCAATTTTCTTCTCTTGCTGATTCTTTAAACCTGCCATTTTGATAGCAGTAATAGCCGCTTCAATCCCTTTGTTGCCATGCTTTCCGCCTGAACGGTCTTGTGCCTGCTCCAGAGTATCTGTAGTGAGTACTCCAAAAATAAATGGGAGGGAAGTCATGATGGAAAGGTTGGTGAGTCCTTGAGCAACTGCCTGACAGATAAATTCGAAATGACGTGTTTCACCTTGAATCACACAACCCAGACAAATTACGGCATCCAGTTTAGTGTGCGCAACTAAAAATTTTGCGCCTGAGGTAAGCTCAAAAGTGCCTGGAACATCTATTTTGTGAATATTAGCAGCATCTACATCACAAGAAATCAAAGTATCGTAGGCTCCTTTATAAAGCGCGCCAGTAATAGGTTCGTTCCACTCTGCAACAACAATCCCGATACGCATTTTAGTCGCATCGGGAAGTTTGCTTTTATCAAATAAGGATAAGTTTTGCTGTGATGAAGCCATGAAAATTATCCCTGGCTGGAAAGAGCATTGGCTCTTACAATATATCTATCAATGTCTCTTGCTTCGGTACTCTGAGGATAATCTTTTTTAATTCTCTCATAAAGCGCAGCGGCACCTTTGTAATCTTTCAACGTTTCCTTTACAGAAGCGGCCTTCATTAAAAAGATAGCGGCAGTAAACTGATTCTTATCCCAATCAACTGCTTTCATATAAAATTTCTCTGCATCGTCAGTCTTACCCAACTCCATATTTGCATCACCAACCGCACCAAGTGCCAGAGCACCGGTTATGTCATCTTCAGCATCATATTTCGAAAGGTATTCAATAGCTTTATCCCACTCACCTTTTTTCATATAACTCATGCCAAGATAGTAATGAGCAAGGTTGGCCGAACTTGAAGAGCCATAATTATCAATAATCTCTACAAAGCCCATAAACTGACCATCGCCATTAATAGCTTTTTCAATGGAGTCTTGCTGAAAATAACGTTCAGCCATGAACATCTCTTTTTGAGCATTAACCTCCTGAGGCTTTACAATTAAATTGGTATAACCAAAATATCCAAGTATCACCACCAAAATGGCTCCACCTATAATTGAAATGCTTTTCTTATTCTCGGAAACATAGCTTTCGGCTTTGTCAAAAGTTTCGCCTATTTCTACAATTTCATCCGACTGTTTTTTTTCTTTATCCGACATGGAAAGATTTGTTTTAATTTTTAGAGGTGCAAAAATAGTCTTTTAAACTATACAATGAAACCCCTTTTCCTGCTTTTTTAACCATTTTCTAACATTTATTGGTTTGAATACCAAAATGCTAACCTGCTGAAAATTAATTACTGCAGCGGTTCATATCTTTAAAATGGTTAATTTTATTGGAAAGCAGGCAATATTGTATCTTTACACCCTCATTTTAATTAACCATCTGTGACTCTTATTAAATCTATTTCCGGTATCAGAGGAACCATTGGAGGCCCTGTAGGTGAAGGCCTTACACCTTTTGACCTAGTTAAATTTACTGCAGCCTACGGCGCCTGGATTAATAAAAACGGTAGCACCACTGAACCTAAAAAAGTCATTTTAGGCCGCGATGCACGTATTTCCGGGCCAATGGCGAATCACTTAGTGATCGGAACCCTTATGGGGATGGGAATTGATATTATTGATGTGGGCCTTTCCACAACTCCTACTGTTGAAATGGCAGTTGTTTTTCATAAAGCTCAAGGCGGGATTATTCTCACCGCAAGTCATAACCCTAAACAATGGAACGCTCTTAAATTGCTGAACCATTTAGGTGAATTTGTGAGTGCTGCCGATGGGGAAGAAATTCTCCGAATGGCCGATGCAGGTAACTTTGAGTTTAAAGAAGTGAACAAGCTTGGCAAAGTAATCGAAGATAACCATGCGATTCAGAAACATATTGATGCAATTCTCGCCATGCCCTTAGTGGATGTGGAGGTAATTACCAAATGTAATTTCAGAATAGCCGTTGATGCCGTGAACAGTAGCGGTGGCATCGCCGTTCCAATGCTCCTGAAAGCCTTAGGTGTTAAAGATATTATCGAATTATATTGTGAGCCTACCGGACAATTTCCCCATAACCCGGAACCACTTCCCGAACATCTTACAGAAATTTCTAAACTTGTAATTAAGAAAAATGCTTCGTTGGGAATAGTGGTTGATCCTGATGTGGATCGACTAGCGCTAGTTTGTGAAGACGGTGAAATGTTTGGTGAAGAATACACTTTGGTGGCAGTTGCTGATTATATCCTTCAAAACAAAAAAGGAAATACTGTCTCTAATCTCTCTTCCACACGTGCACTTCGAGATGTTACTGAAACAGCAGGAGGCAAATATTATGCATCAGCCGTTGGTGAAGTGAATGTGGTTGAAATGATGAAATCACACAATGCTGTGATAGGAGGGGAGG
>JBBQVM010000380.1:0-2802 GCA_038211525.1 Bacteroidia bacterium
GGGACTTTCATTTTCGATAAATGGCTAAATAAACAGATGGCCTAAAGGTAATTTGATGTCTGTTTTTAAGTTATTTTCGTGAAATATGAAGAAGATTGAATTAGAAATAGTAGCGCTTTCTCATAGCATTACACAAACTCATTCTTATGCAGTAGTGTTGGGCGAAATAAATGGCCTGCGCAGGCTACCGATTGTTATTGGAGGATTCGAAGCTCAAGCCATAGCTGTTGCCTTAGAGCATATGCAACCAAGCCGACCGCTTACGCACGATTTAATGAAGAATTTCATGAATGCATTTGGGGTAGAATTGCAAGAAATTATTATCAACGATTTACAAGAAGGCATCTTTTATTCTAAATTGGTTTGCTTTACAGCAAATGATACAGTTGAAATAGATAGCAGAACCAGCGATGCATTGGCATTGGCAGTTCGCTTTGGTTGCCCGATTTATACTTACGAAAATATTTTAGAGAATGCAGGTATTATGATGGAAGATGGGGCGCCAAAGAAAAACAGAGGAGAAGCTGTTGGCATAGAAGAAACAGGATCGGGGCGCGACGATTTAAGCATTTTAAATATAGAAGAATTAAATACCCTGCTGAACGAAGTTTTAGAAGCAGAAGATTATATTAGGGCAATTGCTATTAGAGATGAATTAAACAAAAGAAAATAATTGCCTGATGGTATGTTTTCCTAATTGTAAAATTAATCTTGGTCTAAACATTACCCAAAAAAGAGCTGACGGATACCATACTATTGAAACCATTTTTTATCCGATTAATTTAAAAGATGCGCTCGAAGTAATTACCAATAATCAATCTGATTCTACCCAAACTTTACACATTAATTTTAGCGCTTCAGGTATTCCTATTCCTGGAGATACGGCCAATAACCTTTGTATAAAGGCATTTCAGCTGTTGAGGAACGATTTTCCGAACATCCCTCCTATTCAAATGCACTTACACAAAAATATTCCTATGGGTGCAGGATTGGGTGGTGGCAGTGCCGATGGAGCTTTTGCATTAAAGTTATTGAATGAAAAATACCAGCTGAATCTTTCGCAACAACAATTAATTAATTATGCAGCAGTGCTAGGCAGTGATTGTCCGTTTTTTATTATCAATCAACCATCTTATGCAACGGGCAGAGGAGAAATATTAACCCCAATTACACTAGATTTATCTGCCTATACATTTGTGTTGGTTCACCCCAATATTCATATTAATACCAAATGGGCATTTGAGCAATTAACTCCGTCAAAACCCACCAATGCTGTTGATCAAATTATTCAGCAACCTATCGAAACTTGGAAAGAGCAATTAATAAACGATTTTGAAGCCCCCATTATTCAACAGTATCCTATTATTGGTGAAATTAAAAATACCCTTTATAAAAATGGCGCTGTTTATGCAAGTATGACTGGTAGTGGAAGTACTGTTTTTGGTATTTTCAAATCTAAGCCGTCTGATGCTATTAAAGCTGAGTTTAATTGTGAGGTTTTTATTGCTGAGTAGAGCAATTAATTAGTCAATATGAAACAGGCTTTTCTATTATTTATAATAATTGTTATAATCTTTGTACTTAAACGAATTCTGTTTGAACTGAAACGTAAGAAACGTCGTGACTATTATAGAAACGACTATCTTAAATCAGAAGCATGGAATCGTAAACGATATGTTGTATTAAAAAGGGACAATTGGAAATGTGTTTTTTGTGGAGAACGAGCCACACAAGTCCATCATAAAAAATATGCAAAATCAAACATTGGAAAAGAACCTATTAAATGGCTTGTTTCGGTTTGTAAAAATTGCCATGATGCTCAACATTAATAACCCTTCATACAACAAAAGGATTGTCATTACTTGTCCCGATTTATCGGGAAGTTGGATTTTAGAATATCCCCAGCATCTTTTGAATTTCAATAAAATTTAAGTAATTTGGGTTTTAGCAAATCGCATCATTTTATCATTTAAATCCAAAAAAATCAATAATCCCAAAATTTCTTAATTTTACACTATGAAAATAGCACTTCAATATGTTAGTGATTTGAACGGAAAACATCAGGCCGTTCAAATGCCAGTGACTGAATGGGAAAAAGTATTATCACAAATTAAAAAATCTGAACAAGTACTTCAACTTAAGTCTGACCTGAAAATTGCCTTCAAGCAAGTTGAAGTATTAAGAAAATCAAAAGCTAAAAAGCAGACCCTAACAGATTTTATAAATGAGTTATAAAATTATACCTGTTGACAAATTCAAGAAGGAAGCAAAACGACTTGTTAAAAAATATCCTTCTTTAAAATCTGAATTAACAGATCTCGCTCATTCATTATCCGAAAATCCAACACTTGGAACTCCAATTGGAAAAGATGCATATAAAATTCGCATAGCTATCAAAAGTAAAGGGAAAGGGAAAAGCGGTGGTGCTCGTGTAATTACATATGTTATAACGCCTAAAAAAGAAATATATCTCCTTACAATTTATGATAAGGTAGAATTTGATACGATTGATGATAAAACTATCCGTCGAATTATAAACACTCTAAAATTCGAAGAATAAAAACGACGTACAACAAAAATTAATAATAGTACAATCTACAGAAGTTAATATTATATCAGAAAATGAATAGGTTTATATCTGTATTACAGATATGGCAAATGAACAACCCTTATTTTAAAGTGGTCGAATTCGACCACTTTAAAATGCAAGCTGAACTTAACTCTTTTGTTTTAAGTATTTCTGAATGGGTAAAAAAAACAAATGCCATTGGAATAATAGCAACTACTGGAAGATATGGTGGA
>JBBQVM010000381.1:0-2765 GCA_038211525.1 Bacteroidia bacterium
TAAATGACACTTCAGCTAAATTTATTGTATGCGATAAATTATGTGCCAATGCATTGCAAAGTGAAAATTTTCCGCTAACACCTCTTGCTTCGTTACATGGTTTAGAAATATTTGTCAACCGAGAATTAAAGAGCATTGAAATTAACTATTCAGACGCTGCATTTATTCTTTACACTTCCGGTTCAACCGGAAACCCAAAAGGGGTAGTAGTTTCACATAAAGCTGCCATCACTTTTGTAGACTGGGCTGTTAAAGAATTTGGTATTTCTATCAATGATACCCTATCATCCATTGCTCCATTTAATTTCGATTTATCGGTGTTTGATATTTACGCTTCTGCGAAAGCGGGTGCTACCACTATTTTATTTACGGAAGAGGAGACTAAAAATGCTTTAGTGATGGCGCTAAAAATTGCAGAGGAAAAAATAAGCACCATTTATGCGACACCTACATTTTATACCGCATTGGCCTACTATGGGAAATTACACAAATATAATTTTGAATTTTTGAAAAACGTTCTGTTCGCCGGTGAAGTATTTTTACCCGATCATTTTATGAAATTGAACGAAGCGTGGACTTCCCAAAATTATTTTAACCTCTATGGTCCAACCGAAACAAATGTTTGCACCTGGTATAAAATCCCAAGTGATATTAATGAAGGTACTGTTTTCCCAATCGGTAAAGCGTGTGCCTATGCGAAAACAGTCGTGGTTGATCATGAAGGAAAAGAAATAACGAAAAACAATATTGAAGGAGAATTGTTGGTATCAGGGGATTCCCTCTTTTTGGGATATTGGAATGATGAGGAACAAACAACTTCCTCTTTAACTAAACATAATAATGGTGAAATGTTTTATCACACCGGCGACTTGGTTTCGAGAGATGTTGATGGGAATCTACATTATATTAGCCGTAAGGATAGGATGATTAAGAAACATGGATTCCGAATTGAACCCTCCGAAATTGAAAGAGTGATAGCCGAATTTGAGGGGATATCAGGGGTCGCGATTATCTTTAATGCCGTTGAAAACAAAATATGGTGTTTTTTGGAAAAAAATCAAGTAATTGATAATGAGGAGAATACCCTAAGAAAGTACTGTCGGAGCCAACTGCCTTCGTATATGGTACCCGATAATTTTGTATTTTTAGAATCGATGCCCAAAACCATAAGTGGCAAAATTGACCTGCAGGCATTAAAAGCACTTTCATTATGAATTTTGAATTTAACCAGGAGCAAATGCTGTTGCGGGATTCGGTTTTAGCCGCCTCCCAACAATTAAATAAGCAACATTCTTTCGCTGATCGTTGGAAACAAATTGCCCAATCAGGAATAATAGGTACTTGCGTTAGTAAAGAATACGGTGGGTCCGAATTAGGTGCACAGGAAATGTTGATCGTGCTTGAAAGTCTTGCTCAGGGAAATTCCGATAACGGATTTTCATTTGCCATTGCTGCACATACACTTTCTTGTGTAATTCCAATTGCAAAATTTGGAACACCGGAACAAAAAGAAAAGTTTCTTCCATCATTAATAAATGGTGAAATGATTGCTGCCAATGCAATGACCGAGAGTGAAAGTGGTTCAGATGCCTTTATTATGAACTGTGTGGCAACGGAAGATAATGGGAATTATCGGTTAAACGGAATCAAAACATTTATATCTAACAGTACGCCATCAACGTTAGTATTAACTTACGCAACTACTGATAAAGGAAAAGGTTTTTTTGGTGGAATAACAGCCTTTATGGTTGAAAAGAAAAATTATAAAATAGGAGTCGAATTTAAAAAAATGGGATTGGAGAGTTGTTCGCTAGGCGAAATTCATTTTAATGATACCATTATTTCGAAACAAGCAATACTGGGAAAACCGGGAGGGGGTGCATATATTTTCAACCACTCTATGGAATGGGAGCGAATATGTTTGGCAGGAATTCATTTAGGTGCCATGAATAGAGTGTTAGCTAAAACTATTGAATTTGTTACCACTCGGAAAAGTGCGGGACAACCTATTTCTAAATACCAGGCTATATCTCACACGGTTGCTGAAATGAAAGTGATATTGGAAGTGTCGCGTTCGTATGCATACAAGGCAGCATGGATGTTGGACCATAAAAAGGATATTGGAGAAAGTGCAGCCATCACCAAACTAGTTGTGAGTAATGGCGTTAAAGATTTTATGCTGAAAGCGCTTCAGGTTTTTGGAGGTTATGGTTACATTACCGAATATGGAATTGAAAAAGAGGTAAGAGATGCACTGGCAGCAACAATATATTCAGGCACCTCAGAAATACAGAAAAATATTATTGCATCACATTTAGGAATCTGAGTTATCCACAAAATATCAAAATGAATACAGCAGAAAAATTACAAGACTTTATAGTTATTGGTGGCGGTCCGGCCGGATCAACTATTGCTACACAGCTTTCCCGCAAAGGGTATTCAGTTACTGTTTTCGAGAAAGAAAAATTTCCGCGTGAACATGTTGGCGAATCGTTGCTTCCATTTTGTTACCAGATGATGGACGAAATGGAAATTTTGGAGGACATGAAAAAGTATATGGTGCGTAAACCCGGTGTGATGTTTATTAGCGCCGATGGAACTAAAAAAAATACCTACTGTTTTAATAAAGTGATCCATGATGAGAGTGCCCTTTCATTTCATGTGTTGCGTGCCGAATTTGATGACATGTTGTTGAAGAACAGCAGAAAATTTGGCGCTGTGGTTCACGAACAAACTAAGGTTACCAATGTAGATTTGAACAGAGA
>JBBQVM010000382.1:0-2760 GCA_038211525.1 Bacteroidia bacterium
GGAAGAAAGCTATTCATTTCTTAATTCCTTTTCCAAAGGAAAGCTGATTTACGGCATCAATACGGGATTTGGGCCTATGGCTCAATATAAAATTAAGGATCAGGATCTCAAGCAGTTACAATACAACCTCATAAGAAGTCATTGTTCCGGGACAGGGAGTCTGTTAGAGGACCAAGATGTGAGAGCCTTGATGGTAGTACGACTATCATCAGTGATGCAAGGTTTTTCAGGGGTTAATGTTCAACTGGCGCAAATTCTTAAAGATCTCATTAACAAAGAAATATATCCTTGCATCTATTCCCACGGCGGGGTTGGTGCAAGTGGCGACCTGGTTCAGCTTGCCCATTTAGCACTTGCCCTTATCGGGGAAGGAAAAGTTAGTTACCAGGGTAAATTGGTTGCTACCTCCATCGCTTTCCGTAAAGAAAAAATTAAACCTTTATTGATTCATAACCGCGAAGGCATTGCCATTTTGAATGGGACTTCGGCCATGACCGGCATTGGAACCAATAACATTTTACAAGCTAAGCAATTGGTGAACTGGTCGGTTATTTTTTCAACCATGATTAATGAATTGGTTGAGGCTTTTGATGATCATTTTTCAAAGGAACTGAATGCACTTAAACCGCATGCCGGACAACAAAAAGTTGCTGCGGCTATGCACAAGATCACCTCTAAGAGTAAACTAATAAAAAAACGTTCTGATGTTTTATACCAAAGTAAAAACATCGAAAAGCAGGATATCCTTACCGAAAAAGTTCAGGAATATTATTCGTTGAGATGTGTTCCTCAAATTGTGGGACCGATTCTCGACACTGTTAATTATGCCGAAATGGTAGTGATTAATGAGGTAAATTCAGTGAATGACAATCCTATTATTGATCGTGAAAATCATGATGTATTTCATGGTGGTAATTTTCATGGTGATTATATTTCATTAGAGATGGATAAATTAAAAATTGCCATCACAAAACTCGCTATGCTTGCGGAACGTCAGTTGAATTATTTGTTGAATGATAAATTGAATCAGAAGCTTCCTCCTTTTTTGAATTTAGGAGTATTAGGTTTAAATTACGGTATGCAAGGCATGCAATTTACTGCTACCTCAACAGTTGCCGAATGCCAGACGTTGTCGATGCCGGCATACATTCACAGCATTCCGAATAACAACGACAATCAGGATATTGTAAGTATGGGAACGAATTCTGCATTGATAGCACGAAAAGTTATAGAGAATGCATTTGAGGTGCTTTCCATCCATGCAATTGCAGTTGCGCAGGCAATAGATGCGATTAATTGTTCACAAAAATTATCGCCCTTCTCAAAAAATATTTATTCTCAAATCCGTAAAGTTTGCCCTGCAATTAAAGAGGATCGACCGATGTACGAAAGCATCTTAGCTGTTAAAGCATTTCTGGAAAGTGAAAAAATAAATTTATTGTAATTAAATATTTGTACAGTGAAATACGCACTAGTAACAGGAGGATCGAGGGGAATTGGCAAGGCAGTAAGCATCAAACTGGCCTCCATGAAGTATAACATTTTGTTGAATTACAGAAGCAATGATGAAGAGGCGCAAAAAACAAAAACTGAAATTGAATCGTATGGTGTTGTTTGTGAGTTTTTAAAATTTGATGTTGCTGATAAAAATAAAGTAGATGAAATTATTGGTGGCTGGATTGAAAACAATAAAGATCACACCATCGAAATTTTAGTAAATAATGCCGGTGTTCGTGAAGATAATTTATTGATGTGGATGACCGACACTCAATGGCGAAATGTGTTATCGACTAACCTCGATTCCTTTTATTACATCACCCGCCATGTGGTGGCACAAATGCTGGCAAAAAGATATGGTCGAATCATCAATGTGGTTTCCTTGTCGGGATTGAAGGGAATGGCAGGGCAAACCAATTACTCGGCAGCTAAAGCAGGGTTGATTGGTGCCACCAAAGCACTTGCGCAGGAAGTTGCCAGAAGAGGTGTTACTGTGAATGCGGTTGCTCCCGGCTTTATCGAAACGGAGATGACCGCAGGTTTGGATGAAAAAACGCTCTCTGCAATGGTTCCAATGAAAAGATTTGGTAAACCAGAAGAGGTAGCCGAAGCAGTGGCCTTTTTTGCATCTGCAGGGTCATCCTACATCACCGGTGAAGTACTAAATATTAACGGGGGCTTGTATTCATAAAATAAAAAAACAGAAAATAGTTTATATTTGTTGTGATGAACAGAGTTGTAATCACCGGTTTGGGAATTTACTCGTGCATTGGAAAAAATCTGGATGACGTAAGAGATTCACTTTACGCGGGCAAGTCGGGAATTATTCTTGATCCGGCGCGTAAAGATTTCGGTTACCGCTCCGGCCTCACCGGTTTTGTTGATCGACCACAGTTAAAGGGGATATTAGATCGCAGAGCCAGGGTAATGCTGCCTGAACAGGGTGAATTTGCTTATATGTCGACGTTGGAGGCTTTACGGAATGCCGGTATTGATGATGATTATCTGGATAGTAATGAGATAGGAATCATTTATGGCAATGACAGTTCCGCAAAACCGGTAATGGATGCGATAGATATTATCAGGGAAAAAAAGGACACCTTACTGGTTGGATCAGGATCGGTGTTTCAAACCATGAATTCAACAGTTACGATGAACCTGGCAACCATCTTCCGTTTCAAAGGAATTAATTATACCTTGAGTG
The DNA here is from genome assembly GCA_038211525.1 of Bacteroidia bacterium. Taxonomy (GTDB): domain Bacteria; phylum Bacteroidota; class Bacteroidia; order AKYH767-A; family OLB10; genus JADKJB01. Next base: position 2,702 of record JBBQVM010000382.1, read on the forward strand.
CGGCCTGTGCCAGTGGTTCACATGCAATAGGAACCGCTTATCATTTTATTAAAACAGGG
>JBBQVM010000383.1:0-2754 GCA_038211525.1 Bacteroidia bacterium
TTTTTCAGAAACTATTACATATATTTAGAAAGGAACCTCAATAATTCCATTCTAAACTCCTGAAATAATTTTTCGAAACGATCCATCCGCTCCCGCATTTCAGGATGATCGGATAAACGCTGACGGTTTATGGCAGTTTCATTCTGATTAATTGAAGCTTGTATTTTGTTTTCATGTTCCTTGATGGCATGACGGAATTCATCGAGTTCATTACGTTGAATGATAAACTGATTTTGAAAATGTTCCACCAATTTCATTACTTCAAGATCTGTATTTTTTGAAGCAACTTCTTCGAGTCGATTTCTTAAAACCGGTAAATCATCTTTATAAAAATCTAATTTATTTAACCATTCACGGTGCTCACCGTGTAGTACCTCTATTTTAGTGCCTTCCATAGTTTTATTTATTTAGAACAAATGTATCGAATACTAAGGTAATAAAAATATGAGAATTATCATAATCTAGATGAATAAAAATATTTTAAACTGTTTATTAACCTGTTGAATTTAATTGCAATTGTGAAAGAATAAAACCTTTTAAACTGTATATGAATAACTTAAACTTAGCACAAGTATCCATTAAAACCGTAAGTTTAGTTTAACCTAATTCAAATCGGCAAATAATTATGGCTTATTCTCCAATGCCGGGGTAGCATTAATTTCGCTGTGGCGGATTCGTCCACCCGAGCCTCCTGTTCGCGCCATCAAAAAAACAACAATTAGTAGTACCACCAGATTAATCCAAAGCAAAGGTTTTGAAATAATTTGTGTTTTTATTGCAGAAACAACTGTTGCAAGCGCGATGGCTCCATTCATTAACAATACCCAAAAAGCTATTTCCGCCTGCTCCTGATGCGATTCAATTGCAATTTTGTTCACCCCAATTATTGGATCAACAATTCGTTCAGCCTCATCACCCGAAAGAAAAACCGGAATACTAAATAATGCAATAACCACTATAATAATTAGCGCAGCAATAGTAATACTTTTGTTGTTGCTGAACTTTCCGTAAAGTAAAAAACAAAGTGCAAACATGGAACCCAAAATAGGAACATGATTTAACAATAGATGCAAGTGCGCCCCGTTCATATTGAATAATTAAATTGTTTTCACGTTATAGTTAATCTCTAAAGATTCCATCATTTTCTCTGCAATTTTTTTTGCTATATCGTCTTTATCAGGATAACTTACCAGCACCTGCCACAGATTAGAGTTCCGAATATAAATAGCGCATTGAAACCTCATAAATTCATCTTCATCAATGTAGGTTCCCTCAATCAATTCTCCTTGTAGTTCGGCCGAATTTAAGGAACTGTGCGTAAATTCTACATGACTAATATCATTGGTATTGATTAAGGTACTTGCAAATCCCGATACTGCCCCTTGCATACTTAACTGAACACCTTCTTTGAAAAGTACACCGGTAACATTCAATCGAAATTTTTTTGAGGGTCGGTACAAGTACGATTCTGCGTCCTGAATAAATGGTTTTGCTTCAACACTATACTCAGGTGAAACACTTTTCAGTTTTTCAGGTGATGAAAGTGTTACTCCATATTTTCCATAAATCACCCGCTCCCATTTACTAGTTAACAATTCCGCATCTGCCTTTCCGGGAAGGAATATTCCTGAAATATCGGTGAGAAAAAATGAATATACTGCAACGGCTAATAATATTACTAAAATAAAAATTAGTGGTCGGAATGACCTGCTCTTCCGTTGAACAGGATTTTTTTTCTCCGGTTCAGCATCCGTTTTTAAAACAGCAACTTCATTCTTGAAATCACGAATCGTTTTTTCCGGATTTTTTTTATGCCAGTCGGGGAAATTGTTACCTAGTTTTTTTCCGCACTGACTGCAAAAAGTAACAAATTCCGTTTTAAACGGATTCAAAAAATTGCAATGTTCACATTTAATAAAATAATTATCACTCATACTTTTGATGATATGATTTAGATTAGATCGTCACTTAAAACAAAAAAGCCATCACGCTCTTTTGGAGTGTGATAGCTTAATGTGACTTCCCGGCAACACCGGACAATTAATCTTTTTTCTGAATATCTTTTTCCTCATCGGATTTACCGGTAGAAGCATCTTTAAATTCACGGATGCCTTTTCCTAATCCTTTAGCAAGTTCCGGGATTTTCTTTCCTCCAAAAAACAGCAACAACACTACAACCAGCAGCAGTATTTCTGAACCGCCCATTCCACCAAGAATACCTAGCACTAATAGATTTAACATGATAATTTGAATTATTGGGCTACAAAGATACGCATATTTTGAGAAAAATGCTAGTTTCTTGCTAACCAACCCGATGGGTCTAGCTTTTCGGTTCCTTTCCAGATCTCGAGATGCACCTCTGAAACTCCCTCGTCAGGGTCGGTATAAACCTGTCCAATTCGTTGACGGGTAGTGACTTTATCCCCTTTTTTAACATCAACCGACTCCAAATTAGAATACACGCTTAGGTAATCTCCATGCCGAATAATTACTGCGCTATTGGCTCCGGGGATGGTGATAACACCGGTCACCTCGCCATCAAAAACTGATCGGGCCTGGCTCTTCGGCGATGACTGAATATCGACTCCATTATTTTTAATCATAATTCCTTTCAATTCAGGATGGGGATGCTCCCCGAAGGTGCTGGTGATTCGTCCCTTTTCAACCGGCCAGGGAAGTTTACCTCTGTTTCCTGCAAAACTATTTGATAATTTCTGAGCCTCAGGAGTAAGTGTAAAAACGTTGGAACTTGTT
>JBBQVM010000384.1:0-2751 GCA_038211525.1 Bacteroidia bacterium
GGCTATGAAACTGCCTTCAGTAATGCGACCTACTGGAGCAACAAGGAACATTGGGAATGGGCCACAAAACCAAATCCCAGAGAAAAGGCTTCTTTCTTAAAAGAAAATATTTTACCCATCAGCGAAAGCGGACAACTTAAATTTACCACCGATGGTGCCGAATTGTTCCCTGGATTTAAAGTGAAATTTGTTCACGGGCATACTGATGCCATGATGATTCCACACATTAGTTACAACGGCAAAACAATAGTGTATATGGCCGATCTGCTGCCATCGGTAGGACATATTCCTCAGGCTTATGTTATGGCTTACGATACACGTCCCTTGATTACGCTGGATGAAAAGGGCAAGTTTATGAAAGAGGCAGCCGACAACGATTACTACCTCTTTTTTGAACACGATCCTATTAACGAATGCTGTTCGTTGCAAAATACGGAAAAAGGAGTGCGATTTAAGGATGCTTTCGACCTCGACACTATTATTTGATTTCATATTGATAAGCTCCTGCTGCAGCAATATCATGGGTGGCTATTCCTGCGGTTTTAAAAGCGGCCATCAGTTTTAATGCGTTTTTTCTTTGGCAGGAAGTTGAAATCACAATTTGTGTAGGTTTAATTTGCTGAAGCATTGAATGAGCATCCACTTCAATTTTCCCACTCAAAATAAGAATTGAATTAGCTGTTGAATTTATAGAAGAAGGAAATATTTGGTACTTTTTCCAACCATTAATCATCACGCAAGTGACGCCATTATTTAATTTGAATTGCTGAAGGTTGCTATCAGGAGCGTGATAAATGATGGTGTCTTTTACCAGATTTGCTACCAGGTATTCACCGGCGGTCCGCTTCACAAATTGCTCGTTTACACCATTGGAAACCATTATAAATGCCTTGCGGGAAGTCACCACTGTTAACAGGTTATTTTTACCGGCATCGAATACCGTTAATTCACATTTTTCATTCGAGCGGTACAACTGTACCATTTTAAAACTCATAAAAAATATCATAACCAACATTCCGAAAAAAAAGATTTCACGGTATTTATATACCAACCACATAAAAAATACAATCAACAGGAGGTATAAAATTAAAAGCTCTTCGCCCGATAAATAGAGATTCGTAGTTACCGAACCCGGCAAATTTCCAAGAAACTTGACCGTGTTATTTAATCCGGCAACACCCCACGAAGTAATAGTTCCAAAAAGCCACCCCACCGGAGGAATCCAGTCCGTAACCAGAAAAATTAATCCACTGTACATCACCAAAGTCGAGAGCGGAATAATAGCAAGATTACCTAGCAGAAAATAATTTGGAAACTGGTGAAACAAAAATATACTGAGTGGGAAAGTTGCTATTTGAGCCGCAATTGAAATCGACATTAACTCCCAGATTCGGTACAGTATTTTATTGGGAGGAACCCAAAGCGGAAGAATGAGGTTATGAAGAAATACGATACCGCAAACGGCCAGGAACGAGAGCTGAAAACCTGCACTTAAAATTAAAAATGGATCCATGGTAAATAACAACAGACAAGAACAACAAAGCAGGTTGTAAACATTGGCCTCTTTATTCATCCATTTACCGGCTATTACAAACGACAACATGGCACATGCCCTAATAATGGAAGGGGAAAAACCGGTGATGAGTGCATAAAACCAGATCAACAATATTAATAGGAAATACCGGAAATGTCGTAACCAACTTTTTTTCTCCATGAAACTAAGCAACCAGGCCATCACCCCATAAATTAAACCTACGTGCATTCCTGATACACACAACACGTGCAACACTCCGGCTAGTGAGTAGGATTGCTCCAGTTCAGGGTCGAGCCAATCCTCATAACCCAGCAGTAAGGCACTGGCAACACCTAACTCCTGTTCAGAAACCAAAAACCGTTTTAATTTAAGAAGCAGGATATCTCTTAACGCAGTTGCTTTTGCATAAAATGAAAAGGAGTGATTTTCCTCCACCACCATTATTTGATTGATATCGGTAAATAGCTGGTGCCAAATTTCTTTGCTATGAAGATAATTTGCGTAATCGAATGAATTGGGATTGTGCGAACCTTGAACCAATTGTGGTTTTCCACTAAACACTATTTTATCTCTCAAAGCGCAAGCAAACAGATGACTGCTATCCTTCACATAAATGAGTAAATTCCCTCTTACAGGTCTCCATTTACCTGCATCTTTAACGGCCAACATTCTGGTGAAAAGTTTAGTACCTTTTGAGTAGGTAACGGGAGGCTGGTAAAGTTCACCAATAAAATAAGATTTGTCTTTGGTGACATACTCACTGAAGTGATTTTTAAAATGAATAGTCTGGTAAAACCATGCAAAGGCGAAACCTAATCCCCAAAAACAAAAGTAGAACGGGATACCTGCCATCCAACGTTGGGCATACTTTCCGGTAGCCCAATTTTTCCATGTAAATAAAAAGGCCACCACTATTCCGAAAGCGAGCGAAATAATTGCAATTTTTAAATTACTGATTGAATTAATACAACAAATTATTCCGGCTGCAAAAGGTATTATTAACCGGAAAACAGGAAAGCGACTCCATATTTTCATCTGAAAGAAAAGTTTATAAAAAGTGAGGCTAAATTAGTAAAAATTATTTGGTTTTTACGAGGGGAATTCTTTTAAAAAGATACGGATTACGGATTTTTACGGATTACGGATTTGGTTTCTACTAGGGGCATTGGGTTAATAAGATACGGATTACGGATTTTTACGGATTACGGATTTGGGGT
>JBBQVM010000385.1:0-2721 GCA_038211525.1 Bacteroidia bacterium
GGTGAATGGTAAAAGCTACATGGTGCCGGTAGAAAAATTTGGTGTTAAAATGTTGTCAATCGGTTTTATGGTAGACCCATCCCAAGCTATAGTATGGCGCGGACCAATGGCTTCCAAAGCATTGAACCAGTTATTTTCGGATGCAGAATGGGGAGAGCTGGACTACCTCTTTATCGACCTACCACCGGGTACCGGAGATATTCATTTAACCTTAGTTTCTGCTGTACCTGTTACCGGTGCTGTGATTGTATCTACTCCTCAAAAAGTGGCTCTTGCTGATGCACGAAAAGGCATCAGCATGTTCCAAATGGATTCTATTAAAGTTCCGGTTTTAGGACTAATAGAAAATATGGCTTGGTTTACTCCTGCTGAATTACCTGAAAATAAATACTATATTTTTGGTAAGGATGGTTGTAAAAATCTTGCGAATGAACTTAAAGTTCCCTTTCTGGGACAAATTCCGCTGGTGCAAAGTATTTGTGAAGGTGGCGATTCCGGATCACCTACTGTGCTGGATGAGAGTTCACCTGCCTGCGTCCCATTCTTGAACATAGCCGGAAATCTTGCTCAACAGGTAGCTATCAGAAATGCAACTATGAATCCTACCACAACAGTGCAAACAATGGGATATTAATTATTAGTAATTTTACATCATGCCACATAACGACCCTATTCTGATTGCGAGAATTGAAAACACCCTTGATTCATTGCGTCCCTATCTGGAAGCTGATAGCGGCAATGTGTCTTTGGTGGAAGTCACCGATGGAATGGTGGTGCGACTGAAACTTTTAGGAGCATGCAGTTCCTGTTCCATGAGCATGATGACTCTAAAAGCCGGAATAGAACAATCTCTGCTCAAAGCAATTCCCGAATTAAAAGGAGTTGAAGCAGTAAATCCAACGATTTAATTCAATTTCAAATTTAAACAAAAAGGAGAATGGCATCAACCATTCTCCTTTTTGTTTTAGATTAAAATAAGTTTATTTTGAATCCAGGAACTTCGAAATCTTTTCGAAATAGGCATTTTTATCTGTAGAAAAATTTTCCGCGTTAGCAGGACTATTTTTTACAATGTACACTTCACTAACTCCTTTAATACTTTTTACATCAGCAGGTCCGATAATAGGATCTTGAGCTGAAACAATAATCATCATACTTTTCATTGGACCTTTAGGTTTTTCAAAAGCATAAATAGGTTCGTAGGTTTTGTCATAGCCGAATGGCATGTTAACATCCTTACCTGTTTTATCTTTTAATTTAGCTTTCATTCCTTCCAGACTGGTCCATGGTCCATCAGCAATAATTCTTTTGGTTTCTGTTCTGTTCGCTCCCACTCCAATTGATAATCCTGCACCTATATTTAATCCGTAAAGATCAAATTTGGTTATGGCTCTCGATTTACGAAGATGGTCAAGCACTGCATTCAGATCGGTAATGAATTGAGGATAGATAAATAAATCGGGATCAATTTTAAATTCGCTGCTAGCGCCATAACCACGGTAATCATAAGTAACAACATTATACCCTGCAGAGAGAAAGGAATTTACGATTTCCAAATTATCTGCCATATTGCCATCACCACTTCCGGAAATAACTACCCAATTGATCGATTTACGGGTATTTTCAAAAAACCAGGCATTCAATAGTGCGCCATCGGAGGTCTTAATTTTTTCTTCTTTGTATTGCATTCCAAACTTGTCGGGGGTAACTTTGTATTCTTTGGCAGGATTCAATGCCAGTGTTGGCAATGCATTAATTACTAAAAATAAAGCTACTAAAGACTTAATTGCGGTTTTCATCATCTCTTTCTGTTAGTTTTAAGTGTTATCGTATCAGGCAAAAATAAGGTTTTTAGCGAAAAAAAGGACAAATAATTATTAACAAATTACAGTTTCATTGTTTTGTTAATCAATAAGTTGTATTGTTAACAATTTAAACATAAAGGTTGTTGAAATTAAGGCAATCGCTACCAATACTCTTATCATAACATTTACTACTTTTATTCGTAAATAATGAAAAATCAAATCATGAAAAATTTCCTGTGTTTAGGATTACTATATGCTCTGCTACTTAATACCGCTAACGGACAGGATTTCAGGAAATTGAGTATGAATTTATACCAGGTGATGAATACGCCTGAATTGCAACAAAAGCAAATTAATATTCTGGTTCAGGGTAATATCAATACCATCAAAGAACTTACATCCCGTAACAACGGAATTTTTAGATACTCTTATGGTGATATTGCCACTATTAAGATACCGGTTTCAGCTATCGAAGAGTTTGCAAACAATGCACAAATTAAGAGGATAGAAAGTCCGGTAAATAACTATACAGTAATGAACGATTCCATGCGCTCAACTGTGCATGTAAATGAGGTGCATGCCGGCCTTTCTCCATTGCCACAAGGATATGATGGTGACGGTGTAATTATCGGAATTATTGACACCGGTGTTGATTTAACTCACCCCGACCTACTTGATAGTGCTGGTAACACACGCGTGAAGCATTTATGGGATCAAAGAAAACCGGTGGCTGCAAATACCCCTTCTTATGGTTATGGACAAGAATGGAACAACAGTGAAATTGATTTAGGTTTAGCGGTTTCTTCCAATGATGTGCAGGGTTTTGGACATGGTACACATGTAACCGGAATTAGTTCAGGCGACGGCAGTGCGAATGGAAAAAACAAAGGAGTAGCACCCAAGGCAGCTATTATTG
>JBBQVM010000386.1:0-2687 GCA_038211525.1 Bacteroidia bacterium
ATCAACAAGTCAGACGCATTTGCTCTAAGGGTGAGGAGCGTCGTAGGTCTCACACCACTTTTTGCTGTTTCCACGATTGAAAAAGAAGTGTTTGACAAGCTTCCTGATTTTACTAAAAGAGTTAGGTGGTTCCAAAATTACCGCGAAGCAAATAATAAATATTTACCAAGCCAGGTGACCAGAAATGATGACTGCATGCTGTTGTCGCTCGTTCACAAAGCAAGGCTGAAGGATCTGCTGGATCGTTTGCTGGATGAATCAGAGTTTTTATCAGCAGGAGGAGTTCGCGCTTTGTCAAAAGTATATGATCAAAATCCATACACCTTGAATACTAACGGAGATAGCTATTCAATAGAGTATGATCCGGGAGACGCAACCACTGATATGTTTGGCGGTAATTCGAATTGGCGCGGCCCGGTGTGGATGCCCATTAATTTCCTTTTTATCAATGCGATAAAAGCGTTTGGTGAATTTTACCAGGAAGACTTGAAAGTAGAATGTCCGAAGGGTTCGGGAAATTTCTTAGATCTTACTGAAGTTTCGAAAGTACTTCAATCCAGGTTGCTGCATATTTTTGAAATGGATGATCAGTATAAACGATTGGTCAACGGGCCTTATAATTGGTTTTATCAGCAGGAAGAGAATCGTAATTTGGTATTGTTTTATGAATACTTTCATGGGGATAACTTGCGTGGACTTGGTGCCAGTCATCAAACAGGTTGGACCGCACTTATCGCTAATCTTTTGTTTGATTTTAAAGAGGGATAGAACCAATAAGAATTGTTGCCATAGAATTTATTAGCGAAAAATAAACGCCTGGTTTGTATCATGGTCACCGGAAGCATTTCCTCCATCCAATATTGACTAAGAAACTTCGTTCATTTTTGACGTGGATAACAAGTTTGTATTTCGCGTAATTTTGCCAGAATGGTTTCCAGGAATTTATAAGTATCGCATCACATGTCGGGCACTCATCATCATCAGCATCACGATCACTCCCCATCTGTATTCACCGGCAGCAATACAAGGCCATTTATCATTGGAATCGCTTTAAATGTTGCATTCGTAATTATTGAAGCGGTGGCTGGTATTCTCACCAATTCTATTTCGTTACTCACTGATGCAGGCCACAACCTTAGTGATGTGGCAAGTCTGTTATTGTCACTCGTGGCATTCAGGCTCGCAAAGAAAAGTTCCACAAATAAGTTCACTTACGGATACAGAAAAACAACAGTGCTTGCGGCTTTCTTAAATGCAGTATTACTATTGGTTGTAATTGGAATTTTAGGATATGAATCTATTTCCAGGTTGGTCCATCCTGAATTAGTGAATGGAATTGCAATCGCCTGGGTAGCGGGAGCCGGAATCCTGGTGAATGGCGTGACGGCAATGCTCTTTTTTAAAAACCGGCGAAGTGACCTGAATATTAAAAGTGCCTACCTGCATATGGCAAGCGACGCCCTTGTTTCCGTGGGAGTAGTTGCCGGAGGTATCGCAATTAGCTATACAGGGTGGTATTGGATTGACCCTGTTATCGGTCTTATCATTATGGTCGTAATTCTTGTCGGCACATGGTCATTATTAAGCGATAGCTTTAAACTCAGTGTAGATGCTGTTCCAGCGGATATTAGCCTTGAAGAAATTAAAACACTAATTGCGTCCCAGCCTGATGTTTTGGAAGCCCATCATATACACATATGGGCGTTAAGCACAAAAGAGAATGCACTGACCGCTCATATTTCGTTAAATGAAAGGCTTAATTTTGATGAAAAAATGAAACTGGTAAAGAATTTGAAACATGAATTGATGCATCATAAAATTCATCATAGCACAATCGAAATTGAGAATGAACTTTCGAATTGTGGAAAAGATGATTGCTGAATGAACGCAGAACTTGAAGAAAAAGGCAAAGATTTCGGTGAAGAAAAAAACATCAAAAACTTAGTAGGTGAATACTGGAAAATCTAAGAACTCACTTTTTCAATAAACAGATATGACTTTCGTGAATGATATAGGAAATTTCATTTGGAGAATATTCAAAGCAATTTTTATAAGGAAGAAAGATTGCTGTAAATAATATAGAAGTCCAACAATTTTTATTTCAGTAATGGTTTACCGGTTCTGAAACAGGTCCCCTTAAAAAGTGCAACGAGGTGGTCGTGTTGATTCATAACTTTTACCTCGTACACTCCTGTCGATTTTCCATTGTGTATTTCATTCGCTTCTGCAACCAGCACATCATCGACATGTACCGGTTTTATAAAATTAATAGAAGCATTTAATGCTACTGATAAATTGTCCCGGTTGTTGCAGGCAAAAGCGAAAGCACTGTCGGCCAGGGAAAAAGCAATTCCTCCATGAACAATGCCGAGACCATTCATCATTTCAAGCCGAACGGTCATCTTAATTTTGCTATAGCCCGGTTTAATTTGAATCACTTCTATTCCCAGCCATTGACTAAAGAAATCGGTTTCAAGTATTTGCTCTACCAGTTGCCTCGCATATTTATCCTTGTCCATAGTATTGTTTTACTCTCCATTGAAAATAGGCTTTCTTTTTTCTAGAAAAGCTGTAACGCCTTCATTAAAATCTTTTGTTTGCAAAGCTTTTTGCTGAAGTTGATCTTCGGTCGTCAATTGTTCTTGCAGGTTTTGACTCAGTGATTTGTTTAGAGCGTGTTTCGTGTA
>JBBQVM010000387.1:0-2654 GCA_038211525.1 Bacteroidia bacterium
ATATCGGGAAATTTTGATTTTTCAATCGGATGATCTTTTTGCATGTTTTTATTATTTGATTAATGGTTTTTTATCTTGTTCAGTTTACCAGTCAACAGTTTTCTTCGCAACGGGCTAAGTTTATCGATGAAAAGAATACCCTTCAGGTGGTCGTATTCGTGCTGAAAAATCCTTGCCTGCATTCCATCCAGTTCTTTTTCAATCGTGCTGAAAGATTCATCCTGAAATCTCACTTTGATTTTTTCAGGTCGTGTAATTCGTTCATAAATGCCGGGAATGCTCAGGCACCCTTCTTCGTATAAAAGTGTTTCAGGACTACTTTCTAAAATTTCAGGATTAATAATAGCCTGTTCAACTTTTTCAATTGAAGGATCATCTTCGTTAAGCGGTGATGTATCCATCAAAAATATCCGTTTCAGGATACCGATTTGTGGTCCGGCAAGTCCTAGTCCTCCATGTTTTTTAAGAGTATCAAACAAATTTTCAACAATTTGCCCCAGATTATCAGCATCAGTAACTTCTATCGAATGCTTCCGGAGAATTGGAGAACCATATAATGTAACTGGAATGATCATTTTTAAATATGAAATTGTCTGACGTAAAAAGTGCTGGAATTATATGTCACTCTCTTAATGTATTTGCCATGAATCAGGGTGGTTAATAAAGTGATGTCCGCATGATCCTTTCTGAAAAGTTCCTGCATCGTATCTTCACGCATCGGGTGAACGGTACAAATATTTATAATATCTTCCATTGCATTACCTGTATATCCGGTATCGCTGCCCTCGAAGCCAAGTATTAATTCTGCATTTAATCCTTCGGCTGAAAAAATCTGATAGGCTTCATTGATTACTGATTCTTCGGGAAGCTTAACCGATGACATGGCTGGTGGACGGGTAGGAATAGAGATATAAGCTATAGCTGGTTTTAATTGAGCAAGCAGCACAGCTGTTTCTTTTAAGTTAGCAGCACTGTCATTAACTCCTTTCACAAGCATGGTTTCGGTAACCAATTTTCCTTTGTATTCCGATGAAAATTGACGTATTCCATTCATGTGTTTCTCAAAGTCAAGTGAACCATGAACCCGATTTATTGCTTTCCAGGTATCTTCATTATTGGCATCCATTTTTACCGAAACCCAATCGGCAAGATTTAGCTCATCCCGCACCTGCTGATGAGTCAATAATGAACCATTTGTAATCACTGCAATTGGAATATGGAGCGTTTTTAATTTTTCGATTGATTGACCCAAATTCAAATCAAGTGTAGGCTCTCCATTTGCCACAAACGTTATAAAATCAGGTTTATCAACTTCCTGTAAGCTTCCCAGATGCTTTACTACTTCAGAAAAAATCACATCAGGCTCGTAGAATTTTTTACGGGTAATACTCAATTGTCGGGTATTTCCAACCTGACAATAGATGCAGGAATAAGAGCATTTCTTCTGTGATGGAATATTATTTATCCCCAGACTTTTTCCGAGTCTTCGCGATGGTACAGGTCCAAAACTTATCATGATTAATTTGTCTTACATCTATTTTTGAATCCTTACAGAAGCTTTTCCGCTCCTGCATATACTTCTGTTATTTCAAGAACTGCGGCACCGTGTCCAGGCAATCGTTCAGGATTCCATTTCTTCATATCATCAAAAAATTCACCTTCAGTATAATGATTTAGAATTCCTTTTATCTGATATGATTTGTCGTCGTTGGTTATGAAAAGAATACTTCCCATACTTCCAGAATTGATATTATCCAGCGTTTTATTAAAAAAATTGTTTGTAACAATCATTTTACTTTCACTGTATTTTGAGACACAGGTTGCATAAATTGAATTAGGGATTCCCTGTTTATTTACAGTGCTAAAAACGATAGCTTCTTTACGATTATCCCAGGCTTTACTAACTATTTCAGGTAATTTTCTCATGTTGTATATTTTTAATTTCAAATAAATTATAGTTTGAATCGCTGATAAACCAGGTTTCCGATTTACCACTATTACGAATAAATACGCTGTACCCTTTTATTTTTGCTTGCTCTGCCAGTTCGGCTGCTTGTTCGGTTTGAAAACCAACATGCGTAAAAGTTGGTACTGTTGGACTCTTGTCAATAAAAAGTTCGAATTCCATTCCATCGCAGCTTCCCGATAAAATTTGTACACTTTTTTTTATATTGAAAATCTCATTGGCTTCCTTTTCTGACAACACAAATGTTCGTGTACACTTAAAGTGCAATAAATCAACACAAAAAGCATCTATATCTTTTTCGATGACCTGTAATCCGATATGTTTTATCATAGTATTTAATTCAGTACTCAATTCCTATTCTTGCCTGAATACCACTTTTAGTATTGCTCATTAACGATTTGGTTATAGGCTAATTTAATTTCGGTTACTATTTCAGATTCAGGAGCCCACTCTGCAATACTTTTGCAATTCACCATGGCTTCAACAACCTGCTTATCGAAATGTAATTTTCCGGCTAAAGCAATTTTTTCCGATTGACAATAAGCATCAATTTGATCCGACAAATCGATATTAATATCGTATTTGTTGATGATCACCCAGATTTTTAGCTTAAATTTTGAGGTAACTTCAATCGTTCGTTTCAAATCATGCAAACCTGAAATAGTTGGTTCTGTTATAATTACCACAC
>JBBQVM010000388.1:0-2592 GCA_038211525.1 Bacteroidia bacterium
TGGTGTGGGCTAAGGATGAAGAAGGCGTTATACGTGGAATAATTGTGGAGCGTGGCATGAAAGGATTTACCACTCCTGAAACGCATGGCAAATGGTCGCTGCGTGCTTCGGCAACGGGTGAACTGGTTTTTGATAACGTTCAGGTACCGAAAGAAAATTTATTACCAAATGTAAAAGGACTCAAAGGTCCGTTAGGATGTTTGAATTCTGCTCGCTATGGAATTTCGTGGGGTGCTATTGGTGCAGCGATGGATTGTTACGATTCCGCTTTGCGCTATTCGAAAGAAAGAATTCAGTTTGGAAGACCCATTGCCGGTTTTCAGCTTCAGCAAAAAAAGTTAGCAGAAATGATTACTGAAATTACCAAGGCGCAGCTTTTAACATGGCGCCTAGGAGTGTTGAAGAACGAGAATCGTGCTACTCCTGCACAGATTTCGATGGCTAAAAGAAATAATGTGAACATGGCTCTTGAAATAGCCCGCGAAGCACGACAAATACACGGCGGTATGGGCATCACCGGCGAGTATCCGATTATGCGCCACATGATGAACCTCGAGTCGGTTATCACCTACGAAGGAACACACGATATTCATTTGTTGATTACCGGAATGGATGTGACCGGGGAGAATGCGTTTACGTAGATGATGAAAAGGAACAGGGATTAGACGGATTTAACGGATAAGAACGGATAGTTCTTGATTTATCTTCTTAAATCTCTTTTTTATCAAACTGATCCGTGTTTCAATTTAAACTTTTCGAATCAATAAAAGTACGCACCCACTGGGACGAAGAAAAGGAAACTTGGTATTTTGCCATTGTGGATGTGATAAAAATACTTACCGAAAGTGAAAACCCACAGGTTTACTGGAGGGTGCTGAAAAAACGTCTTTTAGTTGAAGGAAATGAAAGCGTTACAAATTGTAACGCTTTGAAAATGGAAGCCCTTGACGGGAAAATGAGAATCACAGACATTGCTGATACACAACAACTGTTACGTCTCATCCAATCAATTCCATCGCCAAAGGCAGAACCGTTTAAACAATGGTTAGCAAAAGTAGGTTAATTTTACTATTGTTTAGATTTTTTTAATCTGCCTTTAATTTATTTTTAATACATAACTTTGTAATACAAATAAAGGTTCATTTTTCAATGACCGAAATTTTTATTTAATTAACATTAACTATTTTTCAAATGGAATCAACCCAACTACTTGCCCTTTTGCTCGCTCATGGCATTAAACCAGAGACAATAGAATACAAAGGGGAGCAAAGAATCAAACTCGAGTTTGAAATTAATTCAGCTTTAGCTAATGCAGTCAAACAAATTCCCGGACGATTGTGGTCGCGGACATTAAAGGCTTGGCACATTCCACGCGAAAAAAAGTTAGTAGCGCAATTGATAGCTGCTTTAGATGGGTTGGAGAAAAACTCAGCTGGAGCGCCATCGGTTATAAAATTACCTGTTTCGCCTATTCCTGCCCCACAGCAGCTGATTTCACCACCCCATTCACCGGATATTCCAATTATCGCCTTGATTGATTCTCCAATTCCTGCATGGATGGAAGATTTTGAACGCCATATAACCATAAGGGACTACGCCTATTCCACTCGCAAAAGTTATAGGAACAATCTGCTCTCTTTCTATAAATATTTCAAGGGCATTGATGTAAAACAGTTACAAAAAGTTGAAATAGAGAAATACCTTGAATATTTATGTATTGAAAGAAAATACTCTTCAGCGGCATTGAATGTAACTGTAAATGCTATCAAATTTTTATATGAAAAAGTATGGAGTTTCCCGAGAGAATTCTATCAGTTTCCAAGAGCAAAAAAAGCTCATAAACTTCCCACATTTTTTCACCAGCAGGAAATTACGAATATGTTTAATTGTATCACAAACATTAAACATAAAGTAATTTTATATGTGGGCTACTCTGCGGGATTGCGAGTTAGTGAGATCGTGAATTTAAAAATTTCTGATATATATAGTGAAACCATGCAAATAAAGATTGAGCGGGCAAAAGGCAAAAAAGATAGGATGGTCATGTTAAGTGAAAAGGTATTGGACCTTTTGAGGGTTTACTATACACAATACAAACCGGTTTATTGGCTTTTTGAAGGGCCTAAAGGCGAATCATACAGTGTTAGAAGTGTTCAAGAAATTTTGAAAAAGGCAAAATCGTTGGCCGGAATAATACACAAAGGCAGTGTGCACACCTTACGACATAGTTTTGCTACCCACCTATTAGAGGGAGGCACCGACTTAAGGTTAATACAAGAATTACTTGGCCATACCAGCATCAAAACAACTGCTATTTATACCCATATTACCGATACCAGGAAGGCGAATGTTAAAAGTCCACTGGATAACTTAAATTTAGAAGGGTATAAGAACGAAGGAACAAATGAAAGTTAAAATACTAAATAACAATTGTTTAAAGAATTTCATTTTAAACTTCCATTACTTTATTTATTACATGTCAAAAGGTAAACAAAATCTTATATTTTTGTAACAACCCAAGGCTTTAAATTGAGTTCTAAAATATCAATATTCCGAAAATTGTACCTAGCATTTACCCAATCACTTTAAAAT
>JBBQVM010000389.1:0-2590 GCA_038211525.1 Bacteroidia bacterium
CGCTGTAAATAGAAATTTCATGATTTTCCCATTCGGTGAAGTCTAAAAATAAATGAATGTAGGTTAAGGAAAATTATAATTATGAATGCCTTCCTGCGTAAAATGAATTATTGAACAATACTATTATCAGGACTGGTGAAAAAATGATCCACAACCTTATTGAATTTATCTTTTTGATCTCTAAGTGTAGCATGGCCGGAATTAGGAACCACCCACAGTTTTGAATTGGGAATATTTTCGGCAATCAGCTTTGTATGTGAGAGTGTTATTATATCGTGATCACCGCACATTATTAAAGAAGGGCACTGGATTGAATGTAATGCTGATAACGGAATGTTGGGTTGCCGCCAATCGAGTAGGAACAATTTCCAGTCATTCCGATCCTCGTCTGTCACGTGTTGCCGGGCTCGTTCTTTTTCATAATGTTCACTGCTTTCGTTCCACAGCGAAGGCACGAATGCAGTGGAGTCCACCCACAGGTTAGCGCCGGTGGCAGCAAGTTTGATTACTTTTTCAGGGTGCCTCATTGCTAATAAAAGCGCATTGATACCTCCATCGCTCCAGCCTAGAATATAGGCCGAGTCAATATGTAGTGAATCCAGCAACGCGGCTTCATCGTCAGCCATCATTTCAAAACTTAGTGAGTCAGCCCTGTCTATTGTCTTTCCCTGGGCTCGACTGTCAGCAACAATTACTTCATAATTTTTTGAGAAATAGGGAATGTTTTCGGAGAAACTTTCTATGCTTCCAGCATTACCGTGAATCATTAAAAGTGGCTTCCCTTTCCCATATATTTCGCAGTAAATTTTAGTGCCCCGGATGTTGTAATATTTTCCTGCTTCCGGATTGTTACCATACTGTATGGAGTCTCCTGAACACCCTGGCAGAAAAACGATAATAAAAACAAGGGCAAAAGAAAAAAGGATTCCTGTTTTGAAATTCGGTTGGATACGTGGTGTCATAAATTTTCTAATATACTTTTCAAATAGTAGCAGGCACCGTGACAAAGAATAATTCCTGGTGATACCAGCGAGGACTGCAGCGTTGCGTTTTTATCTTTTATGAAGACGATCTCTTTTATTTACACAGCTACTTATCCAATAGCCTTAAACACCGCTGCCTGCAACAAATCAATTGCAGCATTAGCAGCCTTTTGGGCCATAGCTTTTGTAACAATTGCTACACTGTGTAATTCAGATTCAAGGATTTTTTTTTCATCTGCAAGCCTTTTCAGGAAAAATTCCTTATCAATTTCTTTATCTAACATCAAGCTGGTGAGCAATTCCACCCTAAGTTTCCTGTCTTGAAAATAGTTAGTTGCTGTTTCTTTAATGCTACCCCAGTCATCTTCGGCAGTTTTTTTAATTGCCTGGAGCATCTGGGCGAAAACTTCGTTTATATCGAAAGCCATGTTAGTTGTATTTTATAATTAAAAATTAATTTCCATAATTATTTCAATGATCGCTCGGCAACATACAGTGGTTTCCAATAGCCTGCAAGTGTTGCCTGGTATGCTTTTATTTCTCCGTTCGAAAGCATCTTGTGTTCTTTATGATAGTCTTTCGCTTCGCGAAATGCATCTTTCAGGTTCTTGATAATTGCCAGGAAATCATCGTTCTTGAGCCTTCCCTGGTTTATCAGTTCGATTGAATTTATTTCAGCCTCCAGGTCGTTATAGCGAGCCTGGAACTTATCATAATTTCTTGCTGACAATTCTTCTCCGAGCAAATCAATATATAACCTGTCAGTCGCTTTGGCCGCATCTGTGATTTGTGTTTCCAACTTGGCGTTGTACTCCGGAACAAGGGTAACACGGCAGGAACTAATTAAAAAAAGCAGGAGAAGAATGGCTGGAAATTTTCGTTGTTGTATTACTCTTTGCATAAAATTGATTTTGATTAAAATGGGGGGTTTATGAAATTTCCTATAAATTTTAATTTTAGGAATCGCCTTTGAGGTACTCGCCTGTAACCCTTTGATAAGCATCAGATGTATTTCTGCCGGCGAAGCCATCAATCCTTAATTGTTGTCCAACAGCATTTAGTAGCCTCTGTAATTCTTCGGCAGAAGACTGGTATTTTTTAGGAGCAAAAGCAACATTCTTTCCTAATCTTTTAATTACTGAAATTGTATCTTTTTCTCCGGCTATTGCGATTTGTAATTCACTTATTCGTCGAAGTATAACCGCAGTGCCGATTTGAGAAGAAACAGCCTGGGGATCAAAAATGCCATCCCTCACGAATTTACCTTTTGAATATTGGTTTGACCCACTCCACAGATAAGGAGAATTGATATTTTTCTTGCGGTAGCCAAATCCATTATATTTTTCAAAACAATACAACATGCCTGGGACGCTCCATTCGGTCCATTGAGAAAAACCTTCAAGGGTCAAGGCATCTACAGCACTGGCGAAAAAAGTGAAAGGAGGATTTCCTTGTTTGGGATATCCTTTAGGAACACGAACTGTTCTCGCTGACAGTGGATCCCCATTGTGTAAATGCTTGTTGAAGTTGCAACTACATTCCATGAGATGAACAATTCCTATGAAATACCAGGGTATCCCGGTTGCTGAAGCTATCTCCTCATATTG
>JBBQVM010000390.1:0-2551 GCA_038211525.1 Bacteroidia bacterium
TATCGTGCAACAAAACTGTGGTGTCAACAATTCCACTCTCCATGTAATCGGTTACAAGATTCACAACCTTACCGGCCTGTTCAGTTAGTCCAAAACTATTAAACCATGAACAATTATAATTTCTCTTTTTATAAAATTCACTGATCTGGATTTCCTGATCCATCAGTTCCGGATGTTCAAAAATAAAAGTTGAAATGTATGAACTATCCAGTGTCGGAATTTTATATACAGGAAGCGAGTCGGTTGTGTCGGTTGCTAAGGATGATGACTTTACAGGCTTGTTTGTGCATGAAAAAAAAGAAGCAATTACTAGGAATGAAAGTTCGATGTTTTTCATTTTGGGGTTTTAGACTTCTTCTCTTTCTTCACTACCTCCAGTATTTCGCCGTCGGATTTGCCTTTTTTCCTGCCCCATGCAGCCATTTCTTCTACCATAGGCAATAGTGATTTGCCTTCTTTAGTTAGCGAGTATTCCACTTTGGGTGGTACTTCGGGATAGACTTTCCGCTCCACAAAACCATCTTTTTCGAGCTGCCGCAGTTGTAGCGATAACATTTTCTCAGTTATTTCGGGAATATGCCTTTTTAATTCACTGAAACGGAGTTTTCCTTTACGGAGATACCAAATTACCACAGTCTTCCATTTGCCACCAATAAAACTCATGGTAATATCCAGGGCGCAGTGGTAGGTGTTGCCGTTAAGTTTGTAGGAATATTCTTTGCCGGAGATGATCATTTGCTTTATTTTATTTTTTATTTCCCCCAACGAAAAATTAATTTACTGATAATTAATAATTCCGTCAGTTTTAACCGATACTATCATCAATGACAGCCCTTGTAAAAAAGAAATGGACTGCCTATTTTTACATCTGCAAAAATAAAAAAATTAAATTATGAAAATTGGAATTCTAGGAACAGGTGTGGTAGGAAATACCATTGGTTCAAAATTGATATCGTTAGGTCAATTTTTACACCTGTCAGGTGTAAAAATAGGAATTTTTCTCTAGAAATTCCACCATTCCCAGTTTAATATATTTCTCGTTTCCACAAAGGGCTTTTCGTTCTCCTACCATGTTAAGAATTTGTTGTTTCAAAAAAGAACTGGTGCGCAACATACCACTGATATGGCCTTGCAAAGGGTTAATTCTGGATTAAGGCCTTTTTGCTAAAATTACTCCATTTACATAGTCCCTCATTGCTTTTATCTCAGTACAACCACTTTGAAAATTTGATCAAAAATGCTGATAGAAATGAGAGAAATGGCTGCATTTAACCCTTAAGGTGATATAAATTAGCATTTAATCAGAAATTTTATTCTACTAATGATTTGATAATGTCAAATGATTAAATTAAATTTGGTTCTTCTTAAAAGGGTGCTTTCAATGGTATTTTGGGGATCTATTTTAAATAAATCAAAACATGCAAGCTAAAAATTATTTTTGTAAAAACTGTTTAGTATGGATGGTCCTTTTTTTACTTTTTACATCCGGACTAAGTGCTCAGGATTATTATAAAAATTATCCACTCAATGTTACAATCGCAAATAATGCCGGCACGAACCGACTTGAAGTCTCTACTTATGATTCTATATTGCAATCAATAGTTACTTTTAATACTCCCTGGACAAACTATAATATAGTAATTACAGGAAATAACAATGGAAAGCTGACATTTACCTATTGGAATGCTGCATCAGTAAGGACTGGCACACTGGAGGTAATCATATATGATATGATATTGCATCAGTTTTTTCTCGATCATTTTGTTGTGGGGCTCGTACAATCAGAATCGAACATTGTATGTGGACCAATTTGGGTTGAAATGATGTTTGAGTTTGATGGTGGAGGCTGGTACGGGCACCCATATACCTACTTGCGCTACAATATGTTTTTACATAAATGGGTTTCGATTGGTCAAGCTTTAGATTTAGAAAGATTCACAAGCGTTCCATCACTTTACAATTTACCCCAATTAGGAAATTTCGACAGACTTTTAGATGAAGACGATTATTCATTTATTTCCTATGACCCTATTGCAGATATATGGCAGAATAAATATTCTGACAATGTGACGAGCTATCTTGAAGAGGATAATTTTTATGGAACAAATGATCTGGGCTATTTGGGTCTTCAAACCTATGATCCCACATCACACAAATTGGAACAATTTAAACGGGAAAACCTGGAGATGGAACTTCATGACGGTGTTTACATAAGTCATGATATTGATTCTACCTTCAAACATTTTTTCACCATATATGATATTGAGTCGCATCAATGGATTTCAGATTCGATATTTACTTCCAGTTTTACCATGCTTAAAGTGAAAAACAGGGTCCTGACTTTTGTATCAGATAGTTTGGGGGTTAAAAGAGTTTATTCAATGGTTTATAATCCGATTTTACCTGCCTGGATTAAAGACTCAGTAATAGTTTCAGGAAATGTTACTAATCTTCACGTAACTAATGGCACTGTTACCTGGAATGATGCCGGCGGATTTCATACCAGAGGTTATGATCATTCGCTGGGTTGGGGAAATTATGCAACTTCTAC
>JBBQVM010000391.1:0-2549 GCA_038211525.1 Bacteroidia bacterium
CAAAAAGGCGTGAATTTGTCTTTTGAAAAATCCAAAACATTTAATCCAGGCTCTCCGATGAGCGAGAAAGAAGTGTATGAAATTCTGAACAACGTTTTTGGATATAGCACCGCAGGTATGAATCCATATGCGACGACGATGTCGAGATCTAAATTTGCGATGGCTCTTGACAACGCTGTGTCAACAAGGCTACAGCAGGCTTATACAATCATTGATCAAAAGAATGCAGAAGCAGAACAGACCAGGCAGGCAGAGCAACAGAGTTTACAAGCACAGATGCAGCAGCAGGAGCAAATGAAACGAGATTCCTTGAACAGCGCTTACCAAGCAGAGCAAATGGCAATCGAGAAGAAAACTCAGGAGAATCTTTCAAAGAAGAAAAAGGGTAAGTAGAAATTACCCTTTTATCTCTGAAACCACATTCCGCAAGGGTGTGGTTTTTTTTAAATTCAATCTTTGCAGTTGGTTTTATTTCGGAGCTTTCTTAAAAATTATATTCAATTCCATTGCTGATACTATAGTCCCGGTTAGGAGCGGAAGCAGCAGGCTTACTGTCATAAAGGAAGTACCAGCCTGTAGTAAATGACAACTTTTTCGCAACCTTAATTTTTAAAGTGAGTTCATTTAATATTCTGTAGTCATTAAAAATTTTGTATAACGGCTGGTAAAAAATAGTGGCAATAAGTTCAGTAGCATCCGAGGGCTTATAAGTTGTCGTCGCATAGTTGCTACTGCGAAGATCTTTATGATGAATTACGGGTTGCGTCTTTTCTTTTTCGTCTTCGTACATGAATGAGGTTCCTGCATACAATGCAAGTTTATTGCTACCCGACAATTTAAATCTAGGTCCTGTACCTGCAAGTAAACGGAACTTAATACCGGTTACATTATTTTGCTGCATCTGCGTGAAGACTTCCCAGCGAAGGAGGTCGTTTACTTTATAGTTGTACCGCAGATGATAAAAAAGATTGTTGTTAAAGGTTTGCCCACTGCCCTTTAGAAAATTATAATTGACGAGAAACAGGTAAAGATTCTTTTGAGTTTTATATTCAAGGTGTGCATTTACGTTGATGTTTATCACTTCCACCACATTTTTTTCGAAAAGAAATCCTGTACCCAATCCTCCAAGCCAACCGGTTGTATCACTTTGGATGCGTTGGCCTTCAATATTTACAACCTGGCAAAAAACAGGAGAACTTAAAAATAAAAATAGAATGAGGCTAATGAATTGACGCATATACCGGGAATATTTTTGGGCCAAAATTAAGTAAGTCTGAAAAAAAATTCTTTATTGTATTAAGAGACCCGGGCGTTGCCGATGAAGTAAAATAAACGATTGTTAATAGAAATATTAGTTTTTTATTGGTTGAAAATTTAGGCTGAATTAATATCTTTTAAAGACTTGAAATTTTTTGCGATAATGAAAGCAACATTCATTTCGAATGTTTAAAATGTTTCTTAAATATGAGGAAGAATTGCTCCGGGACAAAATCTTCGATCAACGATTATTTTGATTTCTTTTTCTTTCGTCTCTTGATTTTTTGAGGATGGTGAAAATTTTAAATCCTTACATTTACTTTCAAAATATGTTTGCGTATGGCAAATGAAAAATCAAGAGAGACGGGAAAAGCTCCGCACAATCCCAGAAGAAATTTTCTGAAGCAATCATCACTTCTCACCGCCCTTGCATTAGCGCCTCCTGCACTCATGAAGGCTGCCGATAAAAAATTAGATGAAGCGGGAGCACGGTTATTTGAACAAAAACTTTTGGAGCTTGAAATTAACGGAGCACAACACCAATTCAGTGTGGAGCCCCGCGTTACCCTCCTGGATCTATTGCGGGAACACGCTCATCTTACCGGCACGAAAAAGGGTTGTGATTTCGGTCAGTGTGGCGCCTGCACCGTTCATGTTGATGGCAAGAGAGTCTTATCCTGCCTGAGCCTGGCCATCATGCAAAATGGGAAAAAAATAACCACGATCGAAGGGCTTGCAGACGGAGATAAACTGCACCCGATGCAGGAAGCTTTTATCAAGCACGATGGATTTCAATGTGGATACTGTACTCCGGGGCAAATCATGTCGGCAGTTGCTTGTGTGAGAGAAGGGCATGCCGACACCAACGATAACATTCGTGAATACATGAGCGGAAATATTTGCCGTTGCGGCGCTTATCCAAATATCGTTGACGCTATTAAAGAAGTAAAAGAAAAAGGAGGCACTATATGATCAACTTTGACTATGTAAAAGCTTCTTCACAAAAGTCGGCGATCGACGCTTTAACTAGGGATGCCAGTTCAAAGTTTATTGCGGGCGGCACTAACCTCGTAGACCTCATGAAAAAAGGGATCGAGGTGCCGGAGAAATTGGTTGATATTTCTGATCTTCCGCTGAAAAATATTGAGGAAACGAATGGAACTATCAGGATTGGAGCCCTTACATTAAACAGCGTGGTTGCCGAAAATGAATTGATATTGGAAAAGCTTCCTTTACTCTCTATGGCTCTGAAGGCGGGAGCATCGCCGCAATTGCGCAACATGGCTACAACC
>JBBQVM010000392.1:0-2521 GCA_038211525.1 Bacteroidia bacterium
AATCCCGCTTTGTTATACATTTTATGGCTCAACAAGTTTTATATTAATTAATTCAATTCGTCTTTCTATGGCTGCATTCGGATTGTAAACCGAGTTCCGTTTATCATTCAGTTTATCACTCACATTCTGATCTACCAATGATTCACCGGATGCTACTTCGGTAACTACTAGGCTACCATTTTCGAAATAGGATTGCAAGGCACCTGAATGATATTGTTTCAAATAATTCACAAAACTGGATATGCGTCGTTTAGAAAGATTTTCGTTATAGCTGGTTTCTGCCAACGGGCTGGTTCGCCCCCTGATTTCAAGTTCAATTTTAATTCCTTTTTTCAATGCCTTTTCTACTTTATCGCAAAATTGATTCAATAAGTTCCAAGAAGCTGTTACCTGGTTAGTAAAGAAATTGTCAACATTTTTTTCTGCATCAGTTTTAGCTGCCCCCTGCAAAGGGCCGGCAAAATTATTTTTATAGTCAACTGTGCGTGCAATATAATTCCTGTAAAGAGTTTCATAGTCTTTGCGGGTGGTAATCCCCATGGTTCTCTTATCGGGTTCATCGTTATCAAAATAAAGCTGGAGCGGAAGAAATTCATCGTAGGTAGAACGTGTAGCCAATACCGTTACCTCATTTTTTGGTGTAGCTGATGTTTTAACCGGAGCAATTGAAACTGTTGAGGTATCTTTTTTTACTGATGTAGTTGAATCAGGAGGATTAATATTATAATAGTAAATATCGTAACAACAGGTTTTACTTTTAATAAACATGGAACCAACGCGGTTGCTACTTAGTGTACCACTTTTGCCATCCCTGCTTTTAGTGTAATAAACATCGTTGACACTGGTATTATAACCTGCTCCCATATTTTCAGGTGTTGAAAATTTTCCATTTAATATAACCGATTTAAAAATATCCATACCACCAATTCCGGTATGACCATAACTACTGAAATACAAAGTTTGTTCAGGAGTATCAAAGAAAGGGGTCATCTCATCATCGAATGTGTTTATAGTATCTCCAAGATTGACAGGAGTTTCGAATTTCAATGCAGCATTAAACTGACTTTTCCAGATATCCAGTTTCCCTTTTCCACCGGGACGATCGGACACAAAATACAACGAATATCCATCGGCGCCTCGTGCTTCAATAGCAGGTTGCGTGGCGGTATAGCCTTCCATATTTACTTCGGTACCCAACTTAAAAGGCTTCGCCCATTTTCCATCTTCCCACTTACTCAGATACAATTCACAGTCGAGCGAAAAATCTTCGGATGAGGTACAGCGGGTAAAAACCATTATTTTGTAATCGGGACTAAACGTAACATTGCAATTGTGAGTAGGGGCATCGTTGAAAATGATGCTTAGCGGAATTGGGTTCGAACTTTTATTGTTCGAAGTATTCGCCATGAGTATACGAGAAACATAATAAGAATCCTCCTTATGAGAATCCGGTTCGTATAAAAATTTTAAGGAGGAAAAATAGAGAACAGTATCACCCAACTTACTAGCACCAAAGTCAGAATAAACACTATTAACAGGAGTACCTGCATTGGTGAAGGTAGCATTTGACTTTTTATCTGCGATAGCGGGCGCAATTTTACAATCGGCCGATTCTTTCCGAGACTTTATTCCAAAGTAGGTTGTATCATTCGGATTATTGGCTACATAGCGTTCAAACATTCTACCCGCTTCCTCATACATGCCCAAATATTTTTTCATTTCGGCATACCGGAATAGTGCTAAAGGAAAGCGGTTATTACGATCATTAATTACTATTTTGCCATACCATGCAGCGGCCCGTTCATAATCTTTGTATAGCCTGCAGGCTTCAGCAACTTTAAAATATAGATTAGGATCGTCGGTTTCAAATTCGAGCGCTTTGTTATAATATTCAATAGCTTCGGCATACTTTGATTCGTCGGCCGATTTATCACCCGCAGTCACCCATGCCTTTAACGTTTGAGCATATAGGAAGTTAGGAGCCAGGGCTAACAGGAAAAGAAACAGTAGAATTTTTTTTAATTTATTCATAGCTTAGTACAAAGGGCAGGGTGGCTTTATTCCCATTGGTTTTACTTTACGGATGATGTAGATGAGTGATAGTTCATAACCACCTTTGCCATTACTTGCGGGATTCAAATCGGAAGTATTGAAGTCGTAGGACACGCCCACCTTTAAATTATTATAATCAACACCTGCAGATGCAATCACCGCATCGGCCGCACGTAACCAGGCTCCAATAAGAAAAGCATACTGACGGCCGGGTAATTCGCTGAAGCGATACCGCACCGAACTACCACCTGTGAGTTCACTGAAACTTCCCTGATTCATATAAATAATTGCAGGTACCAGATCAAACCTTTCCGCAACAGCGAAATCAGCATTTAAATCGGCTTGCAATCTGGAAAACATTTTTACTTTGGTACCAAAAAAAGAATCATCCGGGCGATTGATATGTTGCAAACTAATTCCTGCACCCACTTTGGCGCGATCGGTGGCACGATACAACCATCCAATACCG
>JBBQVM010000393.1:0-2486 GCA_038211525.1 Bacteroidia bacterium
TTTATTAATTGATTTCATGGCATTACATGCGATTCCTAGTGGACCTATTTTCCTAAAAGATTACGGTTTTGCACGACATAAAATATTTGCCGAAGGGCATACCTTTCATAAAACGAAGAAAATTAAGAAAATTATGGATGCCTATCCCGAATTAAAATTTATTCTTATCGGCGACAGCGGACAAGAGGATCCGGAAATATATTCAGAAATTGTAAAGCTTTATCCCGGTAGAATTCTGGCAATTTATATTAGGGATGTAACCATGGATGAACGCGACAAAGAAGTAGAGACCATTTTGAATGCCACTAAAGTAGAGATGGTGTATGCAGAGAATTCTTACAGTGCTGCACAACATGCGCTATTGAATGGATTTATAAATTCAGAAATGCTGCAAGAAATACTTCACAGCGTTAAAAAAGATGCTGTGATTGATGAGTAACATTAAGTGCTGAAATTATTAATTTTCTTTTCAAACTCATCACTACTATTTTAAGCAGAAACTCCGTACATCTCTTCACGCAACGACTTCACTTTTTCATCGGAGAGGTACTCATCGTAAGTCATTCGCTTATCGATGATGCCGTTTGGTGTTAATTCGATAACTCTGTTAGCAACAGTTTGCACGAACTGGTGATCATGAGAAGTAAAAATTGCTACGTGTCGCCAATCGGTTAATGCATCATTAAAAGCAGTAATCGATTCCAAATCGAGGTGATTAGTTGGCTCATCCAGCAACAAACAATTGGCATTGGTTAGCATCATTCTTGAAATCATACAACGCACTTTTTCACCTCCGGACAATACGTTACTCTGTTTCAATGTTTCATCACCTGAGAACAACATCTTACCTAAAAAACCACGGATGTAAGTTTCATTTTTATCGGCAGAAAACTGACGTAACCAATCAATAAGGTTTTCATCATTATCAAAAAATTTCGAATTATCGTTTGGCAGATAAGAGGCAGTAATAGTACTTCCCCATTTGTATTCGCCGCTATCCGCAGTATCATGGCCGGTTATAATTTCAAGAAAAGTGGTAATTGCAACATGTTCATTAGCGAGCAAAACCACTTTATCTCCTTTGCTAAGGATAAACGAAATATTCGAAAACAGTGTTGTTCCGTCAGCAGATGATTTTGATAAATGATCTACTGCTAAAATCTGATCTCCACAATCGCGTTCGGCTTTGAAAATAATTCCGGGATATTTTCTATTGGATGGTTGAATATCGTCAATAACTAATTTCTCTAAAAGTTTTTTTCTGCTGGTAGCTTGTCGCGATTTAGAGGCGTTGGCACTGAAGCGTTCAATAAAATCCTGAAGTTCTTTACGTTTATCTTCTGTCTTTTTGTTTTGATCGGAGCGTTGGCGAAGTGCGAGTTGACTTGATTCATACCAAAAAGAATAATTACCGGTATAGGTAGTAATCTTTTTAAAATCGATATCGGATACATGTGTACAAACAGCATCCAGAAAGTGACGATCGTGAGAAACAACAATTACGATATTTTGAAAGTCGGCAAGAAAATTTTCTAACCAGGTAATTGTTTCCACATCCAAATCGTTGGTTGGCTCATCGAGTAAAAGTATATCAGGATTACCAAACAATGCTTGTGCGAGCAACACCCTCACCTTTTCTTTTCCGTTCAGCTCCTTCATGAATTTTGTGTGCATTGATTCAGGCACATGCAATCCACTTAACAATTCAGCGGCATTACTTTCGGCGTTCCAGCCATCCATTTCAGCAAAATGAGTTTCGAGTTCCCCAACTCGATCACCATCGGCTTCGCTAAAATCGGGCTTGGCATACAGTGCATCTTTTTCAACAATTATATCCCACAGCTTTTTGTTTCCCATGAGCACGGTTTGCAGCACCTGCATCTCATCAAAGGCAAAGTGATCCTGTGAAAGTGTACTCATTCGTTCTCCCGGCGACATAGCAACTTGTCCAGTAGAGGGGTCTATTTGACCGGACAAAATTTTCAAAAAAGTGGACTTGCCGGCACCATTAGCGCCGATAATACCATAACAATTGCCTGCTGTAAATTTGATGTTAACATCCTCAAATAAAACGCGTTTACCGTAGCGCAGAGAGAGATTGGAAGTAGATATCATTGACTTTAATGCATTTTGGGTGCAAAGGTAGTGAATTTAAGGGTTTTATAGAGATATATGTTGCGAAAAGGACAATTCCGGAGCACTGAACCTGTTTCTGTAAGTTTCCTGAAAACTGTTCCTGAAAATATCCAGTATCAAAAATAAATTGGTGTCTAATTGTTTGACAAAAGAAATTAAATTAATTTTAAAATAACAGGAACCATAAATGCAGCTGTGATTTTTTCAAAAATCATAAATTAAGAATGTTTTCTCAAATATTTAACTGCAAAGATCAAGCTCACTACTGTTAACATTGCGCCTAACAAAAACGGTGCACCGGCAAATTTGAAGGGAGCTTTTGCAGATGTAAAATAAGCAAATAGTCCCGT
>JBBQVM010000394.1:0-2424 GCA_038211525.1 Bacteroidia bacterium
ATTCAGGCGGCCAATTTCTCTTTCTTTCTTTTAATCTGGTTAATAACCGAGTCAAGGGCGAAATCAAAACTCTCTTCAAAGGATTTAGAAGAGTGTTTCACAAAGAAATCGTGTCTTGGAACGTGCACTTTAATTTCCGCAACTTTATCTTTAATGTTATGCACGACATTATCAAGCTTTAAAAACACATCCACTTTTGTGATCTGGTCGTGGAATTGGTTAAGCTTTGAAAGCTTCTTCTCTACGTAAGAAACTAACCTTGAGTCTGCATCAAAATGAAGTGTTTGAATGTTTACGTTCATGTAATTCATATGTTTTAAAGTGAACAATATAGAGACCTTGTGATTTTTATATACCATAGGTAAAACCTATTTGAAAGTAAGTAATAAAGCTGCCATTAAATTACATTCCAGAACCCATTTTTCAAAATAAAATATCATCCCATTTGCGATTTTGGATGAGATAAATTATAGACATCTTTTAATTTCTCTATCGAATTGGAAGTATACACCTGCGTAGATGCTAAACTGGAATGCCCCAACAATTCCTTCACCGAATTCATGTCTGCTCCATTATTGGTAAGATGCGTGGCAAAAGTGTGACGCAACACATGCGGACTTTTCCTTTCATTGGAGGATACGGCGCTAATGCTCTTCCTCACAAGCCTGTACACATATTTAGCATATAACTTCTTCCCGTTCGGATTTACCAACAGGTAGTCCTCTTCAGAAGCAATCGATAATTCCTGTTTCTTAGAAATATAACTTCCAATTTCATTCAAGAGATCATTATTTACTGGTATAATTCGCTCCTTGTTTCTTTTCCCTAACACCTTAATTATTCCATTGCTCCGGTCAACCTGGCCTTCTTTCAGATTTAACAATTCACTCAGCCTTACCCCGGTATTGTACAAGATGCGAATCACCAATCGTTCGGTGCTTCCCTGCAAGCCATCGGAAAACCCGATCGAGTCGAACAAAGCAGCCATATCTTTTTGTGAGATAAATGAAGGAAGGCGTTTACTCACCTTTATGGAACCAATAGTTGAGACCGGACTTGAACTAATGGTTTTTGATTTCAACTGGTATTTAAAAAAAGACTTAAGGGCGGAAATCTTCCTGTTCACTGTTTTCGAAGCTAATTTATTCTCTTTTAAAGTTGCCAGCCACGAACGCGCAATAGCCGGTGAAATTTCTTGCATCGGAATAAAATTGTACTCCGTAATGATAAAATCAAAAAAAGCCGAAAGGTCATTTTGATATGAAATGATCGTATTTGGCGAATATCTTTTTTGATAGGTGAGGTAATCGAGAAAGTTCTGTATGGGGTATGTTTCAGATAAAGGCATAAAAAAACCGGTAGAATAAAGTTAACAAACCTTCATCTACCGGACGAATATTATCGAACTAATTTATTACACTTCTATTTTACCGCTATCAATCTGTTGCTTGTAAACCGCCTTTAATACTTCATGACGACGCTTTACTGATGGCTTGGTATAGGCCTGGCGCTCACGAAGTTGCAATAACGTACGGCTCTTTTCAAATTTTTTCTTGTACTTTTTTAGAGCTTTGTCAATATTTTCGCAATCTTTTGAATCAATAATGAGCATAAATTTTCCTTTTGATTTTTTCGGAGGGCGAAGATAAAATAATTTTTTGCATTCTCAAGTCAATTAAAGGTCATTTATTTTCCAAAAGGAAAACTATAACAAAAATCTATGTTCACCGGTATCATTGAAGCGTTAGGAACTGTAACCCATATTTCAGAATTGGGATCGAATAGAACTTTTTCGATCAGCAGCGAGCTTGCTCCTTATTTAAAAATTGACGAAAGCGTTTCCCACAATGGAGTGTGTCTGACAATCGAAGAAATTCGTGATGGCAGGCACAGGGTAACTGCCATCCGGGAAACTTTGGACAAAACCAATTTGGGAAACTGGAATATTAACGATGTCATAAATCTCGAGCGATCAATGACGATGAATGGGAGATTAGATGGACATATCGTTCAGGGCCATGCTGATGGTGTCGCCATTTGCCGTGAGAAAAAAGATCTCGCCGGCAGCTATGAATTCACTTTTGAGTTTGATGAAAAATTTGCAGGCCTGGTGATAGAAAAAGGATCTATAAGCTTAAATGGTATAAGTCTCACGATCTTCAATGTGGGAGTAAATACTTTTAGCGTGGCCATTATTCCATACACTTTCGAGCATACAAACATGAAATATGTACAGCCTGGAATGGTTTTGAACCTCGAGTTTGATATAATAGGAAAGTATGTGAACCGGATCTATTCCTTAAAGTAATTTTCCACTCACGAAATAGCGATCCTGATTTTTTCAAGCCAAAATTCAATCAACCCAATCCAATTTCGAAATGCCTTTCAGGAATTTCTACGTCTGCAAATCCTTTTCCGATCAAC
>JBBQVM010000395.1:0-2402 GCA_038211525.1 Bacteroidia bacterium
ATTTGAAGCCCGATGCTCCAAGAGAGGGCGAGCGCTACGTTTATTTCCGTGATTTCAATGGTATGTATTTAATCGAACCGGTTCGCGGCTATAATCCTTATTGGGAATCCGATTACGCTACAGTGTATTTCTCTTTTTTACCACCCGGTGGCGTGCCGTATACCAATGCAAATCTTTACCTCTACGGTCAATTGACAAATTACAATTATACTGACAGCCTTCAATTACAATTCAACGCAGCGAAGGGCTTGTATGAAACTCACATTTTCCTGAAGCAGGGATATTACGATTATACCTACGTGGCCGTTGATAAGTCCAATCCTTCTATTCACTATGAACTCAATGGGAATTATTATGAAACGGAAAACATTTATACCATTCTTGTTTACTATAAATCTTTCATTGCACGCACAGATGAGTTAATTGGGGTTGCAACTTTTGATTCAAGAACGGACAGACCTGGTTTAAGTTTTTAATGAACATTTAGTGCATTTTACCTCCTTGATTTTTTTCCTATTTTTTGTTGATGCGATTCATTTAACCCTCATTTTGCTATATTTGCAGTCGGCAAGTCTTATACGACCAGCTCCTGCAAAACTCCCCCAGGATCGGAAGATAGCAAGGGTATGTGGTTGAGCGGTGCGATGTAAGTAACTTGCCGATTTTTTTTTGAATCATCCCATCATTTTCCTTCCCCAGTTTCATTTTTTTGGAGAATTTCCAGGGGCTCAATTATTTTGGGACAATGCCGGGCTAACGAATAGTTGTTCAGCTCCATTTTTTAGAAATTAGATTCACTGATTTGTGAATAGTGTGAAACCCAATTGTAGAAGATTTTTGGTTCCCTGGTAAAAATTCAGAAGATCGGTTTAGTGTTCATCACACAAAAAATGCCGGACACTCCCGGCATTGAAACTATTCGTTTGTTTGACGAAATGAACGGCTCTTAAGCGTTGACGCGCAGTTGTGCCTGGATGTATTTCAAATACTCTTTTAAAGGAGATTCTATTTTTTTGTATTCTTCATTTGCCTGAACTGCCATCAATGAAAATTCTTCGTTTTCACGGGCTTTTGCTTGTTGTTCTATTCTCGTAAGCACTTGCATGAGGTTACTTGCTTCAAGAAGGCCGGCGCTGCTTTTTAATTTATGTGCTGCCTTGTTGATCCGGTCATGATCACCGGAAACGCAGGCTTTTCTGAGCTCGTTCATTTCAACAGGTGTTGTCTCTAAGAATGTTTTTAGAATATCAGCAACATATTCGTTGTCGTCCATCATTTCGATGGCGCTGAGGTCATATAATTTTTCCATAGGTTATATTGATTCGGTTATTTTTATTTGAGATTTCATCTCCCGCACCAAACTGTTCAAAGTCATTTAACTTAATGTACCTGGCAATTATTGTTCTAATTGGGTTACAATTTCATGTTTAAGAGCTGACCACTTCTCAAGCTTTTCGGTTAATTGTTCCAGCCGGACAGGCTTTGAAATATAATCGTTCATTCCTACATTTAAACATTCCTCCTGGTCACCTTCCATCGTATTCGCAGTTAAGGCAATAATTACCGGCTGATGCTCTAGATTCGCTCTTAATAATTGAGTAGCCTGCAACCCATCCATTTCTGGCATTTGCATATCCATCAGGATAATGTCAAATTGTTTTTCACTTGCTTTTTTTACAGCGATTGCTCCATTCTCTGCTATTTCCGGAGAGTAACCCAACTTATTTAAGATGTAGAGAATTACTTTTTGATTCACAGCGTTGTCTTCTGCCACGAGGATTTTAAGTGGATGTTGTTGCGAAAAGTTTGAGGGCAACTTTTCGTTTAAATATTTTTCACCGGAAGAGGCAGAAGCTTGTGGTTTTAAGACTTGTAAAATGTTTTTACTTAATACATGCTGCCTTACCGGTTTATTCAGAATGGCTGTAAACAGGTTTGAATTTTGGCTTTTATAATCCTGTCCCACGGAGCTCAGCAATATAATCGGTAGGGTGGGAGCGGCTTTTTTAATTTCTTCGGCCAACTGCACACCATCCATCGTTGGCATCTGCATATCAGTGAGCACGAGTTCGATATTTTTTTCTTTGGATAAGATTTCAAGACCGATGCTGGCTGATCCGGCCAACAATGGCACCAGCTTCCATGTCTCCAACTGGCTTTTTAAAATAGCAAGATTCGTTGTGTTGTCATCCACTACCAATACTTTTTTACCCTGCAGATCGGACATATTATATTGAATATATCCACCGAGTAATTTTTTCCCTACTGAAGTTTCAATAGTAAACGAAAACACTGAGCCTTTTCCTTCTTCGCTTTTTACATTGAATCCGCCGTTCATTAGATCAACCAACTTATGAGAGATTGCAAGTCCTAGTCCCGTGCCTCCGTATCTTTTTGTGGTA
>JBBQVM010000396.1:0-2357 GCA_038211525.1 Bacteroidia bacterium
GGCCAGGCATTTTTTGACATTAAACATAATGTTTCCAGGCCTTTCATCGTGCATACTGGAAATTTAGAAATCAAGGTATTGGGTACCGCATTCAATATTAAAGCCCTTCCAAATGAAACGAACATTACAGTCACCGTTAAAAGAGGCAAAGTGAAGGTTAGTGATCAGAATAAATCACTTGGTGTTATTACCCCTAATCAACAAATAACATATGATCTGAAAAAAGTCAGCTCTACGTTTAAAAATCTTGATAACGATAATTATCTCGATTGGAAAGAACAGGATTTGTTATTAGATAATGTAACTGTAGCTGGAGCGGCCAAGTTGTTGGAAGAACGATATAACGTAAAAATAATAATCAATGAGCAATCACTCGGTTCTCAACGCTTTACAACAACTTTCAAAAAGAATAAGAGCCTGGAGGAGGTACTAAAAAGCATAGGTGTTTTCAACGGGGTAGTGTGTAAGTATGACAAGGAAAAAGCAACGGTAATTCTTAGTAATAAATTGATAAACTAAATTAATAATCCAAAAAAAAGACACATGATTAAAACAATTTACAATTTGAAATGGAATTTTTACGAAATAAAGTTCGAATGAATTTCTAAAAAAAACCTCTGAAAATAACTTTCAGAGGTAGTGCTTTGTTCCGACTGCAATCGGTACTTAGCATGTTTTAAACTTCATCTCGCAAATGCGAGTTCCTTTTTAAACTTAAAACAAGCCAAAGCTATGAATCTTTCTATTGTCTCTGAGGAATTTCAGAAATTTTTCAGATTATCGCGTAGGAATAAATCGCTATTTGAGAACCCAATCACAAAAACTATCATGCGAATCGGAATAGTAACAATTACTATACTCATTACTACATCTGTTCAATTGTTGTTTGCTGTACCTGTTAAAAGTCAGAGTATTGACGAGGTAAAAGTTAAAGTGGGCCTTAATAATGAAACGCTGATTCAGGCATTTCAAAAAATCGAAGCTCAAAGTTCCTTTCATTTCATGTATCGAAATGCAGAAGTAAAAAATATCCGCAATTTAAATTTTCCCGTCAAAACAGAAAGTGTTGAAGGACTTTTAAAAATTATCTTAGCGGGAAGTTCTCTCACATATAAGCAGGTCAATGACCAAATCCTAATAATACCGGATAAAAATTTGATTCCTGAATCAACCTTAAAAATTGATGACCTTTCCTATATTCCTGATGCAAATATTGTGAAGGGCAAAATTTCCGATTCAAAGGGAAATCCTGTTAGAGGAGTAAGTGTTGCGGTAAAGGGAACAAATACCGGTACTTCATCAAGTGAAAGTGGAAATTACTCAATTAATGTTCCTGATAATGCAGTATTAGTATTCTCTTATGTGGGATTCATAACACAGGAAGTGTCGGTTAATAATCAATCAACTATTAACATAGTTTTACAGGAAGGCACCACCGCATTGAGCGAAGTTGTAGTAACAGCTTTAGGTATTAAAAGAGAAGCACGAAGCCTGGGATATGCGACGGGAACTGTAAATACAGATCAAATTGCAACGGATCGAACTACTAACATAGGTAACAGTCTCCAGGGTAAAGTGGCGGGCCTAAACGTTTCCGCACCAACAACTGGTCCAGGTGGATCGTCTAAAATCCGAATTCGTGGGCAATCATCGTTTGGCCCTTATAATTCTCCATTAATTATTGTCGATGGAGTTCCGATGGATAATTCGGGGCTGGGAGCAACATCAGTAAATGGTGCAAATCCTACCAGGTTTTCTTCAGATGGAGGCGATGGATTACAAAGTATAAGCCCTGATGATATAGGGTCCATGACTGTTTTGAAAGGAGCTGCTGCTGCTGCTTTATATGGTTTTAGAGCGAAAGATGGAGCCATCATAATTACAACCAAAACAGGAAGTACAAAGGGAATTGGCGTGGAACTTAATTCTAATACACAAGTCGCAAGAGCTTTGGATTATACAGATTATCAGTACGAATATGGACAAGGTGAAAATGGGTTACGTCCTACTACTGTTGGTGAGGCACAAAGTTCCGGGGTTTGGAGTTTCGGTGAAAAGTTTGATGGTGCGCTAACGCCTCAATTTGATGGTACAATGAAGCCATATCTCCCTCATGATAACAGGATAAGAGATTTTTACAGGTCTGCCCTGACTTCAACTAATAGTATCGCCTTAAGTGGTGGGAATGAAAAAGGGAATTTTCGTTTATCTTTTGCTAATACCGATGCTGAAAATATTGTTCCTAATTCCGATTATCATAAAAAAATATTGAACATTGGCATTAACTATAAGCTTTCTCCAAAGTTGAGTCTTTTTCTGAATGCAAACTATTCTAATGAGTATAATAAAAACCCGCC
>JBBQVM010000397.1:0-2334 GCA_038211525.1 Bacteroidia bacterium
CCATAAAATTTATCTTCAATAGTTGAGGCTCGTGATGTTGAAGGAATGCTACCATCAATATCGCAGGTAACATCAGCAATAACACTTATTTTAAAACCGGGGTCGCACATTTCTTTTTTAGTGAATAAAACGGGGGCTTTAGGATCCCAGAAAGCGCAATGAATAAGAACATCACATTTGGAAGCGAACCGGGCAAACGTGGAAGCAAATTGTTCAGGATGATTATAGAAATCATACTTACTAAAAGGCTTTTGCAGAATCGACTCATTATAATCGTGCGAATGTAATTGCACATAAACCGGTTCGCGAAAGGAGTAATTCAAAAACTCATAAGGTGTTACTTTACGGATGTTCATCGCGCCAAGAGTTTCTTCGGCACCGTGGGAAACGCGACCTCCACCGGTGACCACAATTTTAATATTTGGGATTCCAATTTTAGCAAGTCCTTCGAAGAGTTCTCTTTTATCATGCGATTCATTCGCCGGTTTCAGATCAAACAGATTATACATTTTTCCATAACCCATCAATCCATTATAGGCACCTACTATTCCTGCAAAGCGACCAAATCCAATTACTCTATTACCCTCTTCATCAACTAAACATTCATAGTCGACCATAGTAATTTTTTTCTCCAACAGCGCTTGGATTAATTTTTTGTTGTGAGCTTGTTTTTTGATTACATGAGAAAAGAAAGAATAGGGTTTACCAACAATCAGTTCATCAATAGGAACCTCTTTTACACCCATTAAAAAATCACAATCAGAAATATCCTCACTCAATTTAATTCCGGCATCACGATATTCCTGATCGGTATAACAACGAATGGGACTTGGTTGCACCACCAGTTCAGTACCCGGAAAATCGGTGAGTATTTGTTTACACTGAATGGGTGTGAATGGAACTCGTTTATCCTGCGGTTTTTTACCTTCTCTAATGATTCCTATTTTCATAAATTACCAGGGGTGAAACCCTATTGCTTTAAATTCGGGTCAAAATTAGGGATTTTAGTTAGAGGCACAACTGACAATTCGACCGATTTGATACAAAAGGAGCAATTTTTGAGTAGATTTGCATATCATCTGGGGCCGAAAGGTATCGACAGCAGGTGAGGTTGATATGTAAGCATGCCGAGCGTTGTGAATATGGCTCGTAAATCTCAACTCTCAATCGTCTAACTGGCGAAAACAATTACGCGCTTGCGGCTTAATTCTGATCTAATCAGAATTGCCTGATTCCGGTCACTAGGTGATCTGAACAAGCTACCCGGCAGGTGATTCGGCTCATTAATCACCTACAATGGGTATCATTATTTTGAGCTGGTTGTGTTGTGGTTCCGACAACATGATAAGATAAAGGAGCTAAGGTTGATTTGGGTGTGCATTTCTCCACAAGTTAACTCTAAAACCCAAAAAATGCTAAGCATGAAGAAAGCGTAGCGGTCCCTTGTCTGGACGAGGGTTCAAATCCCTCCGGCTCCACAAGTAAAGAAGGCATTTCCTAATTCCGGGGAATGCTTTCTTTTAAAAATTAATTAGGTTTGTTGAAATTGAAATGCTTTTCAGGAACTTTTATTCAAATGCATCATGTAACCCTCCTGTTACCTTTTTAAAAGTTTATAGCTACCAGTCAAAAAAGTTAGCTCTTTCACCTCGGATAAGTAAAACACTGATCGCTTTTAAAATAACACAACCATTTCTGGATTCCGGTAGTTTAGAAATTCCGTTAATCTTTACAAATAATATCCGAAAAATTTATCCTTGGGTCTCCTTTATCTTTAGGAAGAAGTTGGTTCTTAGGAAGTGAAAAATAAAAAGAAGATCCTTTTCCTTCAGAACTTTCCACCCATATTTTACCACCATTAGCCTCGACAGAGCTTTTGGTTAAAAGCATTCCAATTCCTGCCCCTTTGTTCATTTCTCTGGGTTTTTTCAGATTATCCAGATTGGGAATAAATAGATTTTGTGAAATCTCCATTGACATTCCTACCCCCTCATCTTTAATAATAAACAAAACTTCGTTGTCTGAAGTGCTCGAATTTATAGTAACAACATCTCCCTGCTTAGAATATTTTATAGCGTTGGATATTATATTGTGAAAAATTGACATCAACATTTTAGCATCTACATACACGAAAGTATTTTCATGAATACAATTGTCTAATTTGACCTGGTTTGAGGATGCATTTCCCTCCAAAGCATCTAAAGCTTTTATCACATATTGATACACATCAATTTTTTCAGGAGTAAAAACCTGCGAAGCATACTTAATTCTTGCCCATTCCACCAAATAATCTAACATATTCAATTCATCTTTGGCAGACTTATTTAAATAATG
>JBBQVM010000398.1:0-2331 GCA_038211525.1 Bacteroidia bacterium
AATTACCCGAAGTAGAGGATGCCTCATCTGTTTCCTCTATCGACAGTTTCTCCAACGCTGAATCGTTTGCAATTGTAACCAAAGCTAAAAAAGGTAATAATCAGGTACGAATCATCTCAAAAGGAAATGGGTTGACTGAAAAGATGATTGTTGCTATAAATACCACAGAAGATGTTGATAGTGAAGCCAATGTGAAGGATAGGCAGTTTAGCGAGCTAGAGGCTGAAAGGAAAATGATGGAAAATGAAAGCTGGCGAAAACATAATGAGGCTCGATTAGAAGCAAATGCAGCTCTTGCGGATCAAGCTAAAGTACACAATCAGATTCGGAAAATAAATACAGTTTTGAAAAAAATGTCTGTAGAATATGAACGTAAAAACTTTAATTTATTGGATCGACTCAATCCCTTAGTTGTTGATTCACTGGTTGGCAGAGAACTCAAAAATAGCGGAATTAATCTGCCATATTCAATTTCATTATATTCCGGTAAAGAACATAGTACTGTTTGGAAAAGGGATGGACTAATTGAAAATGGGAATTTTTCTAATCAGTATAAAACTAATTTATTTCCTGATGATATTGTTAACAGAAATAATTTTTTACAAGTAGGATTTGCTGATACGCTAGGTTATTTTTTATCCTCATTATGGCTCATGCTTTTAAGTTCAGCCATTTTTTCACTGATTATTATTTTTGCTTTCGCATATACCCTTCATGTTATTTTTCGTCAGAAAAAACTTAGTGAAATTAAAAATGATTTCATTAACAATATGACTCATGAATTCAAAACTCCAATTGCCACCATTCGTTTAGCCTCAGAATCTATTACTAATCCGGAGGTATTGAACGACCCTGAAAAAATTAAGTACTATTCATCAATTATAAAAGATGAAAATATCAGGATGAATAATCATGTGGAAACAATTCTTCAAATGGCTCAATTTGATAAGAATGCATTTGCTCCCGCTCCGCAAGCTATCAACATACATGAGGTTATTTCAGAAGCAATTAATAACATTCAACTCTTGATTCAGGAAAAAGGAGGGAACATCACATTTAGTCCAGATGCTGAAAAGTTTGTGTTACTTGCCGATCCTAATTATATTCCGGTAGTATTAAATAATTTGTTAGATAATGCTGTAAAATATTGTTCGGTTAAACCCGAAATTAAAATTGAAACAAGTAGTAACGCTAAAACACTTAAAATAGTTGTAACTGATAACGGCATTGGTATGGATGCAGCTACACAGAAAATGATTTTTGAAAAATTTTATAGGTTATCTACAGGAAATCTACACAATGTAAAAGGTTTTGGCTTGGGTTTAAGTTATGTTAAAGCAATTGTAACCGCTCACAGTGGAACAATTTCCGTAATAAGTGAACCCGGCAACGGGAGTAC
Organism: Bacteroidia bacterium; assembly: GCA_038211525.1. Classification (GTDB taxonomy): domain Bacteria; phylum Bacteroidota; class Bacteroidia; order AKYH767-A; family OLB10; genus JADKJB01. The sequence goes on from JBBQVM010000398.1 coordinate 1,400, forward strand.
ATTTATAATTGAATTGCCATTCATTAATTAAATGCATTATTTTATGGAAAAGCCTAAAATTTTACTAGTTGAAGATGATGTTAACTTTGGGGCTGTGATGCGTGATTACCTTGCAATGAATGGCTATGTGGTAACATTATGTCCTGATGGAAATAAGGGTTGGAGCAGGTTTTCGAATGAAAAATTTGATATGTGCATTTTAGATGTGATGATGCCCGATAGAGATGGATTTAGTTTAGGCGCCGATATCCGTAAAGTAAACCGTACCATACCCCTTGTGTTCCTTACAGCTAAGAATCAAAAAACGGATATGATAAATGGTTTTGGACTTGGAGCCGACGATTATATCACCAAACCGTTTGATCCTGAAATTATGCTTTTGAAATTGAAAGCGCTTTTAAAACGATCCGGTTCCGGTACTGGTGTTGAAAGTGAACAAAATGAATTTGAAATTGGGAAGTATACCTTTAATTATAAATTAAGATCATTGGAGGTAGTTGGTGAAAAACAAAAGTTATCGCCAAGGGAAGCCGATTTATTGAAGCTGATGTGTCTTCACCTAAATGATGTTTTGCCTCGTGAAGTGGCACTTAAATCTATCTGGGGAGAAGATAATTATTTTACAGCCCGTAGTATGGATGTGTTTATAACTAGAATTAGAAAATATTTTAAAGCAGATCCTGCTATTGAAATTGTGAATGTACATGGAAATGGTTTTCGATTGATGACCAATTATCACAACTAAGGTAACCAAACATTATTTTTTACCAATCTTAAATCACCATCACAAACTTTTCATGAAAAAATTCCAAAGAGGATCATCAGGTGGTGGAGCAATAATTTGAATGGACTCCTTTGAAATAGGATGGTTAAATTTGAGAAGTCGAGCATGAAGATTGATTGAACCATCAGGATTGCTTCTGTCGAAACCA
>JBBQVM010000399.1:0-2331 GCA_038211525.1 Bacteroidia bacterium
GGCCAATCAACTCTCCGACGGAAAACAGCGATGGATAAAAATTATTGATGAAAAAGTAACCGGAAAATTTTACGATCGTCATGAGCTTCCGGAAACGTATACCGCTGAAATTTTTGATGATATTTTTTTCTATAAAGATACCCTTCCGGTGCTTGATCCTTCACTCTCTATTTCGGCAACTACCAACACCAATAATTCCGGAAACATCAACAAATTGAAAAAATTGGTATTTAGTCCCGGCGCTGAAATAACCGGAGTACCGTTAGTTGGTAAACGACTGGCTATTTTTGATGACGACATGGTTTCCTATTACGATTATTCCATTCGTGTAGCTACTTATGAGGATTCCATTTCATGTTATGTTTTTTCTTGTATAGAAAAACCCAGTGCAGGAGATTACCCCGTTTTAAAATCGCTTACTACCTGGTTCGACAGAAGAACTTTTAATATTGTGTATCGGGAATATCGATACCAATACAGTGGTATGCTTTTCGACTTTGATGTTGCTATGAAAGTTACCATGGGGTATAAAAATGATATTTTGTATCCGGTAAAAATTCAATATTCAGGATTCTGGGACCTGCCTTTTAAAAAACAAGAGACCGTTGATTTTGAATTGGATTTTATCCTTGGCAGGCTGTAGGCTATTTTTGATCAGTTGCTATTTACCGGCCACAAAACAAACTAACAACTAATAAACCAATAAACTAACTTATTTTCTACCTTTGCGCATGCATCAGGCCATCCTTATAATCGATTTCGGTTCACAGTATACTCAACTGATTGCCAGAAGAGTACGCGAACTAAATGTTTATTGTGAAATCCATCCTTTCAATCATCTTCCCACTAATTTTGATTTATTTAAAGGAATAATTCTTTCCGGTGGCCCCTCATCTGTTCGTGATACCAATGCACCCGAGATTCCTACCATGAACTTCAGAGGAAAATTTCCGGTGTTGGGAGTATGTTATGGGGCACAATTGATGGCCCAACAAGCAGGAGGCAACGTAATGCCTTCCAATACCAGAGAGTATGGAAGAGCCCATTTGAGTTACAACGGTAACGGCGGTGCACTCTTAAAAAATATTAGTTCCTCCTCACAGGTTTGGATGTCGCACGCCGACACCATTAAAGAAATTCCTGAGGGTTTTGAGGTGATTGCGAGCACCGAAACTGTGAAAGTAGCAGCTTATAAAGTGCATGGCGAAAAAACTTTTGGGGTGCAGTTTCATCCTGAAGTGGTGCATACTACCGAAGGTAAAACACTGCTTAGTAATTTTGTATTTGATGTTTGCGGCTGCACCGGAGATTGGACTCCCGGTTCGTTCATTGATGAAACCATTGCATCCTTAAAGCAGCAATTGGGAAATGATAAGGTAATTCTTGGCTTGTCGGGTGGTGTTGATTCTGGGGTAGCTGCGGTGCTGCTTCACAGAGCAATTGGTAAAAACCTGCATTGCATATTTGTTGATAACGGTTTGTTACGTAAAAATGAATTTTTGCAGGTACTGGAAGCATACAAACATTTGGGTTTGCAGATAAGTGGAGTGGATGCTTCCCATCATTTTTATCGTGAATTAAAAGATGTTTCGGAGCCGGAACAAAAACGTAAAATAATTGGTCGTGTTTTTATTGAAGAGTTCGACAGGCAAGCGCATACTATTGAAGATGTAAAATGGCTTGCACAGGGCACTATTTATCCGGATGTTATTGAGTCGGTTTCCGTAAAGGGTCCAAGCGCTACCATTAAATCGCACCATAACGTGGGTGGCTTGCCCGATAAAATGAAATTGAAAGTGGTGGAGCCTCTTAAAACACTTTTTAAAGATGAGGTTAGAATTATGGGAACTGCACTTGGTATGCATGCCGATTTGTTAAACCGTCACCCTTTTCCAGGTCCGGGATTAGGCATTCGAATACTCGGAGATATTACCCCTGAAAAAGTTCGTATTATTCAGGAGGTAGATGCTATTTTTATTGATGGATTAAAATCTGCAGGATTGTACGATCAGGTGTGGCAAGCCGGTTCCATTTTACTCCCGGTTAAATCGGTAGGAGTGATGGGTGATGAACGTACCTATGAAAATGTGGTCGCGCTGCGGGCAGTATCTTCTACCGATGGCATGACTGCCGATTGGTGCCATCTGCCCTATGAATTTCTTGGGAAAATTTCGAATGAAATTATTAATAATGTTAAAGGTGTTAACCGAGTGGTGTACGACATCAGCTCCAAGCCACCTGCAACTATTGAATGGGAATAATATGAAAAATGTAAACTCGTTTAAAAATTATTTCCGATTAGTCGTGCTAATTATTTTAGTGGTTGGAATC
>JBBQVM010000400.1:0-2319 GCA_038211525.1 Bacteroidia bacterium
AACCAACACATCCCACAAACGGCTTTCTGCATTTAATTCACGCAATAAAAACACTTCAATTTTTGCTCCTGTTTTTTCTTTATTTCCATACATACGCGCTGGAAATACTTTAGTATCATTTAAAATCATACAATCGCCATCACCGAAATACGACAATACATCTTTGAATGATTTGTGTTCAATTTTTCCTGTTTTGCGAGTAACCACCATTAATCTTGCTTCGTCACGTGTTTTTGCAGGAGTTTCAGCAATTAATTCTTTTGGTAAATTAAATTTAAACTGTGATAATTTCATATGCTTTTAATTGTTTTGGAGTAAGATGTCTGTAATGACGGGAGCAGAAAGCTCAGGTTATTTCATAAATCTTACGGGATTTATTTATGTGTTTGAATTAACAAGGGCGCAAAAATAAGCTTTCAAAGAGGCGATGTCAATAAAAATCGCATTTATTTTGCCGAACTGAATGTTTACGATACCTTTGAATACTAAACAAATAAAGCATGAAGTTGTTTAAACTCCTTGGTTATCTGCTACTTACAAGCACATCCGTGTTTGCCAAAGACAGTACTTGGCTCAATCGCAGCAGATTTACGATTGGCATTCATGCCTCTCCTGACTATTGTTTCCGAGAGCTCGGCATCGTTCGTGGAACAGATTATGCCCTAGACACATACGAATACAGAACTAGAACCGAAATTCCAGCTATTGGATTTACTACTGGAGCGGTTATTTCCTATACCCTGAAAAAACAAGTCGCTATCTCTCTAGGAGTCAATTATTCCCAAAAATGTTACACAACTGAGCCATTGACATTGGTAACAGCTCAAAATCCATACGAACCAATTGGAACAATTCAATTCCGACATAATTTCGATTACTTAGAAATTCCAGTAAAAGCAACTGCTATTCTTGGAAAAAAGAAAATTCGATTTGTTGCAAGCGCTGGAATTAGTCCTTCTTTTTTACTGTATGAAAGAGAAATTTATAAGATAAAATATAACACTGGAACTCGGGTAAATACAAAACAACAACCTAATTACATTAATAAAACATTTAACTTATTTGTAAACGGAAGTCTTGGTGCAGATATTAAAATGGGAAAGCGAATGGGATTGAGATTAGAACCTTATTATAGTTATGGTCTGAATCAAACCGTTGGTGAATCCATAACAGAATATTTATGGTGTACAGGATTGAATGTTGGCTGCTATATTTTCTTGTAAATGCGTTCGAATTCTTCAATGCTCATTGCATCTTCTAATTTATAGTCTCCAATACGAGTTCGACACAAGGCTGTAAGATGTGCTCCACTTTTTAATGCTTCACCAAAATCTCTTGCTAAGGAACGAATATAAGTTCCCTTACTGCATACCACTCTAAAATCAACTGCTGGCAATGCAATACGAGTAATCTCAAAAACTTTTATCTCAATATCTTTTGCTTTTATTTCAGCTGTTTGTCCGGCTCGCGCAATATCATAAGCACGTTTTCCATCAATTTTAATGGCAGAATAAAGCGGAGGCGTTTGTTGAATTTTCCCAATGAATTGTTTGGTTGCCTCTAATATCAATGCATCCGTAATGTGTTCGGTTGGATAAGTGGCATCAATTTCTTTTTCCAAATCAAAACAAGCGGTGGTTGCACCAATAAAAAATGTGCCTGTATATTCTTTTTCTTGCGCTTGATAACTCTCAATACTTTTTGTTTGTTTTCCTGTACACACAATCAACAAGCCTGTTGCAAGCGGATCCAAGGTTCCTGCATGTCCAATTTTTGGTTGTACTTTTTTACCCTCTAATAGTAATGAAGGATGATTTTTTATCAGCCATTTCATTTTATTAACTACTTGAAAGGATGTCCAGGTAAGTGGTTTATGAATAAGAAGCACTTCTCCTGTTCTGAAATCGGTCATGATTTTATGCCTAAATTTAATTGAGTATTCTCAGTTTTGTATTCTTCAAATTTTTGAACAAGAATTTCATTTAACTCATTCCAACTGCAGTTTAAGCCATTGTGAGAAATTGAAATGACACTATCGAATTGCTCAAAATTTATTTTCATCAATTTTCTTTTTATAAAATTCTTTTCTCGGTTTATATAGTCCTCTGGATTACGCACCAAAATATTAACAAAAGTCTGCCTTTGAACCGAAGCTATATTAAAACTTAAAATATCAGCCCAAGGGATGAATTGCTTACTAAACCCGCTTGAATTATTCAGAATTCCTTCTTTAGAAATTACGGACAGAGTAAAGCGTCTCTTGCGAGCGGGACGCGAACCGTCCACCTGCGGGGGAACGACATGATCTTGGAGTGGCTC
>JBBQVM010000401.1:0-2312 GCA_038211525.1 Bacteroidia bacterium
CACGCTTTAAAGCGCCTATCGTATAAGGTGGTAAGGAAGTTTGCCAAATCAAAGTTTTACTGGCAAAAATGTTTGGAGCCCACGTGTCGTATTGCCAAAGCCGACTAATGGGATTGGTTGATGAAGAAACATATAAATATCTTCCGTTGGGCGAAAATTCACTCGACCAGTATTTAGGGTAGGGCAATGAAACAATTTCAACATTTACTGGATTTGAAATAATTCCTGTACATCTGTCGAAGCTATACAATTCTATGATACCTCCTGCATTGACGAATGATAATTGATTTGTTGTAGCACAAAAGGTCAATCTTCCAGAATTGGTTCCATTCAAAGTACCTACATTTTGAACCGGCATTGCAGTGATGCCTGTAGGACTGATTAAATAGAGGTACCAAGCATTGTTATCATTGTTTGGAGGTGGCCATGGCGACTTTCGTACCATCAACCACCAATCTCTTCCGTTGCCATGCTTGACAGCCAGAATGCAATCCACCATCAAAAAATTCAAAAGCTGAACATTTTTTTGTGTGACTGCCCCTTGACCATTATTCAAATTCATATCTACTTCAGAAAACCACAAACCAGGATCTGTAGTAACACCAACAGAAAAAACATAATATTTCGAAGTGTCATCAGGAATAGGCATTATTGTCATTTCTAAATACCATAACAAAGCAATTATGCTATCTCCATTCATCATAATTGAACCATCTGGATAGTTGATTTCACCATTTGTCACATATCCAGTTGAAGCTAAATCCGTATCAGTTGAGGCAGTAAATAACAATTGACCAGAAGTATTGCAAATTGAAGCACAACTGCCTCGTGACAATACCGAAGAGCTGATGGCGGTTGGAATTTGCAAATTCGAAAAATCAACCCCTGCATTGTGACCAAAACACCAAATGCTTCCCCGCTGAGCCATGGCACTATTTGCACAACCCAAAATAGTTAGCATCAAAATGAATTTCTTTAAATTTTTCATTTACCGGATAATATTAAAAGTTGAGGAATAAAAATGCTGTGTGTTGTCTGCAGCTCTCAGGTAATAAATTCCCTCAGGCCAACGGTACAAATCCAATTCAGTTTGAAGGTCCATTATATTATCAGAAAGAACCAATTTGCCCAATGCATTATAAATTTCATAGGATACTAACTGGCTTGTTTTGCTCAACAATTGCAGGTTCAATTTTCCTGTTGTAGGATTGGGGTAAACTATTAATTCACCGTTTGTGTTTTTTGGTTGTTTAGGAACAGAGATTACCGAGTGTTGATTTCCTATTCTAGTTGAAGTGAGGGCAGGATGTTGTTCTTTAAACAAATTTGCTAAAGCATAATAATAAACTTTGCCTTCAGTTACGACCGTCCCGGTTAATCTTTCCTCAAAAAATGAACTGTCGCTGGCAGTTAATTCATCACCTAAACTAATGCGATCAAAATAGATCTGATAAAAAGTTTGTATGTTTTCTTCCAAATTGTTTTCAGGACTTAATGAACTTACCAAAGCATACGCTGAATCGGGGTATTCAGTTAAAATCTGTTCGACCTTATACAATTTACCAATGTTGGTAGTATCCAATCCGGTAAAAAAAGTAACAAAATCAGTATCTAACGAGTCGCCCTGATTAATAACTGTAGAGTCCATTTTCATAGCGTTATAGGTATTCATTTGTGAGAGGTAACGATTTTCTGCTTCATTTTCACTGAAGGTTAAACTATCACCTACAACCGGACCGAAATTGGCCATTCTGGAGTCTGAATAAATTCTGGTGGCATCGCATCCAGCTCCGAAAGAAACTTGATATGGAATTGGAGTCACCATGTTACCATTCCATGGATTTGGGCTAAACGTTTCACTTGGATCGTCAGCATTCTGATGGTACCAGTTGATTTGCTGGCTACCTATAACATCACCACCCACTTTTAAGGTGGAAGATGTGTTCCATGTCCATACATTATCCAATGCTGTATTTGAGGTGGATAAATCACCTTGAACTAAATCGATGAGTGAATTGTTCAGGTTTATCCCAATATTGAAATTTCGTATGGTGTTACTCCGAAGCTTGGTCGTTCCACAATCATTGAAAAAATTCATAGCAATTCCAAAATTATCAATTAAATTGCAATTGATATCACAATCTAATGAATTAGCTATATCAATACCTCTGAAATTATCATCGCTATTAAAAACAGTATTGGTAATTTCATTCCCAAATACTCGTGCTTGTGGACAATTCTGCAACCAGACACCACCATGATAAGTTGATAGTGGGAAATTGTCGATGGTATATCTTATCGTATTACCCACC
>JBBQVM010000402.1:0-2312 GCA_038211525.1 Bacteroidia bacterium
ATCATTAATTTTCATTTCAAAACGCATGTCGGGCTTATCGTTTCCATAATATTTCATAGCATCGGCGTATGAAATTCTTTCCATTTCAGGGATATCAATATTTTTAACCTCCTTAAATAAATAGCGCACAAGTCCCTCAAAGGTTTTCAAAATATCTTCGCGTTCAATAAAACTCATTTCACAATCTATCTGAGTAAATTCCGGTTGACGATCGGCACGAAGGTCTTCATCGCGAAAGCATTTCACAATTTGAAAATACTTATCGAATCCTGAAACCATCAGCAGTTGTTTGAAAGTTTGTGGTGACTGTGGGAGTGCATAAAATTCACCGGGATTCATTCGTGAGGGTACCAGGAAATCGCGTGCACCTTCAGGAGTTGACTTTATTAAAACAGGAGTTTCAATTTCAACAAATCCCTGGGTATCTAAATATTTTCTGGTTTCCTGTGCCATGCGGTGGCGAAGTAAAATGCTGTTCATAACCGGAGCTCTTCTAAGGTCGAGGTACCGATATTTCATTCTTAAATCATCACCTCCATCTGTTTGGTCTTCGATTGTAAAAGGAGGGGTGAGGGAGCTATTTAAAACGGTGAGCGATTGCACCATAATTTCAATGTCACCGGTACTCATTTTCGGGTTTTTATTACTTCTTTCAGCAACAATTCCTTCTGCTTTAATAACAAATTCGCGACCCAATTTGCGGGCTTCAGCACACAATGCAGGATGAGTTTCCATGTTGAAAATCAATTGAGTAATACCATATCGATCGCGTATATCGGCAAAAGTGAGTCCGCCCAGTTCGCGGGTACGTTGCACCCATCCGCAAAGCGTCACTTTTTTTCCAATATCACTAATTTTAAGTTCCCCACAATGATGAGTACGAAGCATAATTTGTCCTTTTTTGAGAGGGCAAAGGTAGTAAAGAATGTGAGTTTCTTACTTGTCAGCACCTACAATGAGGCACTTGCCCAAAGAGGAACCATTTTCGTTCATTTTCAGTTCCTGTTTTCGAATCATTTTCTTTGAAACTAAAAATAGGGTTCGATTTTCGAACTAATAAATTATTACATTAGCCTCATCAAAACCATTTTATGAAAAAGCTAATAATTCTCATCTTTACTATTTCAATTATTTCATGTGCACAGCAGCCAATGGATGTTCAGGAAGCTAAGACAGTAGTGGAGGAACTTATTTTAAAAACAGACCAAGAGGATTTTGATGCAGTTGAAAAACTATATTCATCAGATTTTAATGCAAGTGAGCCGATGGAAGCAAAAAAAGCGAAACTGCTTCAACTTAAAAAGGCACTAGGGAAGGTTAAGAATTTAGAACTTATTTCTTCCGAGAATGTTGCAGAATTCGGACAGCCTGCTAAAGTGATTTTAGTATATAAAGTTTTTCATTCGAAAATAACTTCTATAGAAACATTTTCAGTTGTAGAAGATGAAGGAGGTTACAAAGTCGCCTCCTATCTGGTTAAGTCGGAAGGAAATTAGTTGTATTCGGAATCAGAAACCAAAGGTAAGCATTGCCGAGGTGGTGAGTTGTTTTCCCTGGAACTGTTCAGGGGTATATAAATTATTATCATCTCTTACATCTGCCATTTCGAATCTGATTTTGAAAATGAAATCATTAATAATTTCATAACGACATTGCAGTGCATAGGCAGTGGACTGCCATATAATACTTTCTTGAAATGCATAATTGGTAACAATAGGTTGTCCTGTTACCGGATCAAAGTCGTTTCTGTTATCAGGATAATCGGGTCCTTTGTTAGCTAGGTTGTAACTAACATCGAACCACAACCTTGCAATTGGCTTGTAGCTTAACTGGAAGAAAATATCTTGTGCATTATCACGCAGGTAGTGACCGAAATTGTATTTAGTTGATTCAAAAGTTGTTTCCGGGTTATAATGCTTGTAAGTGTAAATATTATTTCGTGTATACTCAGCCGTTAGCGATACATTTGGAATAATATTAGAAACTCTACCTCCAACTTTCAGGCTCCATGGTGTGATGCTTTCAGTTTTAAATATTCTTCCAAACGAAAAATCATCGAAATAGGCGGTTGCAAAAAAGTGACATTTTTTCAAGTTTCGGGTACTTACATCAATGAACATTTGTGAATTCCCAAGAGTGGAATAGGTGTGATCGAGTGATTTATAAAACAGGAACGGGATTAAGTAGGCGGCATTAAAATTTTGTGAATAGATGATAGAATTACCGAGACTAAAATAGAGATGTTTTATTGGTTTAAAAGTAATAAAGTTCGCCGCAATATATTTAGGAACGTAAACAGTTGTGGTTCCTGT
>JBBQVM010000403.1:0-2263 GCA_038211525.1 Bacteroidia bacterium
GGTGATTTTGAAGCAGCAATTGATTATTTAAGAAAAAAAGGTCAAAAGGTTGCAGCACTTCGCGGCGACAGGGAAGCAAAGGAAGGTGTGATAATTGCGCAGACAACTGCTGATCACAAAACTGGATATATCATTAACCTGAGTTGTGAAACTGACTTCGTAAGCAAGAACGCTGAATACATCGCTTTTGCGCAATCTATTATGGATGCAATAATTGGTGCCGATATAAAAAGTGCTGATGCTGTGAATGAAATCACCGTTGATGGTGAAATCCTGAGTGATAAATTGAACGAACAAATTGCGAAGATCGGTGAAAAGATAAGTGTGTCCCGGTTTGAAAGAATGGATGCTCCTTATGTTTCAGCATACATACATGGAAATTACAGAATGGGAGTAATCGTAGGATTAAATAAAGAAGCCGAGGAAGCAGGGAAAGATGTCGCTATGCAAATTGCTGCAATGAATCCAATTGCTATAGACCAGGATTCAGTACCGGCAGAAACAATCGCCCGTGAAAAAAACATTGCTATTGAGCAAGTGAAGGCAGAGGGAAAGCCTGCAGAAATGGCTGAGAAAATCGCTATAGGAAAGGTCAACAAATTTTTTAAAGAAAGTACATTACTGGCACAGCCATTTGTAAAGGACAATAACAAGTCTGTCGCTGATTTCCTTAAAAGCGTTGACATTGACTTAAGGATCACTGAATTCAAGAGGGTGGCGTTAGGAGCTTAGCAAACAAGTGTTTCAAATAAAAGATTTTTTTTAAATCGTAAAGGGCTGCTAAACACAGCTCTTTTTTAATGCCTGTACTTTATGATTCGTCGGGTATAAATGATTCTATAAAACCATTATCTTCGCCCCGCTAATTAAAATCTTACTCCACAACATGCTGCCAAAATTTAAACGAATTCTTCTCAAACTTTCCGGTGAATCTCTGATGGGCGACAATAATTTTGGCCTTGATTCGCAAGTCATTTCAAAATATGCCGAAGACATTAAGCAGATTACGGAAATGGGTGTACAGGTGGCCATTGTAATTGGAGGAGGAAATATTTATCGTGGAATGAATGAAGCGGAAACAGGTATAGAACGGGCGCAGGGTGACTACATGGGAATGCTGGCAACTGTTATTAATGGCATGGCCTTACAAAGTGGTTTAGAAAGAGTGGGAGTTTACACCAGGTTGCAAAGTGCTATAAAAATGGAACAGATAGCGGAGCCTTATATCCGGCGGCGGGCCATAAGGCATTTGGAAAAAGGAAGAGTCGTCATCTTTGGAGCCGGCACTGGTAATCCTTACTTTACTACTGACACCGCGGGCTCTCTTCGTGCCATTGAAATAAAGGCAGATGTTATTCTGAAAGGTACCCGGGTAGACGGCATATATTCCTCAGATCCCGAGAAAGATCTTTCTGCAAAAAGGTTTGAGGTAATTTCATTTGCGGAATGTATCACGAGGAATTTAAAGGTAATGGACATGACTGCATTCACCTTGTGTATGGAAAATAAACTTCCAATTATCGTCTTTGATATGGGTACTCCCGGCACATTGCTACGGGTGGTTACGGGTGAAAAAGTTGGTACTTTGGTAACCGGATAATATTTATTATGTTTACATTCTTCTTCCAATCCATCCTCTTGAATAATGAACAGTTGACAGTAAATCCTTTGGAAACCTTCAGAATGTAATCCCCGGCATTTTTTCTATACCAAATTTTTTTGTTTTTTTAAAGTCAGCTAATTATGTGGATTTGGTCTGTAATTTCCCTCATAATTTTAATCGCTTGTGTAATTTTCGCCTACCGAATGATCGTGAGCAGTTATGAATTTTTGCCTTCGGATAAACGCTATTTTTTGAGATTCGGGAAAGATCCGTCCTCCAAAACTGCTCTCTCAGATCAGCCAGATGTCATAAAGATTCTTAGAAATAAGGTACAGCATGTAGAAGACAATAGTACATTTTATAACCTTCAGTTTAATAAATTCCAGGATCGCCTAAAAGTGATTGAAGAAAAGGTTGCGGCATCTTCTGGTTCTGTGATCTCTTCCCGCCAGGGGGTTGCGTTTGACGAAGACGAGGAAGACTGGAAGGAAATGTATTATGAGGAAAATGAAAAAAAAGAAAATCTTGAGAATGAACTTGATTTTGCCAGGCAGGCGCTTGGGGAGGCTGAAACTAAGTTGAAGGAACTGGAGGAAGATTTTCGAAACAGGACAAAATTGCAAAGTGATCATGAGTCGAGGCTGAGTGAAATACAATCGT
>JBBQVM010000404.1:0-2251 GCA_038211525.1 Bacteroidia bacterium
AAGTTGCATTGGAGTTTTAAAAGTAATTCCAAATTTATTTTAAAGAGATTTTCATCCATCGACCTCCCCCCTGAGTATTGTCGATTGTTGAGAAAGTGTGTGAGGAGTTTTTAATTTAATAGCGATCCATTAAAATGAGTAATTCATTGACGAGATTGCTATGCCCGAATCAAATTTTTAAGTATCAACCATTTTATTTTATAGTTTAATCTTTATTATAATGAAAAACAAACATCAACGTTTAGCCGCAGCCGATAGGTGCCGGTTATTCAAAACTGAATCAGGTTTTTTACAATTTTCAATAGTTCAGTTTTTATTATTGATGTGTTGTATGAATGCTAATTTTTGTCAGGCACAAACTGTAGCGTCTCCATTGGATAGTTACGTAAAAAACGAGAGTGGAACGGTAACCGTTTTTGTTGCCCTTCCTGATAGTACAACCAGTAGCGAAATTGAAGTTGCATTGGGATCAAAAAACAATGTGGGTGATTTGTTTTCACACACCTATATTTTCGACCAGACTACTGGCTTACCAACAGGATTAACCTACAGTCGACAAGGCACCGATGTTTTTCTTGGTGCAGGCTCAATCACTTTGACAGATGCCTTTAATGTGAAAATTCGCTTAAAAGATTCTGGTGGAAATTGGAGTACGTATTATGAGTATGTCACCAACTAACGCAACGAAGCTACAAATTACGAATTGGCTTCGCCATACAAATATACGAAGCTACAAATTACAAATTGGCTTCGCCTTACGAATATACAAATTACGAATTGGCTTTGGCTTACGAAAATACGAATCTACAAATTACAAATTGGCTTCGCCTTACGAATATACAAATTACGAATTGGCTTTGGTTTAGGAATGTCTACTGCATGCAAAAATAAAAATATCGATTCCAAAATTATATCAAATCCAATCGTAATAAATCATAATAATCATAATGATCCAAAAATCATAAAAATCATAACATCATGAAAACAAAATATATTCTCTTCATATTATTTCTCGTAACCTTCAGTTTCCAATCTATAGCCGCCACAAAAACTTGGACAGGATCATTATCAACCTCTTGGAGCAATTCAGGGAACTGGTCTCCGAGCGGTATACCAATCGATTCTGTAGATAATATTGTAATCAACTCAAACGCACCCAACAATTTAATTCTAACCCAAAATCGTGTAGTAACCGATTTCACTGTTAATGGGGATACCATCGATTTAGGCGGTTACCAGTTAACAATTTCCGGAACCGCCAAATTTGATGGTGGATTGGTTACAAACGGAACCGTACTTCCAAAGGGTAATTTGTGCCAATTTTCAGTAAGCATTTTGAATGTAAATGTCACTGCTTCGTGCGGATATTTTAGGATGAATGGTGGCACTTTCAACTATCCTGTGAGTCTTTCCAGTACCGGAGCAGCTAGTACCAGCGGTACGGGTGGCTGCGTGTTTAATGATAGTCTTAGCATTAACAATACCGGAGGTAATTATTTCACCATGGGAAGCTCAGGTAAAGATATTTTTTCAGGTATTGTTAAAATTAACAACTCCGGTACCCACGAGGTCTATTTAGCAACAGGAGATAGTGCCTTCTTTAATGGAAATATTCTCGTTTCCAGCACCAATAACGGAGGTGTGGTATTCGGAAATTCCGGTGGTGTGAGCACTTTAGCTTCTGGAAAAACCATTTCTGTTGGAAGCGGAGGCTTCACCAATGATTATTTAACATTAAAGAATTTCATTCAATTGGGCCCTTCGACAGGCTCAGGGACCGTTCTTACGCTGACGGGTACGGCTATTGTGAACCTAATTAATTGCACTTTTAACGGTGATTTAACCGTCACCTCGCCGGGTTTTCTACTAAAAACCAGTACCTTTAACGGAACTTCCTCATTCACCCGCTATGCAAGTAGCACCAACCACCAAAGCGATGGGGGAAACATATTTAACGGAACAACAACCATTGACAATGCGGGCAGTGGAGGAAGAATCCGCATGGCAACCACCACCGGCGACACGTTTAACAGTAATGTTACCTTTAATTCTTCCGGCGGACAGGATGTGCAAGTTGGTTACGCCGGAAATTCCTATCTTTATGGAGATATAACCATAAACAGTAACAAAGTAGTGTTTAACACATCAAACGGAAAAGTAACATTTGCAGGCAGCAACTCACAAAGCTTAAATGGAAGTTATAATTTTTCTTTTAAGAAATTGTTGATCGACAAATCGGCAAATCAGGTTC
>JBBQVM010000405.1:0-2244 GCA_038211525.1 Bacteroidia bacterium
CTCTATGGTGTTGGATGTAGACCATGATTTGTTGAATGTAAAATATCTTTCATCTACTGGAAGTATAAAAGATTCTTTTTCTATAAATAAAATTGGTCCTGAGGTCAACTTTCAAAATGCTGCTACTAGTTGTGAAATAACTTATCATCCGGGAACCGGCACAATCTATTTTTCGATGTACTTGAATACTGATTCAAACATCAGCGCAAGCTTATACGATATGAATGGAAAATTGATTTCTGAATTTAAATCTTTGCCTTTGAAACTGACAAAAGGCTATAACATTCCTGCAGTACAACTAGAAAAAGATCATTTGATGAGTGGTGTCTACATTGTTAAAATAAGTATTGGAGATCATCAATTTTCAAAAAAGCTGGTACTTCCCTAAAAACTTCCAGTCATTGACATCACGATGCTTTATTTAAAAACTAAGGCAATTTCTTGAATTCTTGATCGCATTTACCAAATTAATATTAATAAATATAGAATCTATCTATTTATTATTCAATTGTTTAAGTTTAATGTGCTTGAATCAAAAGCAACTTTCGTTTTAACGTTCAAAAATTGCTAATAGTGCTCTTTAAACAATGGCCTCCATTACTTGTTTTAACCTAAATTTGCACTCTATGGAATCACTAGTAGCGACACCCTTTTATTGCAACAGTTTAACTCAATATTCGCGCCTTCTCACTCGTGAAGTGAAAATTGGGGATGTTACCATGGGTGGTATGAATCCTATCAGGGTGCAGTCGATGACCACCACCGATACCATGGACACTGTTGCTACGGTGGAGCAGAGTATTCGCATGATAGATGCAGGTTGTGAATATGTTCGCATAACAGCACCCAGCATTAACGAAGCGAAGAATCTTGAAAATATTAAGAAGGAATTGAAAGCAAGAGGTTACGCAACACCTCTTATCGCAGACATTCATTTCACTCCTAATGCGGCAGAAATTGCAGCTCGTATTGTTGAAAAAGTAAGAGTGAATCCGGGTAACTATGCCGATAAAAAGAAATTTGAAACTATAGATTATACTGATTTATCCTACGAAGCAGAACTGGAACGCATACGTGAACGTTTTACTCCGCTTGTAAAAATATGCAAAGAGTATGGCACTGCTATGCGAATTGGAACAAATCATGGTTCACTCAGTGATCGAATCATGAGTCGCTATGGCGATACTCCATTAGGGATGGTGGAATCGGCGCTTGAATTTTTACGCATCTGCGAAGACAATTCCTATTTCAACATTGTGCTTAGTATGAAGTCGAGCAACCCACAGGTAATGGTGCAGGCTTATCGGATGCTGATTATAAAAATGAAAGAATCCGGTATGAATTATCCGTTGCATTTAGGTGTTACGGAAGCCGGTGAAGGTGAGGACGGAAGAATTAAATCGGCAGCAGGTATTGGCGCCTTACTGGAAGATGGCATTGGTGACACCATTCGTGTTTCGTTAACCGAAGATCCTGAATTTGAAATACCCGTTGCTAAGGCGCTGGTTGATCGCTACAACGAGCGTGCGCAACATAAACCTATTCCTGAAGTTGCTGATTTAAGTAAACTACCCTATTCGCCTTTGGAATATGTAAGGCGTGAAACGATTTCGGTGGCTAACGTTGGGAGTACAAACGTTCCTTGCGTAATTGCCGACTTCAGCAAAAAAGAAAAAATAACTGCCGCTTCACTATTTCCTGTTGGTTACAATTATTCAGTAGCACTGGATAAATGGAATATCACTGACCAGGCCTGTGATTTTATTTATTGTGGAGATAACTCCATCGATTTTGAAATTCCGGGGACACTTGGATTAATCTACAATAATGAAACGTGGAGCGAACTCAAAAATAAAATACGCTGCTTCCCGCTATTTTGCGGAAATGAATATTTGAAGAAAGAAAATAAGTCTGATAAATTAAATTTTGTTGCAGTTGATGCTTCTGTAATTTTTGAATCGAATGTTGATTTCCTTGATACGATTAAAAATGATCCAACCGTAATTTTGGTGCTCGATACTTTCAATGATCATGGAATGGCGGAACAGCGAAGAATTTTTATTGAACTCATGAATCAAGGCGTGAAAAATCCGGTTATCGTCAAACGGAATTATGCTGGTATAACTGAAACCAATATGCAACTTCATGCTTCAACAGATATTGGTGCGCTGTTGCTGGATGGTTTTGGTGATGGCGTTTGGATAAAATCACCTGAAATAGCATCAGAAAAAACCATTAACAGCA
>JBBQVM010000406.1:0-2045 GCA_038211525.1 Bacteroidia bacterium
ACAGTGGTAAAACTGATTTGCCATTACTTGCCTGGAAGTTTTTTCGACTAATGAAAAGTAATAGTTACGATGTTGTGCACACTCATCTTTTCGAAGCAAATTTAGTAGGTATTTCTGCAGCTTATTTTGCAAGAGTTCCTAAGCGAATTGTTACCCGACACCATTCCGATTTTCATCATGTTTATTATAAATCGGCTGTAAAATATGATAAGTTCGTGAATAGGTTAGCCACTGATATAGTTGCAATTAGTAAAAATGTGGAGTCTATTTTACTCGAAATGGAAAACGTTCCGGCAGCTAAGATTAAATTAATTCATCATGGAATCGATATCCACGATTATCTCCCCGGGGCAGTAAGTGAACAACGCATTGACGCTATCAAAAAAAAGTATGCTTTAGTTCCAAATTCGGGCCCTGTTGTAGGCGCCATTAGCAGATTTATTGAATTGAAGGGTTTGCAATACCTGATACCGGCTTTTGAGCAATTTCTAATTAATTGTCCTGAAGCTGTACTCTTTCTGGCAAATGCAAAAGGTGATTATACCGGCGAGGTGCATAAATTATTAAAACATATTCCAACTAAAAATTACAGGTTGGTACCCTTTGAAAATGATATTACTGCATTGTATAAAGTTTTTGATTGTTTTGTTCACGTACCAATTACACCAACTGTTGAAGCATTTGGTCAAATTTATCTGGAGGCACTGGCTTCTATGATTCCATCAGTATTTACATTGAGTGGAGTGGCACCTGAATTTGCAGTGGATAAGCAAAATTGTTTTGTAGTTCCCTTTAAAGATTCAATAGCGATTTTTGATACTATTAGTTATGTGATTCAAAATAAAAACAACCTGGAAACTATCAAACAAAACGGATTCAACGTTGTGCGTGACCATTTTGATATTCATGTTAAAATTTCTAAATTGGAACAATTGTATTCCTGAAACTGAATGAATCAAGAACCAAAAGTTACAGTACTTATGCCTTGCTACAATGCAGAGGTTTATTTGAAAGAAGCAGTTGATTCAGTTATCAACCAAACTTATCGTAACCTGGAAATTTTATTGATCGATGATGGCTCAAAGGATAGTACCAAATCGATGATTTTGGATTATGCAAAAAACGATACTAGAATCATTCCTATTTTTAATGAGGTTAATCTAGGTTTAATAAAAACACTTAATAAAGGAGTAAAGTTGGCAACAGGAGAATTTATTGCCAGGATGGACGCCGATGATATTTCAGCCTTGAATCGTATAGAAAAAATGGTGAACGTTTTTGCTGAAAATCCGGAGTTTGATGTTGTAGCCGCCTCTTATTTTTATCTTTCTCCTGATGGTAAAGTATTGCGAAGAAATTACCCTAAAGCAACTATTTCAAAAGCGCTTCGGTTCGTCTCTTTCTTTTGCACCCCGGTTATTCACCCTTGTATAGTAGCTAAAACTGAGGTCTTAAAAGAGAATAAATTTGATGAACAATTTTTACATTCAGAAGATTACGAAATATTTTCACGACTACTTTCATTGGGATACCGGTTTGTAAATCTAATGGAACCATTGTACTTTCTCCGAGTGAACCGTGAAAGTGTATCATATAAATATGAGAAAATTCAAATTTCTACTCATACGAAGATTTCAGCACGAAATATTGATGAATATTTTGGGAAAAAGTATGATTTTTTTCTTCACAAAGTGATGATTAACAGAATAAGTTTTAGTGTTTCTTTTAAGTTGCTGCGAAATGCTTTTCAAACATTGAATGCACTCCGTAATGAATTTATAAAACGGGAACAGCCCGATGCAGCTACCATCATTCAAATAGATGAATTCCTTACTGAACAGTATATCGATATCTATTTACAATCGTTTAAAGCTGCAAATTGGATCTTCAAACCGGTTCTATTAGTAACTATGTTATTAAATTGTAAATTCTTTTTAAATAAAAGAGGAAAACAGTATATGCACAGTAAAATTCCTTTTTTGCCTGTTCAATACGAATAGCATATTTTATCATTTCTTAAAATGATTCACAACATATAGCTATCT
>JBBQVM010000407.1:0-1972 GCA_038211525.1 Bacteroidia bacterium
AGCTCCTTCAAGGCATTCTAAAAATACATCCGAAAAAGTGTCGCTGTTTACTTTGTATTGGGTAATATTACCTTTAATAAGAAAAGAAGAGTTTTCAATTAAGGCAACACGTTTATTAAAAAATGAATCACTTGTTCCGTCTTTCAAAACCTTTAATAAAATCCCTGTTCCTGCTGGTCCTCCTCCAATAATTAAAGTATCATAATCGACTGGATCAATTTCACTACAGAGCCAATTAACTATTTTTTGCGAGGCATTTCCATCGCCATACGAGTATTGAATAGTGTTTACGCGATTTAAATTGCTATTAAAAAAGGAAATAATTTTATCCTTTTCTAAGGAAACAATCATTGGATAATTTTCGGTAATAGCTTCTGTCCTTTCAGTTGTTTCCCTGAAAATAATAATGGGTAATCCTAAGTGAATTCCTTCCTCCGAAACACCTCCGGAATCTGTTACAACCATTTTTGCGGAATCGTACAGACTAATAAATTGAGGGTAAGGAAGGTGCTCTTGTATTTCTATGTTATTTGAAACC
Organism: Bacteroidia bacterium; assembly: GCA_038211525.1. Taxonomy (GTDB): domain Bacteria; phylum Bacteroidota; class Bacteroidia; order AKYH767-A; family OLB10; genus JADKJB01. The sequence continues at coordinate 539 of JBBQVM010000407.1, forward strand.
CCGATTGCTGACCTTATTTTTTCGCTGCAATTCGGATGTGTAATCCATACAAAATTTAAGTCAGGATGCTGATTTGCTAAATCATTGACTACTTCGATCAATATTAGATAATTCGTATGTGTGTTTTCTCTTCTATGGAGCGTAATTAAAACGGTTGAAGGGTTATTTGCTGTTATATTTTGACCATTTTTTTTGGTGTAATTGAGCGCATCTATAACAGTATTTCCAACAACCATTATTTTTGACGAGGTAACTCCTTCGTTTAGAAGATTTGTTTTTGATGTTTCCGTAGGCGTAAAATGAAAGTGCGCTGCTCTTGAAGCAACTATTCTATTAAACTCTTCCGGAAAGGGGTTTTTCAAATCAAAAGAACGTAGCCCGGCTTCAATATGAATAAGTTTAGTTTGATTAAGAAAAGCTATCATTGAACAAGCCAACGCAGTATTGGTATCACCTTGTACAATAACATATTCAATGGTAGCAATCTGTTCAACAATATCCTGCAGTCCTGAGATTGTGTGACTAAGGAGTCGCACTAAATTCCCTTTATAAGGAGATAATGTTAAGAAATAATCAGGCGTAATTTTCCAATAGTTGAGTTGTTCATCTAAAAGATCTTCGTGTTGTGAAGTTGACGCAACAATAAAATTATCTCTTAAGGGTGATTCTTTTAACGATAAAATAAGCGGGGCGAGTTTTATGATTTCCGGACGTGTACCGAAAACAATTAGAATGTTTTTTCTCATTAGAACCCTCTCAATTTCAAAATGTGATTTGATAACTGTTTCCCAAAGTCTTCGCTTCCTGTCTCATTTAAATGGACTCCATCATAAAAAAAGGATTCTTCGCATTTTAATTGAATGCTCAATAACTCATTTTCTTCAGCTATTGAATGTATAATTTTATTGTATTCTGTCACCAATTCATTCATGTTAATACTGTATGGCAGCATAACACCAGGAATCAAGCTTGGTAGTTTAATTAAAATGAGATTGTTAGTACCTACAATCAATCTGATTTTCGTTACCAGTTGCTCATAGGCAATTTTAAATATTCTAGATGAAGTATTTGATTTCAAATCATTGGTTCCAATAAGAATGGTTGCAATGTCTGGTTTACAGTTCTCTAAATTAGAGTAGTTTTTATCAACACTTCTCAATAAATCAATGGTCGTGTAACCTGCTACTGCATGGTTTATGACATTCCACTTCTTATTGGTTCCAAGTGATAAGAAATTACCGCAGTATTCAGGGTAACCTAAATAAGATCTTGATCCTATTGTGATACTGTCACCGACACTTAAAATTGTTTCCCAATTCATGTTATTTAAATTACGCCTAACGGTTTGCAGCTACCCGAAGGGCGGGATTTTTACCACTAAACTTCATTCGGAGAACTGAACTTTCGGCTTGCACAAATGTGTCTGCGAAGCAC
>JBBQVM010000408.1:0-1890 GCA_038211525.1 Bacteroidia bacterium
TTATGAAGATAAGACAGCAGTGAAAGACCGCTGGAGAAAAATATTACGATTCAAGTGATCTCATTTTTTAGTTCAAAAAATAAATTTCAAAACCCGCTGCGTATTGATATGCATTCGCACCTGCTGGCAGGATTGGATGATGGTGCTAAAACCCATGATGAAGCTATTGAACTTATCAAACATTTTGCTGCTCTTGGGTATGAGAAACTAATTACCACTCCTCATATCATGAACGATTACTATCGCAATGAACCGGAGCAGATTAGAAGCAAGTTAAGTGAGTTGAACGGATATCTACATCAGCAAAACATACCCATTACCATTGAAGCCGCAGCTGAATATTTTCTCGATGAAGAACTTATGAGGAGAGTTGAAGCAAAAGAATCACTCCTCGCATTCGGCAAAAAGTATTTGCTCTTTGAAACAAACTTTCTTACTGAACCTTATCAACTTAATGATTTTATTTTTAAGATAGCAACGCAGGGATACAAGCCTATTTTGGCTCACCCAGAGCGCTATGCATATATGACGATGGAAAAAGCTGAAGAACTGCGCGACCGGGGAGTACTTTTCCAAATTAATATTCCATCCCTTGTTGGCTTTTATTCCAAACCCATTCAAAAGTTAGCTGACAAGTTTATTGATAAGGGCTGGATAGAAATGCTTGGTAGCGACTGCCACTCCATGATTTACATGCAAGCACTCAAAGAGGCCATTCAAAGCAAGTACTTTAAAAAAGCCGTAGCTTTACCTCTGATAAATAACAGTCTTTAATTCATGATTGCAGTAACAGGTGCAAACGGACTTCTTGGAAGCTACATTCTTCGCAAACTTGCAGAAGAAAAACAACCGGTTATTGCTCTTCATAGAAAGGGTAGTGATTATTCACACCTCAGCAATCTACCAAATATTATCTGGCGCGAATTCGAAATCTTAGATCCACTTTTGGTGCAGGAAGCATTTAAAGACGCAACTTCTGTTATCCATACTGCCGCGCATGTTTCGTTTAATCCGCGAAAGCGAAAAGAAATAATGGACGTAAATGTTGTGGGCACAAAATATGTTGTAGATGCTTGTCTTGCACAAGGCATACAGCATCTTATTCATATCAGTTCAATTGCTGCATTCGGACGAAAAAAAGAAATTCAAATCATTGACGAATCATCGCGGTGGGTCGAGAGCGATCTGAATACCGACTACGCTGAATCTAAATACAAAGGGGAACTAGAAGTGTGGCGTGGTGCTGAAGAAGGGCTTGCCGTTTCCATAATAAACCCTTCGGTTATTCTCGCTCCTGCGGATTGGACAAAAAGCAGTGCACAACTTTTTCACTATGTATGGAAAGAAAAAAAATTCTATAGCGAAAGTTATCTCAACTATGTTGATGTACGCGATGTAGTTGATCTGATTTGCACCTTAAATGCTAACAAAATTTCAGGAGAGCGTTTTATTGCAAACGGTGGCCGCATAAGCACGAAAGAATTGTTTGACCAAATCGGCATGCATTTTAAAAAGAAATCGCCCTCAATAAAAATTCCGGCATCGGTTGTTTCTTCATTTGCGCACTTCGAGGAATTACGTGCAAGATTAATGGGGCGCGAACCATTAATAACCCGGCAGTCAGCAAAGGCAACAAGGGAAAATTTTCAATACCTGAATAGCAAGGCCGTTAATCAATTGGGCCATTCCTTTAGAAATTTAGAAGAAACATTAAATTGGTGTTGCGCCTGGTATTTAAGTACTTATACTACAAACAAATAAAAAGAGCAAGGTTGTCTCAGGATAATTATTAGCTGAAATTTGCACTTATTACTATAGGAAAAGACAAATTTGTCTATCTTAGGAAAACCTTTAGCTGATGGCGCAAGAATTCAGAAAGAGACAGGAGGA
>JBBQVM010000409.1:0-1863 GCA_038211525.1 Bacteroidia bacterium
TTTAGCAGGCTTAAAAAATCATGCCGTAACATGATAAGTGGCCTCGAAATCCGGGGCACATATCTCTGTAAAAACCTACAGTAATGGCATGTGACAATTAACTTTTAAATAATAATTGCGCATGAAACTCAGTCAATTCAAATTTGACCTCCCACTCAACCTTATTGCACAAACACCCACCAAACGCAGAGAAGACAGCCGGATGATGGTTATTGAGCGAAAGACCGGAAAAATAGAAAACAAACATTTCAAAGACATCCTGGATTATTTTGATGACAAAGATGTGTTTGTAGTAAACAACACAAAAGTATTTCCTGCACGCATGTATGGTCGCAAAGAAAAGACCGGCGCAAAAATCGAAGTTTTTTTACTTAGAGAATTACATAAAGGCAACCGGCTCTGGGACGTAATTGTAGATCCTGCCAGAAAAATACGGGTCGGCAATAAACTATACTTCGGCGAAAGTGATGAGCTGGTAGCGGAAGTGATAGACAATACAACAAGCCGCGGACGTACTATACGTTTTTTATGGGACGGTCCGGAAGATGAGTTTAGGAAGATGCTTCACCAGATGGGAGAAACACCATTGCCAAAATACATTAAGCGTAAACCTGACGAAGACGATAAAGAGAGATTTCAAACCGTATATGCGAAACATGAAGGAGCCGTAGCAGCTCCTACCGCAGGTTTGCATTTTAGCCAGGAACTCATTAAACGTCTTGAAATAAAAGGGATTCGATTTGCAGAAGTAACGCTGCATACGGGTCTCGGCACCTTTCGCCCAATTGAAGTGGAAGATCTTAGCAAGCACAAAATGGATGCTGAATATTATAGAATAGAGGAAGAAGCGTGCAAAATCGTTAATAAGGCAAAAGAAACCGGCAGAAGAATTTGTTCTGTGGGAACTACGACTATGCGTGCTATGGAAACTTCTTTCACAGCACAAAGGTTGCTAAAGCCCGCTGAAGGCTGGACGAACCATTTCATTCATCCGCCCTATACATTCAACATTGCAGATTCGCTGGTGACGAATTTTCATTTGCCGAAAACGAGTTTATTGATAATGACGTGTGCATTTGCAGGCTACGACCTGATCATGGACGCTTATAAAAAAGCCATTAAAGATAAATATCGCTTCTTTAGCTATGGAGATGCCATGCTAATCATTTAATGTTATTTGCACGACGAATTTTTTTCATTCAATTTTTTGCGCTTCGTTGATAATGGAGGTTAAAGACTGAATTTGCTTAAGTTATTTCCTCCATCGGCCGATGATGTATCTAGTTGGCTTCCATGTAGAATCTCCTACTTTATTTTTTTAGAAATAAAATGAAATTGCAGCGACAACTCATGATTCACTCAGATGAATTCTCTAAATTTGAGTTTCATGAAAAATTTTCCTGGTCTATCGACATCACTGCATTTTATTTCAAACAAAATTTTATTTTGTCATAAAGGAAAATGCTTTCTTTTGACTACATGATTTGAAAAAGAACCGGTCAACTTACGAAAGTGTGAAGAAGGCTAACAACATTTTTATAAAATAACATTTAAAAAAAAATTGACAATGAAGAGATGTGTTTTTTTATCCATCGCAATGCTGATCAGCATTGGCACTTTTGCAGGGGAGAATCCCATTGCGTCAAGGTTGTTACCTGTTCCGGTTTCAGTTCAGGAAGGCAACGGAAGCTTTTTAGTTGATGGCAAAACGTCGGTGCATGTTCTATCTGCTGACGAAGGAGCGAACAGGGTTGGTAAATTTTTAGCGGAGAAATTGAAGACGACAGGATATTCCATTCCGGTAATAAAAACTTCAGCAAAAGGTACCAACAGTATCAGCCTGGCGCTCATACAAAATGCTTC
>JBBQVM010000410.1:0-1850 GCA_038211525.1 Bacteroidia bacterium
AAGCGCATTCTGGGCTTTTCTGTCCCATTCAATGCACTTTTTAATAAGATTATCGTCGCGCTCTTCAGTCAAACCACCGGTCTTTTATATAAAGATGACAAAATAGTTGTTTTGGTTGTGTGGGGACCCCTATTCTTCGATTTGCCCACAACTTAACTAAGTAAAGTTAAGGCTTTAAAAATTTCGAGTAACAAAACACTGACAATTAGCTAACTTATTGTTTTGAAGTAGTTTAGCGGTTGTCTAAATAATCTAACCCTCTGAATTTTATTCTTTTTTGCGCTTATTTTCATATTAAGTCAAAGATCTCATCAAAATCCTCTATTTCCTTCTCCTGTTTAATCTTGTTAATTCTGCTTTCATTTTCCTTTTAATTTCTTTATTTACATCTAACTTCTATAACTTTTCGATTATGATAACTCAAAATTTTCTTGAATCGGTTTCATACAAAACAATCGGATGTATTTATTACGTACACCGGCACCTTGGCCCTGGTCTACTCGAATTTGTTTACCAAAACATGTTTACTCAACAAACTCCAATGCCAAGGATTAAAAGTGGTACAATTTCCTTATGTGCTAATAATTTTCAAAGGAAAGAATCTCGGTTGCCGTTTCCAACCAAATCTCCTTGTGGAAAATTAGCTTTGACTGGAATTAAAAGCAGTTGAAAACATGATTTCTTTATCCAAGGCACAGCTCGTCACCTACCTCAAATTATCAAGCCGATGCAAAGAACTCCTTGCCAAATTTAATAGTGAAAAAATTCACGAGCAAATACATTCGATGGTAATACCTTTTTTTATGAATTGCCCAGGGGGTGAAATATAAATCAAAAGCAAAAAGAATTAACGGAGTAAATTCAGCCCACTTGGTGTTAACTAAATATATCGTATTTCGAATTATTGGGGCCGCAGTTTAATTTTTTTATTCTAATTTCAATGGCGGGCCAACGACTTGCATTTCATTATCAGCAAATATTTTTGCAATTTGTTCAGAGGATGGTTCCGTGGTAAGAGCAGACATTGTAATAAAAAAATCTTCAAGTTTACCTGCCGGTTGAACGGTAACAATCATTTTACCACTTTCACTTACCTGGGTCCAGGCGTGTGGAATTGCCCTTGGCAAAAAAATACTATCGCCTGTTTTGAGTCTGTGCCTATCCGTTCCAACCTGGAAATAATATTCACCTTCGATAACATAAAATATTTCATCCTGATTATGATGCACATGCAATGGCGTACCACGTTTGGGAGATAAACTTGTTTGTTCAAAAATAGCAAGATCACCATCAGTATCTTTCCCTGATACCTTAACATCAAGAATATTTGAATTAACCCCTTTTAATTGAATGTGACCATGGATTCGCCCCTCACCTGCAGCTATTTTAAAGCCATTTGCCGGCCTTGATTTTCTCAATTTAATTCCCGCAAAAGCAGATGCGGGAGCAACTGCCATAAGTGCCATTAAGAATTTGCTTCTTTTCATCTTTATGCTTGGTTTAATGTGATTTGGTTAATTTGGAAAGTAGCATTAAAAGTAATAAGTTTTAATCAATATGATACCTAATTCTCTGCAAATACCTCTTATATTATTTTATCTTTATGAAATATTTACTCCTCAATTAAAATTTTTTCATTTCAATGTGCCTATCAATTTCTAATTAACCATACTTGATTGCCTTTGCATGATTTTACTAGGGACTAACTTAGAAAATTCTCTATATGCACTTTTCTTCTTTAACGATTTACCTGTTCGCCCGACGACTTAAATATTTTCAAATTAATGTTTTTAAAATCAAAACCTTTGAGGCGTATAAATATTATTATAATACCCTGAATATAAAGTAAT
>JBBQVM010000411.1:0-1808 GCA_038211525.1 Bacteroidia bacterium
TGTTATTATTATGAATAATGCAAATGATACTATGGTGAATGGTTCGGGATTGAATCCATCGCAATACACCACTTGGTTTAATGAAGGCCTGAGATTGTGGCAACCAAATATTATTCTACCTGATTTATCAGATGTAAATCGCTATTTTCTTTTTCATATGACATTTGATCAAACAGGTTCAAATGCACATGCTTTTTATCTATATTATTCTTTGTTAGATATGAATTTAAATGGTGGTTCAGGGGAAGTTGTTTTAAAAAATCAAATTTTGTTTACTGCAGGGATATCTGCGAATGGATTAAATGCATGTAAACATGCAAATGGTATAGACTGGTGGATTGTGGCACGAGAGTTTAACGGTTCAGCCTTCTATTTTTTTTTATTAACTCCAACAGGGCCAATTTTCAGTCATTCACAGTCAATAGGGTTTCGATTAGGCACAGGGCAGACTAGTTTTTCACCTGATGGCAACCGATTTGGTTCCTACAGCACAGATGATGATTTTGAATTATTCGATTTCGACCGATGTTCAGGTATGTTAAGTAATTACAGAAAAGTGGCCATTAACGATTCAATGGTTAGCGCAGGGGCAGCATTTTCTTCCAACTCTCGGTACCTTTACGGTTCTTCATCAAAATATTTATACCAAGTAGATGCATCTTCTAATCAACCGGATACTACGCTTCAAACGGTAGCTGTTTGGGATGGGTTTAATTGCCCTAACCCTCCTCTTGCCACCCGATTTTTTATTCAACAGCTAGCTGCTGATGGTAAAATTTATTCTTCCACCGGGAATTCAACATGTGCCATGCATACAATACTATATCCAGATAGTTCAGGATTAAGTTGTAATGTTCAACAACATTCAGTTATTCTTCCTACATTCAATGCAGGCACCATTGCTAATCATCCCAACTATCAGCTTGGCCCTTTAATTGGTAGTGGTTGTGATACCATAACAGCAATCAATAATTATTTTGATAGAGCTCCTTTAATGCTAAGTGCTTATCCCAACCCGGTAAGTGCTTCATTGTTAGAAATCAATTATTCTTTACAGCAAAATCAACCCGGAGATTTAGAAATTATAAACACTACGGATCAGTCTATTTACCAATTAAGTCTTCCGCAATGGAGTAGTTATCAAAAACTTTTCTTACCCAATATTCCCCAAGGACTTTATTTGCTTACTTTGAGAAGCGGCAGTAAATTCACCACTTTAAAAATTATTAAAAATTAGAGCCATGAAAATAGTTATCCTATCTAATACACTTCTGTTACTTTCTTTATTTGTCAATGCGCAGGAACGAAAATTAAAAGCAATGCAACCCAATATGATGGAACTGATGATGTTTGAGGTGAAATTAAATCCATCCGATACAATATTTAACAATGTCAACTTCGATCATCTTCCTGTCAAAGGATTTCCATTTTTTACTGCTGTTCCGGGAAAAGAATTTTACACTATTGAGCAACGAGATTCTATTATTAAAAAAATTGATGATTTGTTTTATGAATAGCGGTGTGGAATCATAAGAGAGGAAATAATATGAGCTTTCACCTTTTTCATAGATCTAAATGAAATCAAACATTTGTCTTTTCCCTTGCGCCACACATTTATCGACTATTTTACTTATTTTTGATCTAAATACTCAAATTTATGAAACTTTATCTATTATTTGCCATTTCAATCCTTTTGTCAACTTTTAACGCCAAAGCCCAAAACGTAGCATGGGCCACACGAGCCGGAGGTAGTGATTCCGATGGTATTTCAAAGATGGTGAGGGATCATGATGGAAATTTATATGTAT
>JBBQVM010000412.1:0-1776 GCA_038211525.1 Bacteroidia bacterium
AGAATGGGTTCATTAATGAAAGAAAGTTTCCAAAGAAAAAAGGTAAGCTCAGAAAGTTATTTAAAAACCCTTATTTGCTATATTCATAATAACCCGGTCAATCATGGAATTGTTAAGTCACCAGACAAGTGGAAACATTCCAGTTACAACATTATGTCCACCGAAGCCCACACGTATATAAAGAGAAAGGAAGTTTTAGAATTATTTGGTTCACTCGAAAATTTAATTCTTGAACACCAAATGAGAATTCGAAAAAAAATTATCTGATTGAGTGATGGCGGCGGCGGCGGAGGTGGATGTGGAGGTTGATTAGTTACTGGTGGGAATACGTTTCAGTGTTTCGAGAAGATATCCCCAGAATTTTTGAACGGAACTAATTTGAACTTTTTCGTCAGGTGAATGGGCTCCGTAAATATTTGGGCCGAAAGAAATCATCTGCATCTCGGGGTAGTTGGTGCCTAAAATGCCACACTCCAGTCCTGCATGTATGGCATCAACGTTAGCATTCTCCTTGTAAAGTTCTTTGTACAACTCACTCATTATTTTTACAATAGGTGCATCCGGTTTTGGCTCCCACCCCGGATAGGTTCCTGCAAAAGTGACGGTAGCACCACATAATTCAAAAGTGGATTTGATGGTTTGAGCCAGATCCATTTTTTCAGTGTTCACCGAACTGCGTGTTAAACATTGAACGGTATATTTTCCATCCTTTACCAATACCCGCGCAACGTTATTGGAAGTTTGCACCAATCCCTCAATGGATGGTGTCATTCTATAAATTCCATTCTGACAACCATAAACCGAGCGTAAAAATTGCTGCATAAAATCGAAATCCAAAATAGAAGTGGGAACTTCTGCTGCTTCCATTGTTACTTCGAGATTAGGATCGGTAAAACTATTTTCCTTTTTTATTACAGAATTAAATTCCTCAATCGCTTTTTTTACTGCATCTAAATTATTTTCTGCTACAGCAATAACTGCAACTGATTCTCTTGGAATAGCATTTCTTAAACTGCCTCCATCAATGGATGCAATACCTATTCCAAAATCCGTTACCAGAGAGAGTAATAACCGATTCATAATTTTATTGGAATTTCCCCGCCCTTTAGCAATGTCAACGCCGGAATGTCCACCTGTTAAACCTTTCACAGAGATACGAAATCCTTTTGATGCACCCGGCACAACTTGTTTGTAAGAACCACTAGCAGTAACATCTATTCCACCTGCACAGCCAATGGTAAGTTCATTATCTTCTTCGGTATCCAGATTCAGCAATATTTTTCCATCTAACATTCCACCTTTCAATTCCATTGCTCCGGTCATTCCTGTTTCCTCATCAATAGTAAACAATGCATCAAATGCAGGATGAGGAATATCAGTAGCTGCAAGCAACGACATAATTGTAGCAACACCAATTCCATTATCCGCGCCAAGCGTAGTACCTTTTGCTTTAACCCAATCGCCATCTACAATCATCTCAATACCTTGTTTATCGAAATCAAAGTTCGTATCCGAATTTTTTTGATGAACCATATCGAGGTGACTTTGCAAAACTATCGGCGTTACTTTTTCCATTCCCTTTGTTGCAGGCTTTTTAATAATTACATTACCGGCAGCATCCACGTGTGTTGGCAAATTAAGTCCTTCACCAAATTTTTTCATAAACTCAATTACTCTTTCTTCTTTTTTAGAAGGACGAGGTACTGCGTTTAAGTCTGCGAAGTGATTCCATAATTCTTTAGGTGCTAATGCTCTTACCTGATCGTTCATAATTTT
>JBBQVM010000413.1:0-1773 GCA_038211525.1 Bacteroidia bacterium
TTGGTTATGCCTATGTAGATTGTGAATTAATTTCAGCTAAAATAACAACGACCATTTGTAATAGCGATGGAAGTATCACCGCATATGCACCTCAAGGAATTTTGCACTCGTGGTATGATGGTAGCACAGGTGACTCTTTGATAATCACTGATCCTAGTCCTGCTCAATTGTACACTTTACAAATTGGCTCCGCTTCAACTTGTGAATTAAATTTAGATTTTTCATTCGAGGATTTTTTGCCGTCAGCCTATTTTGATGAGGATATTTTATGTGATAAAAATGTAGTATTTAACAATCTTTCATCAGGTCCTTTTCCGCTTACCTACTCATGGGCATTTGGCGATGGCGCTGTTGAAGCAAGTGAAAACCCTAATCATAGCTACTCTGCAGTAGGCTCCTACCAGGTTATTTTAACTGCTAGTGACCCCAATAATTGCAAGGCGCACCATACCGAAAATATTATTATTATTGAACCTCCTCATGCTTTTATAAATATTGAAGAGCATTGTATCTTCCAGCCAACTATTTTGTCTGGAATTGTAAACACACCCAATGCAACAATAATTTCTTACGAATGGAAAATTGATGATATTACTATTTCAAATACGCAATCCACAACATTTACCATTACTGATGCAGGCTATCATGAAATAACCTATTCCATCAAGGATGTTAATGGTTGCATGGATAGTGTTGTGCAACAGATTTTTATTGCAAATGATCCTGAATGTGACCCGGACCAGCCATTAGTTTTTGCACCTAACTCATTTACTCCTAACGGTGATGGCATCAACGATAATTTTGAAATAATAACAGATGAAAAAACCGAATCAATTACCATTTCAATATTTAATAGATTCGGAGCGTTAGTTTATACCGGCAAAAGCTGGAATGGACTAAATAGTCCGGAGGGTATATATGGTTATTTGATAACTTTTACTTCCGCGAATAAGCGTTACAGCAGACATGGGACGGTGACGCTTGCGAGATAAGAATTCTAAAATTGATGGTCAATTGTTTTTCCATTTATTATCAATATCAAATGCGTATCGCCATTGGTATTTTTCAAATAAAAATGATGTTCCATTAAATTAGCGTCTTTACTAGAATAAATTAATTCGTTAGTTCCGGATTTTACTTCCAGGCTAAAATCATCATCAGGTTTACCTGTTAAAGTAACCATGTAACCATCGTTAGGTATTTTAGCAAAGGAAACCTGAAGTTGTTCGTTCTTTAATTGAGACCTTTTGAATTCAGGTTTTGATTTTCTAACAAGTTGTGAGTTGCTATTAGGTATGGATGCTCTTTCTGAACCCGGTAAACGAGGCTCAAACAGTATATCAGGTTGATTCGTTTGTTGTGCCGACCATATTCTGATGTAATCGATAGCAAAGGTTGCAGGGAACTTAGTATTAGAATCGGGACCCGGTCCAAATGGCCCTCCATTTGATGGAATAGCGAGATTCGCAATTAAAGAGGCGGGAAATTCCATTTGCCCTTTCCAATAAGCTATTCCTTTACCATTCAGATACCATTTAATGTAATCAGGAGTCCATTCCACAGCAACAACATTATAACCCTCATTCCAGTTTGATCCGGTACGAAGAAAGCTCCCCCAGTTTTTTCTCAACAAACCTAAGGTAGTTTTATAATTATCGCATCCTTTTGGACAATGTACATCCACATGTAGATCGGAGTTTCTTTCACCTTTAATTTCAAAAATATCTATTTCATCATTTTCATGACCGGCATATAACCAGAAGGCAGGCCACA
>JBBQVM010000414.1:0-1705 GCA_038211525.1 Bacteroidia bacterium
GGATAAGCAAAAAACTTATCCTGCTTCGCAAAAACAAATGTAGTACTCAAATTGGTTCGCGGCAACATAGCATCAATCGGATTTTTTACTTCGAACACATCCTTCTTTTCATAATTCAGATTTTTACCTTGCTTGTACCTCAAATTAGTGTTAGTACTTCTGTCGCCAATTAGTTTTGATGCTTCTTTAACACGAATAGTCCCATGGTCGGTACTAATAACTACCTTCACGTTACGCGCTGCAATTTTACGAATAGCATCCAACAACGGAGAATGTTCAAACCACGAAACCGTTAACGATCGATATGCCGATTCATCATCTGCCAATTCGCGTATTACCTGCATGTCGGTTCGTGCATGCGAAAGCATATCTACAAAATTGTACACTATAATATTGAACTTATTCTGAAACATGTTCGGAATATTTTCAACCATCGCCTTGCCGGCATCAAAGTTAGTTACTTTGGTATATGAAAATTTATGCTGCTTGCGCAGACGTTGCATCTGATCGGCGAAAAATTCTTCCTCATGCATATTTTTTCCGCCCTCATCTTCATCATTAAACCACAACTTGGGAAAACGCTTTTCAATATCCGATGGCATCATACCTGCAAAAATCGCATTCCTTGAATACTGAGTTGCAGTAGGGAGAATACTGTAATAGGCCTCCTCCTCCACTATTCTCAACTCCTCACTTAAAATCGGCGCCAGCATTCTCCATTGATCATAACGCAAATTATCAATCAGAATAAAAAACACCGGATCTTCAGTGGACTCAATTACAGGAAATATTTTTTTACGAAACAACGTATGCGACATCACCGGTGCTTTGTCATCACTCTTCAACCAGTTGAGGTAATTATTTTCAATAAACTTACTAAATTGTAAATTCGCCTCATCTTTTTGCATGGTGAGAATATCATACATCCCCTCATCCTTTGATTTCTCCAACTCCAGTTCCCAATAAATTAATTTTTTGTAAACTTCCACCCACGATTTATAATCTAGTTTTTCATTCAGGGTAGTCCCTATATTTCTGAATTCTTGCTGATATACAGAGGTTGCTTTTTCACTCACCAAACGCTTGGTATCTAAATTCTTTTTGATAGAAAGTAAAATCTGATTCGGGTTGACCGGTTTAATGAGGTAATCGGCAATCTTAGAACCAATCGCGTCTTCCATAATATACTCCTCTTCACTCTTGGTAATCATCACTACCGGAATTTCTGAGTTAATGTTTTTCAATCTTACCAATGTCTCCAAACCCGACAATCCGGGCATGTTTTCATCAAGAAAAACAATATCGTATCTGCTTTTTTGCAAAAGATCCAATGCATCGTGACCGTTAGTCGCTGTTGTTACCGCAAAGCCCTTTTCTTGCAAAAACAAAACATGTGGCTTTAATAAATCTATCTCATCATCGGCCCAAAGAATACTTAATTTATCCATAAATAACCTAAATTTACACGGTATTTTTAAAGTAATAAAATTACATATAATAATCGAACCTACACCAATAGTATTGCTTTGAACAAGAAAAAAATAATTAATGACCCTGTTTATGGATTCATAACGGTTCCCTTCGATAGTATTCATGATATCATTGGACATCCATGGTTCCAGCGACTTACACGCATTCGCCAGCTAGGACTTACCTATTTGGTTTACCCGGGCGCAATTCATACCCGTTTCCATCATGCTATTGG
>JBBQVM010000415.1:0-1659 GCA_038211525.1 Bacteroidia bacterium
CTGTTTTTTCTTCCCTGTATTCTTTGATGAGAAATCCTTTTTCGAAATCTGCCGTTTTTTTTCTACCCTCCCGAAAAGCAGAAACCTGGAAATAACTACTCAATTCAATTACAGCCTTTGTGCCTACGCCATTTAGCCCAACACTTTTCTGAAATGCTTTGCTGTCATATTTTGCGCCTGTATTTATTTTACTTACAACATCTACCACCTTACCTAAAGGGATCCCTCTGCCATAATCGCGTACTGTGACTGTTTTGTTTTTAATTTCTATATCTACATGCTTTCCAAACCCCATTGTGTGTTCATCAATGCAGTTATCCATCACCTCTTTCAACAACACATAGATCCCATCATCTGCGCTACTTCCGTCTCCTAATTTTCCAATGTACATTCCGGGACGAAGTCTTATGTGTTCTTTCCAGTCGAGACTTTTAATAGAGTCTTCTGTATAATCAAATAAATTTTTATCTGCCATTCATTAAGATTTGCGCAAAAGAAAAGATTTTATTTCAATTACAATTTGCGGAATTCAATATAATTTCCTAAAGGATATTTTTTGACACGTTGCTATCGGCGGGAAATCCCTTGTGGTGTAAGCTTGATTCAAATATAGCTAATCAAGAAAATAGAATGTTTTGGAATTTATAAACACTTGTTAATATCCTTTGTTTTGACGAAGTCGCTATTTTTGTTAACTAAACTTTTTCATGGATTAACATTTTTAATTAATTATTCAGCAGTTTTAATCAAAATGCCCTATGAACCTTGACTTAACAGGAAAAAAAGCAATAGTATGTGGAAGCACGCAGGGGCTGGGGTTTGCGACCGCCGTTGAACTTGCTTTGCTCGGTGCAGAAATTACATTAATGGCCAGGAATGAGGTAAGGTTAAAGGAAACAGCGTTGAAATTAGATCGTTCCAAAGGTCAAAATCACAATTACCTCATTGCAGATTTTCAGCAGCCTCAAGAAGTAAGAACTGCAATCACAAGTTTTATTTCTCAAAATAAATCGGTAAATATTTTGATTAACAATACCGGCGGTCCAAAAGGTGGTGACATAACAGAGGCTACACCGGAAGAATTTTTACAGGCATTTAACAGTCACCTTATTTGCAATCAAATCCTCGTGCAAGAAGTACTTCCTTCGATGAAGGCCTCAGGCTACGGCCGCATTGTCAATATCATTTCAACTTCTGTAAAGCAACCAATCCCAGGACTTGGAGTGAGCAATACGATCAGGGGAGCGGTAGCCAATTGGTCAAAAACCCTTGCGAACGAGTTGGGTCCTTTTGGAATTACGGTTAACAATGTGTTGCCTGGCTTTACCAGAACGGCGAGATACGATTCGATTGTTCAAAATAAAATGAAGGAAACAGGACAAAGTGAGGAACAAATTGAAGCAGCTATTGAAAAAGAAATTCCCGTCGGAAAGATTGGCAGTCCCGAAGATTTTGGTGCGGTAGTAGCTTTCCTTTGCTCACCTTGCGGAGGCTATATCAGCGGCATAAATCTTCCTGTTGATGGAGGTAAACTTGCCTGTCTTTGAATGATTTAATCACCTGACGTTAATTTGTGGCATTTTTTTGGATAGATGAAATCCGCCGCAATTTCGCAGCGTAATAATCAAAAAGACAAAAATGAAATTTATCAAAAATTAC
>JBBQVM010000416.1:0-1555 GCA_038211525.1 Bacteroidia bacterium
GCCGAAAGTTACAGTGGCAAGCAATCAATCCTGATGACCAGTGAGTATATTTATAGTCCAACGGTTGAAGATAAACTTACAAATTTACCAGGCTCTAATGATATTTCATTGAGAGCAAGTGCTCGTATACTAATTCCTTCGTCAGAAGAAAAAGGTGAAGTTATACTAGTTATAGGAATTGATGATCAGCAAGGTAATGTATCTAAATATAATGTTGCTAAAAGTACTGAAATCCACTATAAACCTGGTGATTGGTTCGAGCTGTCATTCATTGATGCGATCAATCGGAACGCTCCTGTTAACGGTACGTATAAGGCCTATGTATGGTATACCGGTAAGGACAAAATTTATATTGATGATCTTAAACTTGAATGGATGCCGATGGGGTTTGAGTGAGTAGTGAATAATGAATAACGAAAAGTGAATAATGAATAGTGTCTGCACAGGTTTCTGACACTGGAGGTAGGGAATAAGCATCCATCGTGCAGAGAGCTTACAGAATTTGACTTACAAATTGAAATAAAATGACTTATTAACGGTCATTAACGAGCTACAATTCACTAAGTTTCACCGACCGAATAATCGTTTAAGGTAAATTACGATTTATACCGTTTGGAATGCAATATCCCCATTTTATTCATTAAATGCGACACCGATGTTTTCAAAACACCCAGTGCATAAATAGTACTTCGCGACAGGTTAATGGATGAAGCTTCCTTAAAATATTTTGTCGGACAGGTGACCTCACCTACCGGAAATCCCCTGTAAATAATCTGCGATATCATCTGGTTATCGAAAACAAAATCGTCGCTATTGGCATGATAATTAATGGATTGCAGTACTTCACGTGAGAATGCTCTGTAACCTGTATGGTATTCAGAAAGTTTCTGGTTGATCAGAATATTTTGAATCAAAGTCAGTCCGCGGTTGGAGATGTATTTAATCAATGGCATTCCTCCCTTTAATGCTCCGTTTCCGAGAATCCTTGAACCAAGCACAACCGGATAAACACCGTTGGCGATCATATATGCCATGGATTGAATAAGCAATGGAGTATACTGATAATCAGGATGTAACATAATTACAATATCACCTCCCAGTTTCAAAGCTGTATCATAACAGGTTTTCTGATTGCCTCCATAGCCTTTATTTCTTTTGTGTTCTATTACATATTTTATTCCAATCTGGCGAGCCACTTCAACAGTATTATCGCGGCTTCGGTCGTCAACCAACACAACTTCATCTACGATATCAAAAGGAATTTCATTATAAGTTTTTTCGAGTGTTTGACCAGCATTATAGGCCGGGAGTACAACTACAATTTTCTTTCCATTAATCATTTTTCCTCTGTTTTTTATTTTTCAGCTCAATTTCAATTAAACCAGTTATTTTGGTCATGATTTTTATAAAATTCCCATTGCATTTTTATGAGTTACAAATAAATGAGAATAATGCTGCAAAAGTAACAAAAGTACACGTTACTGAAAGTTAATCTCATAGTTACAAAGGCAATCTATACATAAGAAACCTGTTTGTTATCAATTATGATTGCTGT
>JBBQVM010000417.1:0-1555 GCA_038211525.1 Bacteroidia bacterium
TCCAAGGTTCTTCCAATCTTCCAACTCCTGTTCAATAAAATCCCTGGTATTCTTTGGTTGTAATCCTAATGAATTACCACAAAAATAAATCGATTGTTTACCATTAATAACCGGGAACAGAAATTGGTTCCGGAATTTTGAAAGTGTGTCACTTTTATCTAATTCATCGGCGAAAGCCTTTGCATTTTCAAATACCATTACTAATAATTTTTAGTCAACAAAGAAAAACAACATATAAATAGGAAACAATGTTTAAAATCATGCGAACCTGAAAAACAACACCAAAATAAATTGCAGCGCCATAGCTCCATCTATCACAAATGTGTAATAATCTTTAGTCCTTTTTAAGCCGGTTCCGGCAATAATTGCTGCTGTTATCGCTGCGGAAACATAAAGTGCAACTGATAATTCATTCATGCCGGCAGCGTGAAGGTAGATGTCAGTATAGGTAAATACACAAAACATGAATAAACTTGCGGTTGCGAGTATTTTAGTTCCTCTTACACCAAATTTAAGAGCCACAGTTTCCATTCCATTCACTGAATCAGCACGAATATCCTTGATGTCGAATATGGTAGTCAATGCATAGATAAAAAAGAATCTTCTAAAGAACATAAAAAGTAGTTCCTGACTGAAGTCCCAATTTTTATCTCCTGCCAATGGAAATGATACTGTTGCCAATGCCCAAATTAATGATAATAAAATATTCTTAAAAAGGGGATTGTTTCGGATTCCTTTGGTTTTTTTACCATTCAATGAAAAAGGCATCATATACACCAGAGACAAAATGGAGGTGCTTAAGAAAATGATTACCTGTTGGGTGGTGCAATTTGTTAGCACAATAAACAAGAGTAGCACAGATAGCAAACAAGCAACTAGATGCCAAATATTTCCTCTGATTCTAATAACCCGGTCTTTTCTGGCTAGGCGCTCTGAAAACGCAATGGTGAGTCGGGAAGCATTATAAATGAACAAAGTGGCAAGGAAAACTGAAAAAAGGGTGAACCAATCAGGTGATATATTTGCAATGAGAAAGGTTTCAGCACATAACAATGAAGCACAGATAGCCACAAAAATTTGTGATTTGCGAAAGATCCTTAATGCGTTCAATTTGTTGATTATTAGTTCCGTAGAAGAAGCGCAATCGCAGTTGCACCGAAGCTGAAGCCGATAGCTCCTCCAATGAGACTGTTTTTCATTTTCATATTTCTTGCCTTTTTGCCGTATCCGGCAGCGAAGGAGGTAGAAATCACCTTCTCCCCTTCATTAATGCCTGGGGGTAAAGAAGTGAAGTTACCTGTTTTGTCATCATATTGATATTGCAAAGGTGTTTTAACTTTTGGAGTAAATGTTCCTAAAATACCTGGAAATACAACTGGTATTCCTATACCATAAAAGGCTGGTAATAAGAGCCCGCTGGTGAGGCCAACCTGAAACCCGGTAACAAAATTGGCTGGTTCATTATAAACCAATTTCGCATATTTTTCCCCTTTTATGTAATCGTAAACTTCCTCTATGGAAGGATCGCCCCCCTCTGTGGTGTCAGGGTTATAAA
>JBBQVM010000418.1:0-1536 GCA_038211525.1 Bacteroidia bacterium
ATAATGGTGAAGGCACGCACAGCCGGGCAGAAACGACTGGTTGAATGTTGTATGAAAAACGACATCACTTTTGCAATAGGTCCTGCCGGAACCGGTAAAACCTATACTGCTGTTGCACTTGCGGTTAGAGCATTGAAAAACAAAGAAATTAAAAGAATTATCCTTACCCGTCCTGCAGTAGAGGCAGGTGAGAATCTGGGTTTTTTACCAGGTGATTTGAAAGAAAAAATTGATCCTTACTTAAGGCCATTGTATGATGCCTTATTTGACATGATTCCCGGAGAAAAATTACAAACATTCATTGCAAATGGCACTATTGAAGTAGCCCCACTAGCTTTTATGAGAGGGAGAACACTTGATAATGCTTACATCATTTTGGATGAGGCCCAAAATGCGACTCAAAGTCAACTCAAAATGTTCCTAACCCGAATGGGACCATCCGCCAAACTTATACTTACAGGGGATATAACACAGGTGGATCTTCCAAGAAATCAACCTTCCGGGCTAATTCAAGGTTTAGCGTTATTAAACGGTATCAAAGGAATCGGCTTTGTTTTTTTAGATGCTCGTGATGTGGTAAGACACCGATTAGTAAAAGACATCATTGAGGCTTACAGCCAAGGTGATGCTAAAAAACCTTCATAACCGAACAAAATCGGAAATGAAGGTTTTCATTAATTGATTTTCAAATTATAATTTTACTAATCGCAGTGAATAATTTTCAGTAGTTGTGCTTGCTCTAATCAAATAAACTCCGGATGGAACATCATTCAGTTTGATTTTGTGTGTGCCTGCAGTTTGCTTTCCATCGTATACTGATTGTACGAACTCTCCGATAAGGTTATACAATTTCAAACTTAGTTGAGTATCGCTTTTGAGCTTGTAGGAAATATCAGTTGCATCTGTAAAAGGATTTGGCGTAATATTTAAATCTGTAAGATTTACTAAATGTTCATTAATACCAACCGGATCAATAACAGTAACAACCTGTGCAACTGTTGAAGTGCAAACTCCATTGTATAATTCAAGGGTAACGGTGTAAGTTCCTGCAGCAGGGAATGTATGTGTTACAGTTCCAATATTAGAAGAATCCCCATCGCCAAAATACCATTGATATCCGGTAACTCCAGGAACAGCGGAAGTGAAATCAACCGTTAATCCATTTGCAACCGAATTAAATGTTGGGTTTAAGGGCCCTGTTCCTTGTTGGGTTAATGTGATTGGAACCACGGCATAGTTATTATTGTCGTTTGTTTCTAAAAAATAATTTAAAGGATCCGTTTGGGAAATAATAAAATAGTCCCCGTTACATATTCCCGGAAAATCAATTTGCTGTCCGGATAATCCTTCACTATAAACATCCAGACTACCTACAAAAATTCCCTGTTCAGCACCACATCCACTAACACCACCCAAACCGGTATTAGCAAGAGTACTGCCTGTAACCACATTGCCTAAGGTATCCAAACAATAACCAGGACTACCTGAGCAGCTACCCAGATTAATTAGACAGAAACTTATTTTAGATCCAACTCC
>JBBQVM010000419.1:0-1534 GCA_038211525.1 Bacteroidia bacterium
CCGCAACTGGGATGAAATGGCTAAGGTGCCCTACTTTACGGGGAAAAATAAGCTACTCTCATTTGTTTCCTACGATGATCCCGAATCTATTGCAATAAAAGCAGCGTATGCGATCCAGAAAAATCTCAAGGGAGTGGTTATCTGGGATATTTCAGGTGATTATATAGAGTCTTATCCCGGATCAGGAATAGTTAGCGAAACCCCTCTCTGTAATGCGGTGAATTCGACCTTTTGCGATGCCTCTTTGGTTGCAGGCCTGGCAATAGCTAACATCGACCCCGAGCTAGTGGCATTTCCGAATCCATTCCGATCTGAAATAGAATTAAAATGGAACAGTGAATTCATTGCCAATGAATTGAAGGTGATGAACGGAAATGGACAGCTAGTTTTCAACACTACTGCTGATCTTACCGGCAATCTCAAAATAAACACCTCAACATGGGCACCCGGCATCTATTTTATCAGCCTTACTTCTCCCGGAAAGGCGAGCCTGGTGAAGGTACTTAAACTGTAATTTCTGCACCTGACAGGTGTATTTATTAAAAGGAATTGCTATTTTTGATTTTTAAGTTTTCACACAAATAGCATGAATAGGTTAAGTTTAGTGGGCATTTCAATTATTTTAGTAGTTAATTTTGGATGTAGTCCTAAAACGGCTCCTGAACCTTTAGCTCCAAGTGAAAACTGGAAACAAAATGGAACCACCGTTTACTGGAAAGATGCCGATACGCTGCTCTTGAAACTCACTTGTAAGGATCGTATTTTTCCAACATCCTACCGTTTATTAGAAGCTAATAATGACGGGTTAAAAAAATTGTTGGTAAAACAAGGCATTGAACCCGGCGAGCTTTCTGTTGATACTATTTCAATATTAATTCCTGTTCCCGACGGAACATGGGAGCCCTATAAAATTAGTCAGGTAAGAGTGATGTCGAAAGAACTGGCAGCCAAATATCCGGATATTAAAACCTATTCGGGGAAAAGTGAACTCTATCCTACCGATAACATCCGTCTCGATGTTTCGCAACAAGGTGTTCGTGTGATGATTCGTTCCACTCGTGGTACGTTGATGATAGATCCCTATTGTACCTATGATCAAAAATATGTGATTAGTTATTCTAGAAAAAATCTTCCTAAAAACAGTAAAGAAGATTTTGAAAGATAAAAGTACAAATTTATAATTGCAGTTAAGTTCGAAATTGATTTCTGAAAACAAAGCATTCCGTTAAAAATAAATCTCAAAATAAATAAACCATGATAGCCGGTAAAAAAACAATTCTCAGTATCTGCATTCTGTTAATAGTAAATTTAAGCGCATCTGCTTCGGGAGGGAGAGATGCATGGTATCCTGTTTCCAATGAAAGAGTTTCTTATGTTGGGGAACGTGTTATCCAACCCTTTAAATATCTCAGTTATCATTTAGACAGAAGTGTTTTGCAAGCTGCCTTTGAAATTGCACCAATGGAAAGCGCGGCAGCTAACCGCAACAGTTCGGTGTTAATTACTATTCCAATGCCTGATGGAACCTTTCAGG
>JBBQVM010000420.1:0-1531 GCA_038211525.1 Bacteroidia bacterium
ATGCTCGAAAAATTTCCCGGCTTAAAATTTATAGGCGCTCATTTAGCAAGTCTGGAGTGGAATGTGGATGAGCTCGCAAGCCGGCTTGATAAGTTTCCGGAACTTGCTGTAGATACGGCTTCACGCATCTCTCATCTCCAACATGAAGCGAAGACGAACTGGAAAAGGATCTACGATTTTTGTATGAATTACCAGGACAGAATTATTTATGGCACGGACATAATTCTTCATCCCGGAGAAGATCAATCTGAAATCGAAAAGGAAACTCATGCTATCAGGCTCAGGCATTGGAATTTTTTCACCGGTTCAGAAATGATGAATGTACCAAAGGTTGATGGAGAATTCAAAGGGCTCAAATTGCCAAAGCGGGTTGTAGATAAGATCTATCGGACAAATGCGGAGAAATGGTTTATCGGATTGACGAACGGGAAAAGTAATGGGGCTTAAAAACTTTTTACATCATTCTAACAAGGGATAATTAAGCGAACAATGTATTTATAACTCACTCATATTTATTTTGTCTTCACGAAACAGGTTGTTTTCGCAATTTAAATTTCTACTCTTCAATCAGTGCGATTTGTTCGTAACCAGCAGGAAGAATGTTATCAACTAATTCAACTTCTCCTCCGGCTTCGAGCACTTTTTTTATGATGTGATCAACTTCATCTTTCATAAAAAAAATTTCATGGCTGCCTGAGTCTAATTTCGTGAAAGGCCGATTAGTTACTGGTGGTAAAGGATGGCTTAGTAATTTCTTTTCAACAACAAGCAGTATTGACCGGTTTCGCGGCGTTGACTTCAACGTTTCTTTTATGCCAGTCGTAAGTTTGTTTTGACTTTTTGCATGTTGTATCTTTTTGAGAAGTTGCTTTTGCCGCAGCGTATTCCAGTTTGCAAATATATTTTCCGTTACGCCGGTAATTTCTTGTGTTGAATGGGCGGTAACCCTCACCGGAATATATTCTGCGATGCTTGAATCGTTTGCCGTTATTGAATTGAAATACCGAACGAGATCAATTGGTCCCATCACAAACACGGGAAGCCGGTATGCTTTCAGGATGATAGAGAGCCCCTGGTCCATCTGAAAAAGAAACCTGTGCAATGCTGATTCGTTTCGTTCCTGAAATGAATCGAATCCACTCACTTCATTCTTTGAAACATCGTTTAATTTGTTGAATACATTGAATTTTATTACCTGGGAATGATTACTACTGCACAAGTAAGTCTTGGAGTAATTTTCATTCAATTGGAGAACCAGGCACTCTTTCGTCTCTCGTCTGCATGCGATAAGGTCTCTCAGTTTAAACGATGGGTCTATCATAATCTTTTCTTCTACCTCCATTTCAAAATGAAAGACTTTCTCCATGACTGGTGATATAAAAATGGCGATGCTCTTTTTGTGAGTATTATAGTTAAGCGTGGCAAAAAGATTTTTTAACCTGATGATTACAGGTATGGCTTGTTCCATGGTATAGTGCGCTGTTAGCATTGCTTCAACTTTACTCACAGCACTTTTTACCTGGTATTCTAA
>JBBQVM010000421.1:0-1516 GCA_038211525.1 Bacteroidia bacterium
TACGGCCGATGATGCACTCACTTCGGCTCACGTGCGCAGTTGGATGGAATGTGTCATAAGTCGTAGGAAACCGAACGCCACGGTTGAAGCCGGATATGCCCATTCGATCGCAAATATAATGTCGAATGCTGCTGTTCATACAGGTTTCAAATCTACCTTTGATGAAAGAGTCAGGAAGTGGTGGTAAATGAAAGGTTTTTAAATGCCAGTACTTAAAGTATTTTTGGTTTAGAAAATATTTTCTAATATAAAATTTTCATTGTAAAATGTTAACGACAAAACAGCGCATACTTAAAGTTTCTGAAAAACTCTTCTTTGAACGAGGAATTGCGAATGTACGATTACAACAAATTGCAGATGATTCAAAAATAAGCATCGGTAATCTTGCCTATCATTTCAAAAATAAAGAAGTGATCGTTGAAGAAGTTTATAAGGAGTTGCTGAGCGAGCTATCAGCGCTGCACGCTGGAAAGATTGACTTCGGGGGTTTAGCCGGATTCGAAAAGTACTTCTCTGACATGTTTAGATTTCAATATGAAAATGGTTTTTATCTGAATAATTTTTGGGAGATCGAACGAACCTACCCACAAATAAAAAAAAGCTGGCAGCGTATTAGCGATGTGATGCTCTCACAATTAAGGAAGAGGATTGCTGCAAATGTTGAGAGCGGCAATCTTAAAGATGAAGAATTTGAAGGTGTTCACGAGCTACTTGCTAACACAATCTTATTGGGTATTAATTACCGTATTCCCCAACAGATCCTGCGGGGCAAAAGGTTTAAGAAAAAAGCTTACAAGGATTTTTTATGGAACTTGTTGTACCCCTATCTCACTGCACGCGGAAAAAAAGAGTACAAGAAGGTGGCGGAATCCTGATCCGCCGGGGTTCCACTTCAGGTACATCAGTTATTGATCAGTTTATAGCCTGTTAAATGATCACTCATTCCAAACGAGGATGCAATTGTCATCGTAAAACTTTTCTGCAAAAATTAGAAAATATTTTCTACGTCAATTGATTAGGACTCGCAAATGACGCCGTGAAGTATTAAATTAATTGAGTTGAAGCAGCATTTTGAGAAGGTTAACAGTCTTTAAGAATGTGTTTCTTCGGACTTCCTTATGTGCCAATTAATCTTTTATGAAGCATTTTCTTGATCCAATGATTCATGAATTTTTTGATAAGTTTGATATTTATTTCGCAAATGTGTAGATTACATATTAGAATTCTTAACAACATAAAATTTACGAAAGCTTATGAGACAAAAACTACTGCTTAGTATTACTCTACTTTGCTTCTCTTTCCTTCAATGTTTTGCGCAGCAACGAACTATCATAGGTACGGTGACTGGAACGGATGGCCAGCCTTTATCCGACGCATCCGTTCTTGTTGCAGGTGAAAAAACCGGGGTGCGGACAGCCTCTGACGGGACTTTTTCAATTAACGTAGCTCCAGGTGCCAAGCAACTTTTAATTAGTTATGTTGGTTTAGAAAATCAGCGTGTTGACATTACTTCAAC
>JBBQVM010000422.1:0-1508 GCA_038211525.1 Bacteroidia bacterium
AATGATATTATTGATAAACCGGATGCACTTGCTGTTGAAGGATTCAAAGAAAGTATTGAATATAAGAATTTATGTTTTGGTTATGTACGAGGTGATGCAGGTTACGTTTTAAAAGATATTAATTTAACTATTAGTAAAGGAAAAACGATTGCTTTAGTAGGTCAATCAGGATCAGGAAAAACTACACTGGCTGATATGTTGCCCAGGTTTTATGACCCGTCGCAAGGTGATATTTTATTGGATGGTTTGTCGTTGCGGAATGTCAAACTGCATTCATTACGTTCATTGATTGGTGTAGTGTCGCAGGAATCAATTTTATTTAATGATACTGTTGCAAATAATATTACTTTCGGATTAGAAAATGCGAGTAAGGATGCAATTGAAAATGCTGCGAAAATTGCCAATGCGCACGATTTTATCATGCAAATGCCAGAGCAATACAATACTAACATTGGCGATAGAGGAAGTAAATTATCAGGAGGACAACGTCAGCGATTAAGTATTGCACGTGCTGTTTTAAAAAATCCTCCTATTCTCATTTTAGATGAAGCAACTTCGGCATTAGATACCGAGTCAGAAAGATTAGTTCAGGATGCACTTTATAAATTAATGATTAACAGAACAACCTTGGTTATCGCTCACCGACTTTCTACCATTCAACATGCGGATGAAATTATTGTTATGAATCAAGGTGTGATAGAAGAACGTGGTACCCATTCTCAACTAATCACTCAAGGAGGACTCTATAAAAAACTCTCCGATTTGCAATCGTTTTCGTAAGTAGATTTAAAGAATTGAAAGTTACATTTTTAAAGCGCCCAACCTGATGCAGGCAATACGAATTCTGGTTGTCATTACTTAGTTACCAACTCAATAACTCACTTTTCAAGGTGTTATTTTATAAAGCACTCCTGTTGGACTTCTTGGACCGAAAAGTTTTTGAGTTAAAATATAAACTTCACCATTTTCATCGGTACCCATTGAATTTAGTTTGCCGTTAGTTTCATTTTTTCCGGAGCTGTTAATGTTCAGTTTCAATCGTTCCCACGATCCGTCATTTTGTTGTTTCAAGCAAAATAGTTTTCCACTCCAGTCACCAAAAAAGTAATAGCCGTGTAAGGATGGGAAACTCTTGCCT
Source organism: Bacteroidia bacterium (assembly GCA_038211525.1). Classification (GTDB taxonomy): domain Bacteria; phylum Bacteroidota; class Bacteroidia; order AKYH767-A; family OLB10; genus JADKJB01. The sequence continues at coordinate 1,139 of JBBQVM010000422.1, forward strand.
CTGTACATATAGCCACCGCAAATACTTATTCCGGTTTCGTGATCATATTCAGCAATGGGTAATTCAATTCCTACCCTGTCGCAATTCAAAAGTGGATTAAAGCAATGGTACCCCTCCATAATTCTCCATCCATAATTTCCTCCTTTTTTAATAATATTTATTTCCTCATATTTATTCTGCCCAACATCTCCACAAAACAATCTTCCCGTGGTTTTATCAAAAGAAAATCTCCAGGGATTGCGTAATCCATAAGCAAAAATTTCAGCACGATGATTAGGGAAACCAACAAAAGGATTGGATTCAGGAATAGCATAAGGTTTCTCACCATCTACATCTATTCTAAGAATTTTTCCAAGCAAGGTATTTAAAT
>JBBQVM010000423.1:0-1506 GCA_038211525.1 Bacteroidia bacterium
GTTCGATGAGCGGTTTGCCACTGGCAGTGTCCTGTCGGTTTTTAAAAGCCAAACTGTCTTCCTGCCCCGAAACTTTAAGTGGCGACAGGCTGTAGGCGAGGAAGAATAAACAAAGTGAAATTATCTTTTGAGGTGTCATTAGGTTTCACACATTGCGTAGTAAATTTTCAATCGGCCGGAATGTTGATTCAGCATATTCGAATCTGATGGTACACGGACGATGAGTCGTTTTTGTTTATCAATTTTTCTGGAACATACAATTTGCTAAAAGAAACTGGAAACCATTTCATTGCTTCTTTACTTCAATTTACACCAAATCCTGATTCAAAAATAAAGCAACCTCCGGCTAATCCTTCAAGAAAAAATTTCCCATTAGAAAGATATCCTGAAAGCTCGTGGTAAAAAATATTTCAACACAAAGATGTAGGATCTGATAAGGCACATAAACAAATCTATTAGGAAAATGTTCGGCCTGGGAGCAGAAGGGACTAAATAGAAAACAGATTTTCTTTTTGCATTAATTGCTGAAGCAGCACCACTTGATTGCCTGCTCTTACGAAATTTTGGTCTTCATATTTGGCACCATAATAAATATCATTGTTGATATAGTCGGCAAGAAAACGAATAGCCTGCATATAGATCATGAATTTACCGCCATAGATGAAATGTTTTTTTTCCCCGGCTGTCAATTCGTTTTCCATTTCACTCATGTACCCATCCCGTATAGCAACTAAGTATTCATCTCTTACTTCAATTTTTGAAAAATCTTTTTCTTCTTCACTCACAGGGGAGAGGTAGGTGCGAAGCATGTCTCCAACGTCGCTGATAAAATGCCCGGGCATTACAGTGTCGAGATCAATAATGCACAAACCCTTGTCTTGTTCGTTGAATAGCACATTGCTTATTTTGGTGTCGTGATGGGTGACTCTCAGCTTAAACTCCGGGTTATTCAAAATGCTCCTGTACGTTTCAACAATGTGAATATTTTCCTCTATAAATTGGATCAGTTCTGCTGACTGCACAATTCTTTTTTTGTCACCATTTCGCATTGCCTGTTGAAATTGTTCATAACGCAGGGAAAGATTATGAAAATCGGGTAACGTAATAGCCAGCTTTTCTATAGGAAAGTGAGCAAGCAGCCTGGTAAATTTTCCAAATTGTTTAGCTGCCTCAAATGCCTCGCCCGGTACCCTTGCTGCATTAATTGTATGTGATGTTTTTACAAATGGGAAAAGACGGAAATATCCTTCTGGCACACAAACAAGTTCTTCTTTCGATAGCGTCTTTAAAGGTGCTACAAATAAATAATCCGGATAATTTAACGACAGGTAATCGTCGAACATCCTGAGATTTGAGGCAATCGCCCCGGGATCTTTGAAAATTGAATGATTTATTTTTTGCAGGATAAAATCTTCTTCGGAATTTTTAATCCGCCACGTTTGGTTGATCAGTCCGTCGCTGATTGAGATCACTTCGAAGCTGTTCTTATCAAGGCCGTATTCGGAA